>NZ_LS483446.1:1200000-1500000 GCF_900476215.1 Helicobacter mustelae | reverse complement strand
GCTAGCGTGGGGGGATTTGAGAAAAACTATGAAGTGCGCATTGATAATGATAAATTGGTGCAGTATAACATCGGATTTGATGAGGTGGTCAATGCCATCAAAAAGGCCAATAATGACACAGGTGGGGGCGTGATCTTGCAGAGTGGATTTGAAAAAGTCGTAAATGCTAGTGGCTATCTCAAAAATCAACAAGACATCGCAAATGTGATGGTGAAAACAAAAAACTCTATCCCCCTTAGAGTAGGAGACATAGCCCAGGTCGTACTCACGCCCTCAGCCAGGAGAGGCATTGCTGACCTCAATGGAGAAGGCGAGGTAGTGGGGGGGATTGTTTTGGTGCGCTATGGGGCAGATACTTTTGGGGTGATTAGGGCAATTAAAAAGCGCCTAGAGCAAATTGCAAAAGAAAATCCCAATGTGCAAATCACGCCTGTGTATGATCGCAGTGATTTTATTCAGCAGGCCATCGACAATCTCTGGCATACCCTGCTAGAGGAATGTGTTATTGTTTTGTTGATTGTGATTTTGTTTTTGTGGCATTTGCGCAGTGCCCTTGTGATTGTTATCACGCTGCCTTTGTGTGTGCTCTTTAGCTTTTTATTGATGAAGATTTTTGGCATCACTTCCAATATCATGAGCCTTGGGGGTATTGCGATTGCCATTGGTGCGATGGTAGATGCAGCCATCGTCATGGTGGAAAATGCGCATAAACATCTCCTTGCCCTTCCCACTCCCCATACTGCAAAAGACAGGATGCATGCCATCATTCATGCAAGCTCTCAGGTGGGTGGGGCTGTGTTTTTTGCTTTGATGATTATCACCATTTCCTTCCTGCCTATTTTTGGGCTCAATGGCCAGGAGGGCAAGCTCTTTGCCCCGCTGGCATTCACCAAGACTTTTGCAATGATTTTTGGCGCTTTGCTCTCCATTACCTTGGTGCCCATTTTGATGTTTTACCTTATCCAGGGCAAGATCCTGCCTGAAGAGAAAAACATCCTTAGTGCCTTTTTCATGCGCCTTTATACGCCAGCTTTGAAACTTGCCCTGCGATTTGATTATATTTTTTTGGGGCTTTGTGCGGCGGGGATTGGTTATATGGTCTATCTCTATCCCCATCAAAAATGGGAATTCATGCCCCCACTTGATGAGGGAGTGATGATTTATATGCCTGTGACAAGCTATGGGGCCAATGTAGAGAGCGCGCGCGCATTTTTGGTCAAAACTGACAAGATTTTAAAATCCTTTCCTGAGGTGGAGAGTGTCTTTGGCAAGGTAGGAAGTGCCAACACCCCCACAGATCCAGCACCGCTGGCTATGATTGAGACCTTCATCACCTTCAAACCCAAAAACCAATGGCGCAAGGGCATGGACATGCAAAAGCTGCGCAATGAATTTGAAAAAGCCCTGCAGGTAAAGGGGTTGACCAATTCCTGGACCTACCCCATCAAAGGGCGCATTGACATGCTGCTCACAGGCATTCGCACCCCCCTTGGCATCAAGGTCTTTGGCAATGATAGCGACAAGCTCCAAGAGATCTCTGGCCAGATTGAATCGCGATTATCTAGCTATCCTGGCAGTCTTTCTGTGTTTGCTGAGCGCAGTAATAAGGGGTTTTTTATAGACATTACGCTAGATAATCAAAAGCTTGCTTATTATGGCATCACAAAGGAGCAGGTACTTAGTTTCATCGCGCAAGGAGTGGGTGGTGCTAAGGTCTCTACCATCATTGATGGAGTGGAGCGCTATGCCTTGAGTCTGCGTTTTGTTGATGTGCAGAGAGATAGATTAAGGGCACTAAGAGAGCTCTATATCAAGACAGATTATGGTTTTGTTCCACTCTTAGATCTTGGTCAGATACAAGAGAGACAAATGTCCCTAGAGCTCAAGAGCGAGGGTGGGTTGAAGGTGAATTTTGTCTACATCACCCCAAAGACTGGAGTGAGTGCAGATACCTACAAGCGCGATGCGAGCAAATTGCTTTCTAGTCTCAAATTGCCAAGTGGTTATTATTATGAATTTTCTGGGGAAAGTGAATATTTGGAGAAATCCCTAAACACAATGAAATTTGTCATTCCCCTCACCATTTTCCTAGTGTTTTTACTCATTTTGTTGGCCCTGCAAAATCTCACCTATGCCATCGTGGTATTTTTCACGCTACCCTTTGCGATCTTTGGCGGGCTTTTGGCCATCGACTTGCTGGGATACAATCTCAGTGTGGCCGTGATTGTGGGATTTTTAGCGCTTCTTGGCGTGGCGGCTGAGACTTCTATCGTGATGATGGTCTATCTGGATTCTGCATTGCAAAAACGAAAGGAATATGGCGGAGGGCTTGAGTCTTGCATCATTGAAGGTGCGGCCAAGCGTGTGCGCCCCAAACTCATGACTGTGCTTTCTTTGGTCTGCTCGCTCCTTCCCATTATGTTTAATAATGGCGTAGGCAATGAAGTCATGAAGCGCATCGCCGCACCCATGCTCGGAGGGGTGGTGAGCTCGATGATCCTCACGCTTTTTATCGTACCTGTATGCCTGTATGTGCTACAGAAATTTACAGAAAAACTCACAGACCAAAAGCGCAAATAAAGGATTTTTTTAAAGGCTTTATTTGCCACCCTTGCAGGGGTTTATCACTCCCCTCTTCTTTTACACTTTCTTAAAAATCTCTTTCCTTAAATAACCCGTGGGTTTTTTCCACCCCCTGAGCGGCTGCTTTTTCCTCGAATAACCCGAGGGAGGTTCTTTCTTTGACAAGGGGGAGGGGCTTATATGGCAAAGTCGCTCCCTCCCCCTATGTCGTACCCCCACCCCTACACGCTCTACTTTTTATCGTGGCATACGCCCACAGGGATTTTTCACAATGCTCCCACTTGTGCCCGTGCATTGCAACCACACCACCCTACGCGGCCCATCCTTTTTATGGGGTTGGAGTGAGGGTAGGGAACCCCCCTGCCTTAAAAGCATCATTCTCCCTCCTTTATGAGGGGTGTGAAGGTGAGTAGTTTGTCACGATAATATTCATATTGCTTTTTTCTTGCAGCAATCTCTGCAGGGATGCCAGAGCTAAGGTCCTCTGTGAGGGTGGAGAAATCATCTAAAATCTTCACAATCTCTCTTTGGACTTCCAGAGGGGGAAGGGGGATTTTGATTTGTTTTAAATCATCTTCATGGATGCGTATAACCTTAGTCCCCGTCACTATCTTTTCCTTTTCTTTTTGAAATTTCGAAGTTTGAAAATAATAGGCGATAAACTTAGGATTCTGATCCGTAGAATAGCTATACATTTCGCCCGAAAAGGCTACCTCTTCATCTCCTAGCCACACCGTACTTTTTCCCACATCTTTTACATTTTCTGAAGTTACAGCAATGAGTATATCTTTGGGTTTTGCTTTTTTTAATTTCGCAAATAGAGTTTCACTAACGTATGAAATCGTTTTCTCAGTTGCAAGGCCATACCGAGTATAAATTTGTCCATAATGCACGACGGGCTTGCCATGGGTTTGTAGATTGCTTTT
Source organism: Helicobacter mustelae (assembly GCF_900476215.1). Taxonomy (NCBI): domain Bacteria; kingdom Pseudomonadati; phylum Campylobacterota; class Epsilonproteobacteria; order Campylobacterales; family Helicobacteraceae; genus Helicobacter; species Helicobacter mustelae. The sequence goes on along the minus strand of NZ_LS483446.1, from coordinate 1,496,491 downwards.
TAAAAGTCCATTGCCTCTAGTAAATCTCCCCACCTCCCCCAACTTCCTAAACTCCACACCATGAGGGCAGAGAGAGAGTAGCAATGCTTTGAGGGCTTTGGGATAGGATTTATCTCTTAGTCTCTGCTCTGCTCCTTCTTTGCTTGCATCCACATCGCCAAAAGAGAGCAGCCAATTGCGATAGTATTCATACTGCTTTTTGCGTAACTTTAATTCTGTATTTAATTCTGTATTTAATTCTGTAAATGTGTCTAAAATCTTCACAATCTCTCTTTGGACTTCCAGAGGGGGAAGGGGAAACTTATATTTTCTAAAGGCAGCCATATCCACAGAGGCAAAACCTGAGACATTGATATTCTTTCTACACCATTCTCCCAATACAAAGCAATGATAGAAAAAATATTTTTCATCCAGAGCAATATCACAATTCACTTTTTTACTCAAAAAAGTGAATCGTTGATTCGCTAAGGAATCAACGATTAAAAGAGCATGTTCTCCTATGGTTGCTGTCGTAGAGATGATAATCGAACCCTTAGGGAATAGCTTCCCACCTTTTAAAGCTTTTGGGGTAATGTGCTGAATAGAATCCTCTAGGATTCTGCCATTTTGTCGGATGTCTTCCATTCTAAACCAAGGAATGTTCCCATTCTCCCAAAATTCAGGATTCTTTTTTGATGGAGTGTAACCATTTCCAATTGTAAAAACTTCCTCGAGTGTTTTAAACTCCACACCATGAGGGCAGAGGGTTTGGAGTAATTTCTCTACAGAATTCATATTATTACCTTCCTCAAACTCCTTGAATCTCTTTGGCTTGGGGTTTGCATCCTATTCTCTTTGACTTGGCTTGTTTTTAGTGTTTTTTTCTTTTGGCTTTCCTGTGTCTTTATAGCATGCATCCCATCACCTTCTTTTATCAAACTCCAAAAATTACAAGGGAATTTTACCAATACAAAGCGAGTTTATCAAAGACATCAAGCAAAGGCTGTGTTTTCTTTGCTCACTTCTCTTTATGCGGAGTGGCTTTGGTGATGGTATAAAACCCTCTGATGAAATTAAGCTTTATTTTCTCTGGCCTTTCTCTCGATGACTCAAGGGGGTTTCTTGCTCCCTTGCGCGGGGTTTTTTAGATCTGTGTGAGGGTTCTTCCTTGATGGCTCAAGGAGGGTTACTTTTCGATGACTCGAGAAGTTTCTTTTTTCCTTATCCCCTGCGAGGTTTCTTTTTCTACCCTCCTTGCGCGGCTGCTCTTTTCCTCGTTTTCCCGAGGAGGGTTTTCTTTTTGCTATTGCCACCCTTACGCGGGAGCTGCTTTTTTCTTTCACAAGGGGGAGGGGTTTGAATGGCAAGTATGGGCAAGAGCTTCGCTCGTGCGCGAAGTCACCCCTCCCCCTTATGGACCCCCACCCCGGTCAGGCTCTACTTTTTACCGTGGGCATACGCCCACAGGGATTTTTTAAAATGCTCCCACTTGTGCCCGTGCCCTGCTCTCGCACACCACCCTACGCGGCCCCCTACACCCTTGTGCTGCAACCACTGCATTCTTAACATTAGGCTCTATCTTACCGTGGATGATGGGGGGAAGGATTTTATTCTTTGGTGATGGGGATTAGGGGAAGCTAGAGGTAAATTGCTAAATAGAATAAATCTAAGTGCTTTGCTATAATAGCAACGCCCCTCTTTGAAGAGAGGGGCTAAACTACCAAAAAGGACGAGCTATGAAGAGACATAGCAAAAAGCGTCCTACAAGGGTATTATACTTCAAATTTAGCCTTTTTTGGTTTAGGTTGGAGATTCTACTCAAGAGGTAACGCTTTGGGGCTTTTGCCCCGCCCTTTTGGTGGGTTGAACCAAAAATGCAAGCAAAGCACTTTCCAAAAAAATACTTTTTTCTCTCGATCTGTAGCACTTTTTCCTCGAATAACCTGATACTGCTTTTCTCTCACTCCCTTTGCGGGGGTTGCTTCTTTTTCTTTGACAAGGGGGAGGGGGCTTGAATGGCAAAGTCGCTCCCTCCCCCTTATCCATCCCCCACCCCGGTCAGGCTCTACTTTTTACGCGGGCGGGGCCCGCAGGGGGTTTTAAAATGCTTCCCCTCTAATCCCCCGCGCCTGGTCAGGTATCCCATTGCATTTAAATTTTTCTTTTTCTAAGGGATTGGGTGCATATCGCGCAGATGCAAAAAAATCCCCCAAGCCCCAGCAGCCAAAAAAACTCTGGCATGACTTGAGAGAGGGGTGCACCCATTTGATTGAGGTGCAAAAAGCCATTGACTCCATGATAAGCTGGTAGCAGATTCATGAAAGCTCTGATGGGGAGGGGAATGAGGTCGCTAGGCCAGATGAAGCCTAGGGCAAAGACGATGGGCAGGGAGGAGATGAGTACGATTTGGGTGGGGAGTGCAGTGTCTTTGATAAACAGTCCCAGAAAGCTTCCCAGGGATACCATCGCAAAGATGAGCGCGAGCGCAAAACACCAAAAATCCAGATCACTGGCGTGCACGTTGATGTGATAGATCTGGAAAAATAAGCCAAAATACAGCAAAAAAAGCAGGATATAAATCCCCATAAAAATGAGGATTCTAGCTATCAGGACTTTGAAAAATGGCGCTTCTTTGTAGTAGGCGCCCTTGGAGTTCTGCGCATTTTGGAATGCACCCATGAGCATGCTCCCAGCCACTGCAGTCTGATGCAGGATAAAGATCAAAATCGCTGCTAGAGCGTAGTTGAGATAGCCATTGGTGGGGTTGTAGAGGGGGATGCTTTCTTTTTTGAGGAGGTCGGGATTTTGGTGGATTTCTTGACCTGTTAGGATTTTGCGCTGGATTTTTATGGCATCACTAAGCGTGCTTACTGCATTATTGATGCCCTCCATGATCGCGCCATATGCGGAGAAATAGGAGGCATTGACCACATAGTCAAGCTTGGCGCTGATGCCTTTGTGAAGATCGGATTCAAAGCCCTTGGGGATGGAGACATAGCCTAGAATTTCGCCTCGCAGGACCTTGTCTCTAGCTTCTTTTTCTGAGCCAAGGATGGAAGTTACATCCACTTGTGGGGCGGCATTGAGCATGAAGATGAGTTCTTGGCTGAGCTTGGTTTGATCTAAGTCTACAATGGCGATTTTTTGATGCAGGATCACATCGGACTTGTAGGGGGTGGGATAGAGCAAAAGATAAATCAGCGAGCCACCAAATACAGTAAGCAAGATGATGATATTGGAAAAAAGGAATTTGAATTCAGAGATTAAGACTTTGGCAAGACTCATATTTTTCCCCGCAGTTTGTAGATGCAAAAGCCCAAAAATAAGAAGCCAAAAAAGGGCAGCATTTTGGCAAGGATCTCAAGGCCTCCTAGGATGGACCCGCCATAATTTGCCTGCTGGAAATAAAATTCCATGAAATAGGAGATGGGCAAAATATGATTCCACAATAATGCAAAATGATCCATGGCACTTTGTGGGTAGGTCACGCCTGCAAATGCTAGGCTTGGGGCTGTGTAGGCTGCGATGAACGAGATGGATCTGGTGGGCTCTTGGAGAAGGGATTGCAAAAAAATCACCACAGAGCTAATCGCAATTCCTAGCACCACAAAGCCTAGGAAAATCAGCGGGATAGAGCCAAGGAGTGGATAATCCATCTTGGCAAAAAAATAAACCATTGCCATGCCCCAGAAGGTAAATATAAAAAGATTGAAGCCAAAGCGCGCCCAAAAATCCTTGCTGTTTTTGAGGGGATAGGAGAGGAGATTGAGTATGCCAAGGGCGATGAGGATCTGCCAGATGCAGGGCAAAATGAGCGTGACCAAGAATTGGGCATAATTGCTTTTGGCATTGAAAAGCAAATTAATATGAGGGAGAATGGGCACGCTTTGGCTTAGAGCCATGTTGATGTTGGTGGCTTTTATGAGATTTTTGCCTGCTTGGAGTTTGGCATTGATGCTTGAAATGATCTGGAGCATCGCACTATCTAATGCCTTGCCAATGAGGATGAATTGGGCATTGTAGTAAAATCCAACACTCTGCTCCACTCCCATTTTGATGTTTTTCTGCAAATTTTTGGGGATGACTAGGAGTGCATAGATTTTAGCGATGCTTAAGTCTTCCTTGGCCTCTTTGATGGAATGGTATTGCTTGGTGATTTTGAGCGTGGCAGAATTTGCTGCAGCATAGAGGAGATCTCGCGAGAGGCTGCTGTGATCTTCATCCACGACACCAATAGGCAGGGATCTGGGAAGGGCATCTACAAAGATGCTATAAATGATGCCGCAAAATGCCAGTGGAAGAACGATGTAGAGGATCCAGAGGAATTTTGAGTGGGAGAGGATGAGGAAGAGCCGGGGCATCAAGGGACCTCAACTAGGACGCTCATCCCCATGCGCCAGCCTTCAATCTCCTCTAGTGGAACCGCATCAATCTCATAGCTTTTCATGTCATAACCCTTACCACTGCTTGTGGCTTTCCATGTGGCAAAATCTCCCATGACAGAGACATAATTGACCTTGAATTTTATGGTTTTGTCAAGGGCTGGGATATAGCCCTCAAAGACGGCATCTTTTTGGAATTTGGAGAGGTATTGCTCATTGATGCTAAGGCGCAGCCACACATCTTTGGTATCCACTAGCAGCACGACAGGGAATCCACTAGGACTTAGCTCCCCATCATGGAGCAGTACATTGCTCACCTCCCCGCTAATTGGCGCATAGACATTGATGTCTTTGATATAGGCCTCCACCTCACTCACCTGCCCCTGGGCTGCTTTCTGCTTCTCAAAGGCTGCTTTTTTGGTCTCATCGCGCGCTCCATCTAGGGCGATTTTGTATTGCTGGTAGGCGACATTTTCGCGGTATTTTGCACTCTGGTATGCCGCATAGGCCTCATCGCGCTTTTGCAAGCTCACCACTCCGTTTTTATAGAGGCCCTCTAGGCGATCATAGGTTTTTTTTGCTAGTTCTGTCATGGTTTTTGCGCTGGAGTAGACATCTTTTGCTGAGATGATGGTCTCATCGCGCGCGCCTTTGCTGGTTTCTTGGCTGATTGCCTTTGCAGCTTCATAGCTTGCTTGAGCTTGGGCGAGCTTGGCCTCTACTTCGGGGCTATGGATTTGATAGATGAGCTCGCCTTTTTGTACCATGTCTCCTTTTTTGACCTTGAGATTTTCAACTCTGCCAGCGAGTTTGGAGCTTAGGCTATATTCTCTAGCAGTGATTTGGCCCTGCAAACGCAGAGGTTTGGGAAGATAGGCGCGATAGAAAGTCACGCTAAGCCAGATGATGATGCCAATACCAAGGAGGAATAAAAGGAACTTGAGAAATCCCTTTTTTCTTTTTTTGGATTTCTTTTTGTCCTTTTTGGATTCTTTTTCTTTCTCTTCCCTGTCTTCTTTCTGTGCCTTTTTCTCCTCTTTTGGCTCTTGGAGCTTTTTTACCTCTTCTTTGTTCTCTTGTTTCTCTTCTTCTTTTTTGGGATTGAGCTCTATCTTGAGATGCTCAATCTCTGGCACAAGCAGCCTTTTTTGCTTCTTGTCTTTTTTGCTCTCTTTTGACTTTTCTCCTTTGTTTTTTGGCGCCTCATTTGTGCTTTTTTTGTCATTTTTATCCTTTTTGGTTCCAAAAAACCCCGCCCACTTAGACTCTCTTTCCTGTGTTTTTTCTTTTTTGGCTTCTTCTTTTGCTCTTTTGCGCGCCTCTTTTTCTATTTTTTTGCGCGCCTTTTTGACCTCTTTTTCTGCATCCTTTTTGGCTCTTTGCGCGGAGTCTTGTTTTTCCTTATTTTTTTTCTCTTCCATGCAGTTCCTTAGTATTGGATTTTATAAAATAGCGCAATGTCATCGCTGAGTGCCATCATTTTGGAAAGCAAAACAATGTATTTGTAGGCAATGGTTTTTTGTTCTACCAAGGTGCTTGCAAGGAGATTGCGCGCATCTGTGACCTGTACGCTTGTGGCAAGCCCTTGAATGAAGGCTTCTTCCTGGAGCTTTAGGTTTTCTTCTGCAAGCTTGATGCTAGAGTCTAGGCTCCAGTATTCTTGCTGGGCGAAGGTCACTTCTTTGTAGGTCTTGCGCGCGAGCACTTCCATGTCTTTGATGGCTTGAGATTTGGTTTTGTCTAGCTGCATCTCTGCGATTTTTGCAGCCTGCACATGAGGGATCCTGCCCCCAGGTGTGATAATGGGTAGCTTTCCAAAGACTCCCACATACCAAGAGGGGAGGGATTGATTGCCTAACAAAAAGCGATTATCCAAGAAATAAGACCCCATAACAGAGACTTCTGGCAGGAATCTAGAAATCTCCATATGACGCATTTCCTTTGCCACACCGACTTTGTGATCCAGGCTCTTTAGGATGGGATAGGAATCTAGTGTTCTTTGCACCAAGCTTTCTTCACTCATCTGGATTTTTTCTACTTTGATGGTGGAGGTGGGATTGGCGCCTTTGAGATCTAGCGCGATATCTAGGGCCATCTTGGAGACTTCTAGCGTGTTGCTTGCCTCTTTGACTTTGTTTTTTGCTTTATCCAGCGCCACCTGCGCGCCCAGCACTTCGATTTTTGCGATCTGTCCGGCTTTGTAGAGTTTTTTTGCGTTTTGGTAGTGAATCTCTGCGCCTTTTTGGATGTCTTGCAGGGTTTGCAAGATCTCTCTTTGCAGCAAGACTCCATAATAGATTTTGTTGAGCTCCTCAAAGGTGGCGAGTTTTTTGAGGCGTAGGGCTTCTATGGAGTCTTTTTCTTGGAGTTTGGCGATCTTAATTCCGCTTATGCGTCGCCCGCCTGTGTAGAGTGGGTAGATGATGTTGAGCGAGCCGATTGCAATGTTTTCATTGGTGAGATTGATGAAGTTGGGGATTTGAGAAAGGGTGCTATTTATGACCGGTGCTGCTTGAGGGATGCGGTTGTTGATGGTGTTTGCAATGCTTTTTTTTGTAGGGCTGATGTCTAGGTGGATGGGGTTTGCTAGGTGCATATAGAGTGCGGTGATGTTGATCTCTGGGAGGAAGGAGAGCTTGGAGGCAAGAGTTAGCTTCTCTTGACGCCTAAGCCCTAGTTCTTCAGCCTTGATTCCGTCATTGTGTTCTAGGACATATTCCCAGGCTTGTTTGCTTGTGATATCTTGGCCACTTGTTAGAGAAATGAGACCGCATAAAAAAAATAAAACCTTTTTCAAGTGCCTTGATCCTTTCTGCTTGCTTTAGATTTAAGTGCTTGTTCTTTGCTGGTTAGGTATTCTTCATAGCTGCCATGAAAATCTATCACTTTAGCGCCATTGGCTCCATCATCTACTAGCTCGATGATTCGATTTGCAAACGCATCGATGAGTTCGCGGTCATGACTTACGCAGATGACATTCCCATTGAACTTATAGAGTGCCTCGCCAAGGGCTACAATGGACTCTAGATCCAGATGGTTGCTTGGCTCATCAAGCACGAGGAAATTCCCTCCCTCAAGCATGAGCTTAGAAAGCACCATGCGATGCTTTTCGCCACCGCTTAGAGCATTGATGCTTTTTTCTTGCTCTTCGCCACTAAATAGCATCCTTCCTAGTGCATTGCGAATTTCCCCGCTCTCTACTTTTTTGTCAAATCCCCTCAGCCATTCATAAAGCGTCTCTTCGCCTTTTATCTCTTCGCTTACATTTTGAGGAAAATAGCCCCGCTGAGTCGTCGCGCCCCATTTTACGGTTCCCTGATCAGGCGCTATCTCTTCGACTAGGATTTTGCACAGTGTGCTTTTCCCCACTCCATTGGCACCAATGAGCGCGATTTTATCCCCTGGGAGAATTTTCAGACTAAGATTTTCTAAAACCTTCTTCTCTCCATAGCTCTTAGAAATCCCCTCACACTCCAGTGCTTCATTACCAATGGTGCGCTTGGGTTTGAAGCTGATGCTAGGATCCCTGCGGCTAGATAGGGCAAGGGCTTGAATCTCAAGCTTTTCTAATTGTTTTTGACGCGAGGTGGCCTGCCTTGCTTTGGAAGCATTGGCAGAGAATCTAGCGATAAAATTCTCTAATTCTTCTTTTTCTTTGAGCTTTTTATTGCGCTCCATTTCTTGTTGTTTGGCAATGAGGGTAGAGGCAATATACCAATCATCATAATTCCCACTAAATTCGCGAATGGTCTTGAAATCTAGGTCGAGAATGTGTGTGCAAACGGTGTTGAGAAAATGCCTGTCATGGCTGATGACCACCATTGTTCCAACATGTCGCTTGAGATTTTCCTCTAGCCAAGCGATGGCGGGGAGATCGAGGTTGTTTGTAGGTTCATCTAGTAATAGGATTTCAGGCTTTGGGAAAAGCACTTGAGCAAGCAAAATTTTGAACTTATCTCCTCCAGTGAGTGTTTTCATTGGTTGTGTGTGGAGATCTGTGGGGAATCCTAGATCTTGCAGGATTTTTTCAATGACCACTTCATATTCATACATGGGATCTTCTTCAGCACAAATCATCTCTAGTTCGCCTAAGCGTTCATTGACCTTTTCATCGCTTAAATCCCCCTCTGCATAGAGCCTCTCTTTTTCTTTCACCGCATCAAAAAGGCGCTTGTTGCCAATGAGCACGGCATCTTTGAGGCTGAGATCTTCAAAGGCATATTGATCTTGACCCAGTACTCCAAGCCTTGCATTAGGGTGGATTATGACCTCTCCGCTACTTGGCTCATAGGCACCCTGAAGGATTTTCAAAAAAGTAGATTTCCCCGCACCATTTGCCCCGATGAGTCCATAGCGCTTGCCTGAATCCAGCTTGATGTTGATGTTTTCAAAGAGCTTTTTTGTGGCGTAGTTCATGGTGAGATTGATGGTCTGTAGCATTTTTTTCCTTGCTTTGTATTTAAATATTTCTGGATTTTATCAATTATCCCTTGGTTTTGCAATAAAAACCAAGACTTTTCCTAGGAATTGATTGTGGAGGGTTTTTTTTCTGTGAGGAAATAGGTTCCATAGCACACAAGCACAAAAATCAGTGTAGCAAAGATGGAGATCCTCTGGGTGGTGTCAAAGAAGCAACCAATGATGGATGCAGAGCAAAGAAAGAGCGCGATGATGGGCGTGTAGGGCATGAATGGGGTTTTATAAGGCAGTTTTGCAAGCATCTCTTGGCTGCAGGATTTTCGGAAATTGTATTGGGCTAGGCTCACAGACATCCAGGTGAGGATGGAAGTGAAGCCAGAGACTCCAATGAGTGTGGAGAAGACAATCTCTGGTGCAAAGACTAGCGAGCTTAGGGCTGAGAGGGATCCTAGCATGGAGAAGATCACAGCATTCACTGGTGTGCCGCGGTGATTGACCTTGCCAAAGAATCTGGGGATCTTGCCGGTATTTCCTAGGCTCCAGAGCATTCGAGAAGAGGCATAGAGTCCAGAATTGCTTACAGAAAAAATGGCAATGATGATGATGAAATTCATAATATCGCCTGCAAAGGGGATGCCAATTTTGTCTAGTACCGCCACAAAGGGGCTGGTACTAAGGCGTGCATCATCATAGGGCAGGAGGGTGGCGATGATGAAAACCGTGCCGATGAAAAACAGCACCAAGCGCCATAGTGTGGCATTGATGGCCTTTGGCATGGCTTTTCCCGGGTCTTTGGTCTCGCCCACAGCCACCCCGATGACCTCTGTGCCAGAAAAGGCAAAATTCACCGCCAAAATCGTCATCAAGATTGCGGAAAGGCCATTGGGGAACCAGCCATCTTTGTAGTAATACACAAAGGTCTCGCGCACGCCAAAATGGAAAACATTGTAAAGAATCACACCAAAACCTAGCAGCAAAAACAAAATCACCGCGATGACTTTGATCCCGCTAAAGATAAATTCTCCTTCGGCAAACACGCGCACCGTCCAGATATTGAGCACAAAAATGACCACCCCAAAGATGCTTGCCCATACCCACACGGGCACATCAGGAAACCATTTTTGCATCAATAGTCCCACTGCTGTGAACTCCCCTCCAAGTGCCGCCACCCAGGTAAGCCAGTAAAGCCAGGTGACCACATAGCCCGTGCTGGGGCTGATGAAACGATGTGCATAATCGCCAAAACTTGAAGTATTGGGAAACATAGAAGAGAGCTCCCCAAGGCTCAGCATCACAGTGCATACAATGAGTGCGCCAATGGCATAGGAGAGCAGTGTGCCAAGTGCACCTGCTTGGTGGAGATTTTCTCCCGTGGCTACAAAGAGCCCTGTGCCAATCACCCCACCAAAGGCAATCATCATCAAATGGCGATTTTTCATAATTCTGTGGAAATCTTGTTGTGAATCTTCCTTCATCTTCTCCCCAAAAATTCTAAAATAAATAAAACCTACATTCTACCAGATTCCTTCTGTGGAACAAAGAAGCCACGAGAGTTTTTGGGATTTTCAAAAATCTCAACCACCCACTATAAAACCCCCAAAGCTATACTTCCGCAAGGAATTGCGATAGAAAACTCTGCTATAGCCATGAGAAAATCCACCACAACCCCTCCATTCACAAGTCTGTATGATTCACACAAATTACAAAACTCATAGAGTCGCTGTGTTAATCATCCCATGGGAAGAAACCACGCTAATGTCGCCAAAGTCAAAGGATCCTAACTCCGCTGCATCTTGAGTGCTTGCAAAAATCCAAAGACTACTCACAGCTATTCCCATTGTCAAATCCAAGCCCCATGCCATTGCAGGCACAAGAAGAAGCCACGGGAATCAAGTGGCTTTAGTGGGAACTTGGGCTATTTGATGTTCTTTAGGATTTGATCATAGACATTTAGCAGCGTGCTATTGAGTAATTCATCAATATCATCTTTGGTGATTTCTGTGTTTGATCCAATTCCTAGGATTTTCTTACCCTTGTGTGAGATATTCTTGGTGCTTTTGAAAGTCCTTGTAACGCCTTGTTTTTTCAAAGTGGCCTCAATGGTGAGTTTTGCGGTGTTTTCCTCATCGCTGACAACCAGGAGACTTACTTGCTGTTGGTGCAGTTCGCTCTCATAGCTGATGTCAAGGCTATAGGCATCCGCGCCCTCACCAATAACTAGACAGCCATCTTGGATAAGGTAGTTGAGACCTTCTTTTACTTTTTCTGGAGTGATGGCAAGATCATTTTTTTCTTCTGCTTTGATTGTTGGGGGGGTGATGATGGCATGAGGGCTATCGCAGGTTTTTGCCCTTGCTGGAAGTGCCTTGTGCTCAGGTTTGCTACCAAAGCAGCCAAATAAGAAAAATGTGCTTAGTAAAATGGAGAAAAATTTCATGTTATGCCTTTGTAATGAGTTTGCAAAATGCTTGGATGCTTTCTGCTATGATGATAATATCTTTTTCTTGCAGATGGGTGCCCATCGGCAAAGAAAGGAGATTGGCCTCCCAATTGTTGGCATTGGGAGTGGGGGAGGTGATGGTGCTAATATTGCTGTGAATTTCTTTAAGCTTGGTGAGATTTTGCGCATAATGCACACGCGTCTCTATGCCTCTCTCCCTCAAAAACTCCATTAGATCCTCTCTCTTTCCTTCTAATTCCCCTTGGAGGCGTACCACATACAAATGCCACACGCATTGATGAGCAAACACCGGGATTTGGGGCAAAACAAGGGCATGGATGTTGCAGAGTTTTTCTCTATAGAGCTTAGCGATTTTTTGGCGATGTTGGTTTTGGGCCTCCAAATCTGGCAATTTTAGTGACAAAAATGCGGCTTGCAGGGAATCTAGGCGGGAATTTCTGCCGATGAAGTGGATTTTTTCCTGAGGATTTGGGCAGTGATTGGCGATGTTTTGACATCTAGAAATTAAATTTTTGTCATTGCTTAGGATGCAGCCCCCATCCCCGATGGCACCCAAATTTTTGCTGGGATAAAAGCTAAAGGTAGCGATGTCTCCAATATTTCCTGCAAAAAGCATTTTATTCCCGATTTTAATCCTTGCGCCATGAGCCTGGGAGCAGTCTTCAATCAGGGCTAATTCATAGCTTCTAGCAATCTCTAGAATGGATGCCATGTCACAGATTCTGCCATAAAGATGTACCACTAGGATTGCCGCGCTGCCTGGAGTGAGGGCTCTTTTTAGTGAGGGGATATTGATGGTGTAATCTTCGTTGCAATCCACAATCACAGCCTTATGCCCCGTGTTTAAGATTGCCTCACAAGATGCCTTGAAGGTATTGGCTGGGAGGATGATTTGGCTGCCCTTTGGTAGATTCAAGGCCTTGATGGCAATCTCTAGCGCATCTGTGCCATTGCCCACTCCCAGGCAGTATCGCGCACCAATGTAGCGAGCAAATTCCTGCTCAAACTGCTTGCATGCTGCTCCATTGATAAAATCACTCTGAGCAAAAATCTCTTTTGTGCGCCTGAGAAATGGTGAGAAATAAGGCTTGTTCAAAGAAGTAAGATCAAGAAAGGGAATCTGCATGGTCTTATCTTTGATGAATGTAGCGTGCTAGCTCAATGATGCGGTTGGAATATCCCCACTCATTATCATACCATGCCATGATCTTGAGCAGTCCTCCCACCTCAAAGCTTAGATCATTGGCGATGATGCAGCTATGGGGGTTGTGCAAGAAATCACTGCTCACGCCAAAATCAAAATCCAGTTGTAAGATCCCTTGCAGGCTGTTTTTGGCATAATCCAAAAAAAGTGCATGCAGCTCAGGGATGCTTGGTGTTTGCTTGAGCCAGAGATTGAGATCTAGCAAAGAGACATCGCTTACTGGGACGCGCACGCTATGGCCATGGAGTTTTCCCTTGAGGCTGGGGAGGACTTTGTAGAGATTTTTTGCAGCACCTGTAGAGGTGGGGATGATGTTGCTAGCAGCAGCGCGTGAACGACGCTTGTCTCTGTGTACGCCATCGAGGAGATTTTGGTCATTGGTGTAGCTGTGGATGGTGAGGATGTTTGCAGAGATGATGCCAAAATGCCGCTCTAAAATATCACAAATTGGTGCGAGACAGTTGGTGGTGCAGGAGGCATTGGAGATGATGCTTTGCCCCTGGTATTCCTGGTGATTTGCCCCTAGTACAAAGGTGGGCATATCATCATTGCTGGGTGAGGAGAGGATGACTTTTTTTGCGCCTTTTTCTAGATGATGGACAAAATCCCTAGTATGCAGAAATTTGCCAGAAGACTCGATGATGATATCTGCATCGCCAAATTCTATTTGTTTGGGATCTTGGTGATTGGTGATGCGGATTTTTTTGCCATCGAGGGAAAGTGCATTTTGTTCATAATTCACGCTCTTTGGGAAGGGGCCATGAATGCTATCATGGGCCAAAAGATAAGAAAGGATTTCCCATTCGCCCACATCATTGATGGCGATGAGTTCCATGTCTTTTTGCAAACAAATCACCCGCGCAATGCTTCTCCCCAATCTGCCAAAACCATTGATTGCGATTTTTATTTTTTCTGCCATGTTTGTATTTGTCTAGCCTTCCTAGTTTTCCCTGACTTTCCTTTAGTTTCTAGCGCAATTGCTTCCTCTACTTTTTAATAAAATCTTAAGGGCGCATTCTCTGGCGCATTTTGTTCTTGTTTGCAAACATGGGGGCTTTGGAATTCCCTATGATTTTTAGCAAAGTTTTGGGAAATCTTAGCAAAATAATGTGCTTTTGCTATCAAAGATTCCTAAAATTTCAAACAAACAAGGCTGCAGGCAGAGAAAAATCCCGCTAGAGCCGCAGGGATGGTAGAGGCATACAAGAGGGATAGGTGTCAAATCATCAAATGGCAGGGTTGTGGAGCTTGGGGTGGGGGTAGCAGTGCAATCCCCTCTCACAGACAAAACCCACAAACCCAGCAGTTTCATGTGCAAGGAAACCCTAGCAAATCAACTCCCAAAACTCTGCACTCCTTCACAATCCCAACCCTGCTAAAATTTCCATGCATTGCAATACTCTGTTAAATGCGCGCATTCCTCAAGCCACGCCTCTTCTGCTAGGATTTGCAAAAATTTTTCTTTTTGTTGAAGGGTGCTTTTGAGGGTTTTTGGAGTTTACGTATTTTTAACAGAGTTTCTGTAGTATTGGTGACTTTTACATTTGTAAGGAGTAAAAATGAGTTTATACGATAGAGTTGGTAGTTTTGAACAAACAAGAGCTTTTGCTAGCGAAAGCGCGATGGTGAATTTTGTAAAGACCACTTATAAATTTTTCTGCGCAAGCTTGTTATTTGCTACGATTGGTTCTGTGATTGGACTGCAGAATTTTGAAATGGTCGTGCAAAATAAATGGGTGTTTTTCATCGCAGAAATTCTTGCCTTTTTGGGTTTGATTTTCTCTAAGAGCAAGCCTGGTATCAATGTAGCCATGCTCTTCATCTTCACCACACTCACAGGAGTGACACTTGTCCCATTGCTAGGGTTTGTGATCATGAAAAGTGGGATGAGTGCGGTGTGGCAGGCGCTTGGCATGACTACAATCATCTTTGGTGTGATGAGCATTTTTGCACTCAAAACCAAAAGCGATCTCGCAAACATGGGGAAAATGCTCTTTATCGCGCTGCTTGTGGTGATTGTTTGTTCCTTGCTGAATTACTTCCTCTTGAAGTCCCCTGTGTTCCAGATTGTCATCGCTGGCGCTTCAGCGATCCTATTTAGTCTTTTTGTGGCCTATGATACGCAGAATATGATGCGCGGACTTTATGACAGCCCCGTAGATGCAGCCCTAAATCTCTATCTGGATTTTTTGAATATTTTCATCGTGATTCTGCAGCTTACAGGCCTTCTTGGCAGTCGAGATGACTAATCCTGACTTGGAAGCCTAAGGGCTTCTGGGTCTTTTTCTCCTCAACCTTTGATTGCTTTTTTGTTTTTGTCGCTTTTATTATTTCAAGTCCTGGCTTCCCTAGTTTTCTCCTATGTTTAATTGTTGTTTTTGCCCCTTCTGATTTTGTTTCTGTGGTTTATCCACACCCCGCGCTTTTTTTCATCCCAAACCCCCACTTTTTAACTAGCAGATGCGCGCTAGTGCCACCCCATCTCTCCCTGCGCTACTTACCTCGCACATCTCTGTGATACTAGGGATTTGTGGGGCTATCATGCTAGAGTTGCTTTGCAAGATCCATAGTGCAATCATTACTTTTTTTGGCAATAATAAAGGCTTATCTCTTCAATCAAGGATTATTATGAAAAAATTTTTCTCTTTGCTTTTGTGTGCATCGTTTGGATTTGCGCATCAGTTTGTGGTTTCTTGGGATCATCAAGATTACAAAATCCGATTTTGGGCGGATGGACATTGGGGTAGCTACCAAAATCAGAATGTTTTTGGTGTTTGGGCCAAGGATGGAGATGGTAAAAAAATTAAGGCGGGTTATGATTATCAAAAGAATAAGCTCTTTTTTGGTGCCAAGCCTGCTTTGATTGCCCTGCATTATGATTTTGGATATTACAGCTTTGATAAGGATGGGAAGCCCTATCCACAAAGGCGCGATAGAATCCAAGACAAAAATGGCAATGCCATCACACAAACCCGCAAGATCTATAAATTAAGCAAAAATATTTTGGCCTGGAATGACGCATTTGCCAAGCCCATTGGCATGGATCTAGAGATTGTGCCATTGCAAAATCCTCTAAAATTGCGAGAAAATCAAGAGCTTGAGGTGCAGGTATTTTATCAAGGCAAGCCCATGGGGGGATTGGGTTTTGAAGATCAGGTAGGGGATATCAAATCATTAAAGACAGATGAAGAGGGCAGGGCAAAGATTAGGTTGCGCAAATCCCAGGATGGATTGCAGATTATTGGAGTGAGTGTGAAAAAACCCCAGCTTGATCGCTTTGCAGACACATTGCAGCTCACTTCCACGCTCAGTTTTTCGCCAGCCCATTAAGACTGTTTCGTTTTTAATGAATTGTTATAGAATTCTAGATTTATTATAAATTTCTTACAAGCAAAGAGGATGATTTGGAAAATACTATCAAGGTTTTTGGCGCAAAAGAGCATAATTTAAAAAACATCAATGTAGAGATTCCCAAGAATCAATTGGTTGTTTTTACTGGCCTTAGTGGGAGTGGCAAGAGCACGCTGGCATTTGACACGCTCTATGCAGAGGGGCAGCGGCGTTATATCGAATCCCTCTCTAGCTATGCGCGCCAATTCCTTGACAAGGTGGGCAAGCCCAATGTCGACAAGATCGAGGGACTCACGCCAGCCATTGCCATTGATCAAAAAACCACCTCCAAAAACCCCCGCTCCACAGTAGGAACCATCACAGAAATCTATGATTATTTCCGATTGCTTTTTGCGCGGGTGGGCTTGCAGCACTGCCATTTGTGTGGGAATCCCATCTCTCAAATGACTCAGACAGACATCATTTCTGAGGTGCTAAAGCTTAGGGAAAAAACAAAGCTCATCATCCTTGCTCCATTAATCAAAGAAAAAAAAGGAAGCTTTGGAGAAAAACTAGAGGCCCTGCGCCAAAAGGGTTTTGTGCGCGCGCATATTGATGGGGAGATCGTGCGTCTGGATGAGGATATCAAGCTCAATAAAAACAAAAAACACACGATTAAAATCGTAATCGATCGAGTGGTGTTGCATGAGGAAAATCACTCTCGCCTGGCTCAGGCCATCGAGAGGGCTTTGAAGGAGTCTTTTGGTGAGGTGGAGATTGAGATTTTAGATGAGGGGAGGGTGGTGCATTATAGTGAGCATCTGGCTTGTTTTGGCTGCAAGGTGAGTTTTGAAAAGCTTGAGCCCCTAAGCTTTTCTTTCAATTCCCCCAAGGGTGCATGCGAGGACTGCGGTGGGCTGGGAAGTAAATATAGCATTGATCTCAAAAAGATTTTGGATAAATCCCTGCCGCTTAATAAAGGCGGGATTAAGGTGATTTTTGGATTTAATCGCAATTATTACGCAGAATTATTTGCAGGTTTTTGCAGAGCCAATGCCATCAATCCCAACAACAGTTTTGAGGAATGCACTGAAGAGGAGCAAAATAGCCTGCTTTATGGAAATAGCATCGAGGTGGAATTTGCATGGAAAAATTCTACACTCAGACGCCCTTGGCGGGGGATTTTGCAGATTGCTTATGAATTATTTAAGGATGAGAGGGATTTGGGAGATTATATGAGCGAGAAGCCCTGCCCCACCTGCCACTCCCACCGTCTCAAGGCTTCTTCTTTGGCTGTGAAAGTCGGTGGAAAGGGTATTGGGGAGATTATTGACATGCCCATTGAAGAGGTCTATCATTTTTTTATGGAGGAGGAAAATTTCTCCCATCTTAGCGAGCAGCAGCATTTCATTGCCCAAAGTATTTTCAAAGAAATTAGAGAGCGTTTGTTTTTTCTCTATGATGTGGGGCTGGGGTATCTTAGCCTTGGAAGGGATGCGCGCACTATTAGCGGGGGTGAAAGTCAGCGCATCCGCATTGCTAGCCAGATTGGCAGCGGGCTTACAGGCGTGATGTATGTACTAGATGAGCCAAGTATTGGATTGCATGAGCGAGATACTATGAAATTGATTAAAACCCTGCGAAGCCTACAGGAAAAGGGAAATAGCGTTATCGTTGTGGAACATGATAGGGAGACCATCAGGCATGCAGACTATATCATTGACATCGGCCCTGGAGCTGGGAAAAATGGAGGGGAGATTGTGTTTTGTGGCAATGTGTCATCCATGCTAAAATCCAACACCCAAACCGCCCAATACATCAAACGCCAAAAAGAAATCCTCTACCCCCACGAGCGGGGGCAGAAAAATTTCTTAGAGATCAAAAATGCCAACATCAACAACATCAAAAATCTCAATGTCAAAATTCCTCTTTCTAATTTTGTGTGCGTCACGGGGGTGAGTGGGAGTGGCAAGAGCTCTCTTATTTTGCAGACACTTCTTCCTGTGACCCAAGAGCTACTTAATCACGCAAGAAAAATCAAAAAATGCGATGGGGTGGAGATTTTGGGGCTGGAACATCTAGACAAGGTGATCTATCTAGATCAAAGCCCTATTGGTCGCACTCCTCGCAGCAATCCTGCCACCTACACCAGCGTGATGGATGACATCCGAGTGCTTTTTAGCGAAGTGAAAGAAGCAAAGATTCTAGGCTATGGCGTGGGGAGATTTAGCTTCAATGTCAAAGGTGGGCGTTGTGAGAAATGCCAGGGCGAGGGCGAAATCAAGATTGAGATGCATTTTTTGCCCGATGTGATGGTGAAATGCGATGCTTGCAATGGGGCAAAATACAATCCCCAGACCCTAGAGATCCGCTACAAGGGCAAGTCCATTGCCGATGTGCTGGCAATGAGTGTGGATGAGGCCCTGGAATTTTTTTGCAAGATTCCAAAAATCGCCTCCCGCCTCAAAACCCTGCAGGAAGTGGGCCTTGGCTATATCACTCTGGGGCAAAATGCTGTGACTTTGAGTGGTGGTGAGGCCCAGAGAATCAAGCTTGCCAAAGAATTGGGACGCAGGGACACGGGAAAGACGCTCTATATCTTGGATGAGCCCACCACGGGGTTGCATTTTGCTGATGTGGATCGCCTCACTAAGGTTTTGCATGATTTGGTCAATCTTGGGAATTCTGTGGTGGTGATTGAGCATAATCTTGACATGATTAAAAATGCAGACTATATCATTGACATCGGTCCTGAGGGAGGGGATAGGGGAGGGAAGTTGGTGGATTGTGGAAGCGTGGAGAAGGTCGCTAGAGATCATCAAAGCAGCGGGAGTTATACGGGGAAGTTTTTGGCAAAGGAGCTTGCCTCTATGAAGCGCAAAAAATACTAATCCATTTATTTTGTTCACTCTCTAGTACTTTTGTACATTTTTGCTTTTTTATTTGCGTGCTTGTAACCCCCCTGCACACCCTCTTTTCTGCGCAATCTCTGCTTATCATTTGCCCTGCATTTGGCTTTTTGCTACGCATTTTCTTGTCATAGCACTGCTTATGCCATATTACTCATGTGCCCACCTAGAGTTTTGCACTCATTTGTATCCCAATCCCCCAGCATCCTGCTTGAGTGTGCATGCTTTTGCCTCCTCATCTTGCCACAAAACCCTCTCACCACCCCACCATCTCCAAATGTTAAAACTAGCCCCATGCCCCCTCCATCTCTGTGACTTGTCTCTGGGTTGCAAGCTTTGGAAAGAAATTCTCACTTAGCTTTGCTAGATTTTGGGGCAAAATTTTAGTTCTTTGGCTTGGAATTTTAGTAATATAGAAAAAACTTAGGGGTGCTTATGGAACAAATCACACAAACCAAGAGAATTGGCTCTATCTTTGCAGCAAGCAGCGGGAATCTTGTTGAATGGTTTGATTTTTATATCTTTGCTTTTGGGGCCACTTATTTTGCCCACGCCTTCTCTGTTTCTAATAGCGAACTCATCCAGCAAATCCATGCCTTTGGGGTCTTTGCCATAGGTTTTTTCATGCGTCCTTTGGGTTCGTATCTCTTTGGATCTTTAGCAGACAAAGTGGGGCGCAAAAAATCCATGATTTTCTCTGTGATTTTGATGGCACTGGGATCTTTTCTCATCGCAGTGCTTCCTGGCAAAGAGATCGTGGGGGATTTTGCCATCCTTTTTTTGCTTTTGGCGCGGTTATTGCAAGGGCTAAGTGTTGGTGGGGAGTATGGAGTTGTTGCCACCTATCTTTCTGAGCTTGCCAAAGAGGGCAGGCGGGGATTTTATTCTTCCTTTCAATATGTCACTTTAATTGGCGGGCAGCTGCTAGCTGTGGCTAGTATCTCCATCATGCTTTTGTTTTTTAGCGCGCAAGAAATGTATGATTATGCCTGGAGATTTTTGTTTGTGCTGGGAGGAGTGCTGGCGCTGGCATCCCTGTTTTTGCGCAATCTCATGGAAGAGAGCTCCAGCCCCCCAGAAAATCATAAACAAAGCGGCACGCTAGAGGCCCTGTGGAAATATAAGGGGAGATTTTTCCTAGTCATTGGCATCACAGCAGGGGGGTCACTGAGTTTTTATGCCATCACTATTTATATCAAGACCTATTTGATTGGAGTGGGCATGAGCAAGGAGCTGGCCAACAATCTCTTGTTGCCAGCCCTGTTTTGCTTGATGGTGATGCAACCTCTTTTTGGCATGTTAGGGGATCGTATTGGCCATAAGCGCCAGCTTGCCATCTTTGGCTTGCTTGCATTATGTTTGGTCTACCCTATTTTTTCATTGCTAGCAGTGGTGCAGAATGCTTTTTATACATTTTTGCTAGTGCTTGGGCTTTTTGTGATCTTGAGTTTTTACACTTCTATTGCTGGGATTTTCAAGGCCAAGTTATTTCCTGAGCATGTGCGAGCGTTGGGCACTGGGCTTGGCTATGCGATTGCCAATGCCATATTTGGAGGGTCGGCATCCTATGTGGCATTGCAATTTAAGAGCGCAGGATATGAAAAGGGATTTTTTGTCTATATGGCAGTGGTGCTCATGCTTATGCTCATTGCTATCTTTTTTCTGCCCAAAAAATCTGAATTGGAGTAATGTGGGAAAATTCGTGATTTTTAGCAGGAGAGTTTGAAGGGAGTTTTAGAGAGGTGTGATGAGATGGGGGGTGAACAGGCTAAAGAGGATGGGGCTTGTGAGAGATGAACCCCATCAAAAGAGGCTATTTGGCTTCATTTTTGGGTCCCCCCAAAATCTCCAAAAGCTCATTGATGCCACTTTGTGCAGTTTTTTGCAATGTCGCAATGTCAGTGCCTGGCTCTTCTTTGTGGATGGTGCCCATGCCCTTGAATTGGAGGTTTTTGTCATAGATCTTGTAGACAAATTCAATATCTGATTTTTCATCAACAAAGCCTAAAAACAGCAGCTGAATGGAGAGATATTGATTGGGCTTTTCTACGCTGAGATTCTCAAAGCTTAGGCATTTTTGAGATCCATTTTTGACTAGAATGGTTTTGAACATTTCTTTGGGATTGTCCATCCATAGCGTGTTTGCAATCGTGGAAACCTCACCATTGGATTTCTTGTGGAGGATGCTTGTTTGATCTAGATAAGAGGTGCTAGTAACCCCACCAAACCAAATAAGATCAAAGGTCTTGCACTGATGCTCTTGCAGGATATTGGTATCAAGATCATAGTAGGTTTTTTTGGGAATTTCAGACCTGATTTTGATATCCAAGCATCCTGTGAGGGTCATGGCAAGGATGGTGCTAAAAAATATTGTTGATTTTTTCATTTTTTCTGCTCTCCAAAAAGGGTATTATAAGGATCTCTTTCAAATTTCTCTAGTACACCGCTGCCACGTTTGAAAAATCTATCCATATAATTGAGTGACATATTCAGGCGCAGGATCATGGGGTCGAGAATCCCTTTGATGTTGTAATCCCCGCTTTGGATTTGTTTGTTGAGATTGTTGACGAGTGTATCGAAGTTATTTGTTAGCCTATCGATGTCTTTTTGAGTTTGGTTGAGATTTGCGCTTAAGATTTTTATGTTGGTTAGGATGTGTGAGACACTCTCTATGTTTTTTTCATTGAGCACGTTTTTTGCGTCCTTTAAGATGTCTATGATGTCGGTGCTTGCTTGATTAGCTTTGGTGCTGAGTCTGTGAAATAGACTGGGTTCGAAATTGAGCAGCGCACCATTCTCACCTGTAATAAAAATCTTACTATTGCTCTGTTTGAGAGTTAGGAAGGTGATGCCTGCAAGGCCCTGGGAATCTGCCATTAGCGTGGAGCCTTCTTTGATGGGGATGTGCTTTTTGATTTGCACCATAATTTTTACGACATCGGGATTTTGTTTGTCAAATCCGACGTAAGTGACGCTGCCAATATTGATACCCTTGAATCGCACGGGAGTATTGACTCCAATACCCGTGATTTCTTTTGTCGTGTAGACGACATAATTGGTGTATTCATCTTTTTGGAGATTGAAATTCCCCATAATCATGATGAAAATAACTAGCGCGCTCAAAATCGAAAAGAAAATCACGCCAATTATCGTAAAATTTACATTTCTTTCCAAAATCTTTCTCCTCTTGTGCTATTGAATAAATTCTCTTTATCTAAGCTGTTTTCTTGGGCGTATTGCCTAAATTCCTTGAGAGTTCCTTGAAACTCAATTTTACCTTCTTTGAGTAAAAGAAATCTATCTGTCATGTAGTTTACTGTGTCTAGGTCATGAGTGACAATCACCACGGTGAAGGGATTTGCAGCTTTTAGCTCTGAGATTAGCTCATCAAATCTCCCCACGCTCAAGGGATCTAGACCGCTTGTAGGCTCATCCAAGAACAAAATCTCAGGATTGAGTACCATGGCCCTTGCAAGACCCACGCGCTTTTTCATGCCTCCGCTGAGTTCACAGGGGTAGAGATGAAAGGCATTGGGTTTGAGTCCCACGCGATCCAGCCACATTTTTGCGATTTCTCTAATGGTGCTTGGAGGGTAGTTGCTATATTCCTCTAATACCACGCTTACATTTTCAATCACACTCAGTGAGCTAAAGAGTGCGCCAAATTGGAAGAGCACCCCACAGTGCTGCATGATTTTTGCATGCTCTGGCGCACTCATTTTGCAGATATCTCTGCCAAAGATTTTTATCTCGCCGCTTTTTGGGCGATTGAGCAGGATCATGGCTGAGAGTAGCGTACTCTTCCCGCTTCCACTGCCTCCCAAAATTGCAAAGCTTTCATCTTTGTAAATCTCAAAATTAATCCTATCATGGATAATCCTATCTCCATAGGAGGTGGTGAGATTGCAAACCTCAATAACTGGCTTTTTCATACATCCAGCCTTGTGAAGATGATGCTAAAGATGGCATTGACAAAAATCACCCAAAAAAGTGTGTTAACTACGCTGGTGGTGGTAGCCCTACCAATGAGCTCAGTCTCTCCCTGGGCTTGTAGCCCCCGAAAGCATCCCACTAGTGCGATGATAGCACCAAAAAATGGAGCTTTTACCAGACCCACAAAGAAGTGGCTCCATCCCACTGTTTCAGTAAATCGCTGCAAGTATTGCATGAAGTTAACATCTAGCTGGAATTTGACAGCGAGCATTCCTCCAAAAATGCTGGCTGCATCGGCCAAAAATACCATCAGCGGCATGACGATGACAAGTGCTAGAAATCGGGGAATGGCCAAAAAATCGATGAGATTGAAGTTCATCACGCGCATGGCATTGGTCTCTTCTGTGATATTCATTACTCCAATTTGTGCGGTGTAGGAGGAGGCGCTGCGCCCTATGATAATCAATGTCAGGATGAAGGGGCCAATTTCGCGTAGGGATAATTTTGCTGTGATCTCCACGCTCAAAAGCGGGGCGCCTAGAGATTGAAGCTCAATAGCGCTTTGCAGAGCGATGGCCCCGCTTACGATGAAGGTGGTCAGAGTTGCGATAGGCAATGCTTTGAATCCAGATTCATTGATGTGGTGACAAAAGGATTTGAAGCGAAATCTACTGGGGTATCTGAGATTGAGATAGAGATGGTAGAGCACGCATCCAAGAAATTCTATAAAATCCCTAGCATCGCTATAGAATGCATAGACTTTTTTGCCAAAAAACCAGAAAAAATTGTTGTGCTTTTTGTCGATGCTGCTGCGGCCCTGATCGTGAAATTTTTGAAATGCCTGGATGTGGGAGAGGATTCCAGGGCTTGCATTCTGCCAGGAGATCACAGAGGCATTGAGAAACAAAAAGCTAATCGCGTTGAAATCGACTTTATTAGCGCGGGAAAAATCTAGGACGACCTGCTTCTCTTTTGGCATGGAATCTGCGAAGTCTGATAAAAGTGATTGCGGAGTGTTAAAATCCCAAACTCCGATGATAAAGACGACCAGATTTGCGCCATTACTGTCCTTTGCATCCTGGGTCTCAAAGCTTGCCTGCATTGTTATAACCTTAGTTTTTGGATAGAATTATAACAAAAGTTAATAATTCTTGACGGATCTTTAAGATGAAAAAGTTTTTTTGCGTTTTTTTTGCAATTTTGCTCTATGTTTCTGCAGAAGAAGCGACTGATACAGATGAAATCAAGAAAATCTATGAAGAGCAAAATCTCATCCGAAAAAAAGGCGGGCAATACATCTCCTTTGGGCTTGGCACCTCGGTCCTGCGCCTCAAACAAGAAATTCATGGCAAAAAAAACACCTATGTCCCTGTGCTTTTTGTTTTTAAGGCAGGGAGTCAGACATTTTTTACCAAGGGAGTGGGAATTCGCGGGTACTTTGAATTTGACACCTATAGCGAAAATCTAAATTATGGCTTCAAGAGGCCGCCGACAACCTCCTTTTTTGGGTTTTTTTCCGTCGGCATTGATTTGCTTACAGAATTTCCCATTACCCCAAATCAAAAAAACTTCCTAGGCGCATTCTTTGGCATTGGACTTGGTGCTAGCATTTTTACCGACAATATTCATTATAAATTTTTCAAAAATTCCTTTGTTTCTGCAGGGTTCATCGCAGAAGTCGGGGTGGATTTGACTATCAACATCAAGCATCGCATTAGCATAGGGGTCAAGACCACCCCCGTGCAAAAAAGCTGGTCTCGCTCTGTGGCTGAGGAAACAGATTTCTTGCTTTTTATGAATTATCAATACAAATTTGACACCAATATTTTTGCCCGCAAATCCAAAAAATAGAGAATTTTAGCCACTGGCGCAAGCATAAAGCAGCAGTTTAGGCCATTTGCATGGATTCAAAGATTTTAGCCATTGGTGCAAGTTTTGAAAATGAATATTTGAATGTTTTTATATCTTTGAGCTCTTTTGCATCATAAAAGAGGCAAGAAGATCCCCAAGCGATGAATTTAAAATCTTTTGTGATTTTGATGGCGTATCTTTGGAGTTAATAGGATCTGCATCATCAACCCAAAAGCTGTGTTTGATTCTCAAGAATTAAGCAATCTTTAGTGCGCGCATAGCATTGGCAAGTGCCAGTAGTGCCACTCCCACATCGCCAAATACCGCCTCCCAGATGCTGGCCATCCCAAGCAATCCTAGAATGATGAATGCAGCCTTTATTCCGAGCGCAAAAAAGATATTTTGATAGATGATGTTTTTGGTTTTTTGTGCGATTTTGATGCTTTTTAGCAGTGTGCTTAGGGAGCTATTGAGCAAAATCACATCCGCACTCTGTGTGCTGATATCACTTCCGCTACCCATGGCCATGCCCACATCTGCAAGTGCGATGGTGGGCGCATCATTGATGCCATCGCCCACAAATGCGACTTTTTTGGAAGCCTTGGCCTTGAGTTCTGAGAAAATTCGTGCTTTGTCTTGGGGTAAAAGCGAGTGATAATAGGGGCATTGGAGCTGCTCTGCAATGACCCTGCAGGGAGCTTCTCCATCTCCGCTTAGCATCACAGAATCAATCCCTAGTTTTTTGAGGGCCAAAATAGCATCTTTGCTATCGCTTTTTAATACATCAGCGATAAGGAGGTAGCCCAGATAATTTTGATTCTTGGCAATATGCACCACACTGCCCTGGATTTCTTTGGATTCATAGGGGATGTGAAAATGCTG
The DNA here is from genome assembly GCF_900476215.1 of Helicobacter mustelae. NCBI lineage: Bacteria > Pseudomonadati > Campylobacterota > Epsilonproteobacteria > Campylobacterales > Helicobacteraceae > Helicobacter > Helicobacter mustelae. Next base: position 1,471,141 of record NZ_LS483446.1, on the reverse strand, counting down.
CAAAAGCTTCTCGTTTCCTGCGAGGATCTCCTCATTTTGTGTCACTGCCCGCACCCCCATTCCTGCAAATTCCTCATAAGTATCAATGGAGAAATTTTTGGCAGAGCCAAGGGCTTTGATGCTTTGGGCGATGGGGTGATTGGAGAGGGATTGTGCACATAGGGCAGATTCTAGTAGCTCTTCTTTGGTGTGATTGGGGGCTGGGATGATGTCTGTGACACTGAATTTGCCTTGAGTGAGGGTGCCTGTCTTGTCAAAGGCAATGAGGCCAAGCTGGCTGAGTGCTTCTAGATAATTGGCTCCTTTGATGAGGATGCCATGCTTGCTTGCTGCAGCCAATCCTCCAAAATATCCGATGGGCACAGAGATGATGAGTGCACAAGGACAGCTCACCATCATCACCACGAGTGCGCGATAAATCCACTCCTCAAAACTCCCAAAATTTAGCAGTGGGGGGAGAATCGCGATGAGCAAGGCGATCACAAAAACAACAGGGGTGTAATAGCGCGCAAAAGTTGTGATGAAGCTCTCGGTTTTAGATTTTTGCGTGGTGGCAGATGCGATGAGCTCGGTGATTTTTGCAATCTGGCTTTTTTCAAAGGGGCGCAAAACCTCTAGCTGTATGCTCTCTTTTAGCGCGATGCTGCCACTTAGAATCTCTTCTCCTTCCTTTGCATTGATAGGCAGAGATTCCCCACTGATTGCTGCGCAATTAAAGCTCGCGTGATTTTGCAGCAATCTAGCATCACAGGGCAGCATCTCCCCTGCATAGAGCAGGATCCTATCTCCCACCTGCAGGGTTTTTGGGTCTACATCAAGGACCTGGGAATCTGTAGAGATCTTGTGTGCAAAGGAAGGGGTGAGATTTGCGCTCTGATTGATGGCGGCTTTGGATTTTTGCACGCTGATTTCTTGGAGATATTCCCCTGTGGAAAAAAATAGCATCACACTCACTGCCTCTTCCCAAGCGCCGATACAAAATGCCGCGATGCTAGCCCCCAGCATCAAGATATTTTCATCAAAAAATTCTCTATTTTTTAGGCTTTTTAAAGCCCCTCTAAAGACATTGCGCCCGCTGATAAGATAAATCACTACGCCAAGAGACACAAAAGGATAGACAGGGAGCTGGGGATAGAGATAATCAAGCGTCACAATGAGCAAAAAACTCGCAATGAGTGTAATGAGCAGAAAAAATTGCTGGGTAAAAAAGCTAAAGGTTTGCGCCCTTGAGTCTTTGGTGCTAGGTGCATCCATGGATTCAAGCGTGGCATTGGGCTCAAGTGCGGCTATGACATCCCTTACAGCATCCCAATCATCGCAATCGATATACAGGGTTCCTGTGGCAAAGGAAATTTTTACTTCGCGCACGCTAGAGAGGTTTTTTATTTTTTTCTCTAGTTTGTCTGCACAGGAGGCGCAATCAAGATTCTTGATGAGAAATTTTTGCATTTTTTGTACTTTGATTTTGGATTTTGGGACTAGGATTTTTGGCGGTATCTTAGCATAAGCATGGTTTTTTTTCGTTTTCTTTTTGCGCTTTTTTGGATGGCACTTCTGCTAAAATACGCCCAAAATTTTCTTCTAGGAATCCCCATGTTTACCTTGCATGCGCCCTATGCTCCTGCGGGCGATCAGACCCAGGCCATTCATAAGCTTAGCACCTTTATCAAAAATGGCAACCAATACCAGACTCTCATTGGCGTAACGGGGAGTGGCAAGACTTTCAGCATGGCAAATATTATTGCTAGGCTGAATATGCCAACCCTTATCATGAGCCATAACAAAACGCTTTGTGCGCAGCTTTATAGTGAGTTCAAGGGATTTTTTCCAAAGAATCATGTGGAGTATTTTATCTCTCACTTTGATTATTACCAGCCAGAGGCCTATATTCCGCGCCGGGATTTGTTTATCGAAAAAGATTCTAGCATCAATGAGGACTTAGAGCGATTGCGTCTTTCTGCCACGACCTCCCTATTAGCCTATGATGATGTGATTGTGGTGGCAAGTGTGTCGGCAAATTATGGGCTAGGAAATCCTGAGGAATATCTCACCATGATTGAAAAAGTGCAAGTAGGACAGCATACCAGCCGCGATCATCTGCTCAAAAAGCTTGTGGACATGGGCTATAGTCGCAATGATAATTTTTTTGAGCGAGGGAATTTTGCTGTGAGTGGAGAGTGTGTGGATATCTTCCCCGCATACAATGAAGTGGAATTTGTGAGGGTAGAATTTTTTGGTGATGAGATCGAGCGCATCGGGATCTATGATAGCATCGAGCGCAGGGAGGTAAAGAGACTGGATTCCTATGTGATTTATGCGGCAAATCAATTCATCGTTAGCTATGAGCGTCAAAAAATTGCGCTAAGAAATATCGAGAAAGAATTACAAGAGCGTCTGGCATTTTTTGAGTCTCAAGATAAGATGATTGAGTACTCTAGGCTTAAAACTCGCACAGAATTTGATTTGGAGATGATGGAATCTAGCGGAATCTGCAGGGGGATTGAAAATTATGCCAGGCATCTCACGGGGAAAAAAGAAGGAGAGACGCCCTATTCTTTGTTAGATTATTTTGAGCAAAAGGGCAGGCCTTATTTGGTTATTGTGGATGAGTCTCATGTCTCTTTGCCCCAATTTGGCGGAATGTACTCTGGGGATCGCAGCCGCAAGGAAGTACTGGTAGAATATGGCTTCCGACTGCCCAGTGCACTAGATAACCGCCCCTTGAAATTTGAAGAATTCATCCACAAGGCGCCGCATTTTTTGTTTGTTTCTGCCACACCCGCACAAAAGGAATTAGAGCTCAGTGGGCAAAATGTGGCTGAACAAATCATTCGCCCAACAGGGCTATTAGATCCTTTGTATGAGGTACGCGATAGTGATAATCAAGTGCTAGATCTCTATGATGAGATTAAGGGCGTGGTGGCCAAAAAGCAGCGTGTGCTCATCACCACTTTGACCAAAAAAATGGCGGAGGAATTGAGCAAATATTATGCGGAATTGGGACTTAAAATCCAGTATATGCACAGCGAAATTGATGCTATTGAGCGCAATCATCTCATCCGCTCCCTGCGACTAGGGGAATTTGATATTTTGGTGGGCATTAATTTATTGCGTGAGGGGTTGGATTTGCCAGAAGTAAGCCTCATTGCCATCATGGATGCAGACAAAGAGGGCTTTTTGCGCAGTGAGACAAGTCTAGTCCAAACCATGGGGCGGGCAGCTAGGAATGTGGAGGGGAGGGTGATTTTTTATGCCAAAAAAATCACTCAAAGCATGCAGAGGGCTATGGAAATCACGGATTATCGTCGCAAGAAACAAATGGAATACAATGCCCTGCATCAAATCTCTCCCAAATCCGTGCAGCGTAATTTGGAAGAAGAATTGAAGCTAGAGAGCAGTGCTGTGCTCTACAAAGACAAAAAGGCCAAAATTCCAAAATCTGAGAGGGAAAACATCATCAAAGAACTGAATAAAAAAATGCTTGCTTCTGCAAAGCTTCTAGATTTTGAAGAGGCAGCAAGGCTGCGTGATGAAATCGCTAGAATCAAAAGTCTCTAAATCTTTTTGAGAACTTCATTTTTTGGGGTTGAGGGATTTTGGAGGTTTTTGAGGAAATGAGTTGAATCTTTTTGATGTTTTGGTCTCTAGGTGTTTTGAGAAGGATTTTTTGAAGAATCAGAGGGATTGAGATTTTCATAATCTTAAAGTAGTTTGATATGCAGCGACAAAAAACGCAGTGCCTTTTCAACGGATGCAAAATCCCCCCCCAGTAAAAAAACACGCCCCAAAAAATTGCAGTGCGAAACAAATTAACAACACTAAAAATCTGCATGGCAAAAATGATACTTTTTTATTCTGAAAATAAGAATCTTTGAAGCATTTTTAGAGTACAATGCAGGGATTTTTTTGTAGGATGAGAAGGGAATGCATGAGAAAATATGCCTGATTCTCCTGGCTGCTGGGGATTCGACGAGGTTTAGTGCTGTGTTACCTTTTGAAAAGAGGGTAAAAAAACAGTGGCTGCGAATAGGGATTCTGCCTCTTTGGAAATATGTGCTAGAAAAGCTAAAAAGTTTGGTGGCTTTTGAGGAAATTTTGGTGGTGATGGATGAGGAGGGCAGTGGATATGCAAGGAATTTCGTGGATGCGGAGCGCATCGTAGTTGGTGGGGAGACTCGAGCGCAGAGTTTGCGTAATGCGCTGGAATTTGTGCAAAGCCCCTATGTTTTTGTCACAGATGTGGCCAGATGCGAAGTGGATGAGACAGTATGCCAGAGATTGCTAGAGGCTAGGGGGGAGTATGATTGTGTCGTGCCCTATGTGGAATGCGTGGATACCGCGTGGCATGGAGAGGAGATTTTAGATCGCTCTGCTATCAAGCTCATTCAAACCCCTCAGATCTCTGAGAGTGCAAAGCTAAAAAATGCCCTGTGCCAAGGGGATTTTAGCGATGAGAGCAGCGCTATGCATGCGTGCGGATATCGTGTGGGGTTTGTGAGGGGGAGTGCAAGGATGCGTAAACTCACCTATTTGCAAGATTTAGAAATGCTAAAAAATCCTCCAAGCTCACGGATTTTTGTAGGACAGGGGTGGGATATCCACGCATTTGAAGAAGACAGACCCATGGTGCTTGGAGGTGTGAAAATCCCTAGCAATCTTGGTTTGAGGGCACATAGCGATGGGGATGTGGTTTTGCACGCGCTCATAGATGGGCTTTTGGGTGCGGCTTGCGCTGGGGATATCGGGGAGTGGTTCCCAGATAATGATGCTACCTACCACAATATAGATTCCAGGGTATTGCTAGAGAAAATCCGCGCATTTATTGTGGGGGTGGGGTTTGAGATTGTGCATCTTGATGTCAGCATCTTTGCCCAAATCCCCAAAATCGTGCCGCATAAAGCAGATTTGCAAGAAAGCATCGCCTCTTTGCTCCACCTATCCAAACATTGTGTAAATATCAAGGCGACTACCACGGAGGGCATGGGTTTTGTCGGACGAAAGGAAGGGATTTGCGTGAATGTTAGCGCAACGTTGAAATTTTTAGATTGGAGGGAATTATGAAAGTTTTGATCATTGAGAATGAAACTTACCTAGCCCAAAGCATAGCCTCAAGACTAGGAGGATTGAGTTATATGTGCACCATTGCTCCATCGCTGGAGAATTTCACCACTGTGGATGCGGATGTGATTTTGCTCTCTTATAGCGCATGCGGGGATGATTGTGAGATGTTTATCAAAAATCATGCCCAAAGAGCTGTGATCATCATGCTTGTGGCCTACATCAGCGATGATAGCATCATCAAACCCATTAATGCAGGGGCCAAAGACTACATTTTAAAGCCCTTTATGATTGATGAATTGATCCGCAAGATCAATCACTACATCAATCATCGGGCCTTGCTTACAAAGATTGCATTTTATGATTCTTATTTCAATTTTGTCGAAGGGGAGCTAAACACCCCCTCCCTTCCGCATTATCGCCCGCCCTTCATTATCAAGAGCAATTCTCAGCGCAGTGCAGACATCTATGCCATGAAATATGCCAGGGAGCATAAGAGCACCTTTCAAATCCTAAGCTTTGCGGATGAGGGATGGCGTCAGATGCTAAAACTTCCCACAGATCGCAAGAAATGCTATTACCTCACCAATTTTGAATATCTCAAGAAGCATGAGGCCAAAGAGTTTCTCAAAAATATGTCAAAATACAATGTCATTGTTTCTGTGATTAGTGATGATGAGATTTCTTTCTCGCAAATTGTGGATATTACTCATATCTCCAATCAGCAGGATCTCGGCGGCGAGATTCTCTCCATCAAAGAATATGAAAAAGTGATGATTACAAAGTTTGAGGGCAGGTATTCTGATATCGAGCTTGCCAAAAAATTGGGAATTAGTCGCAAGAGCCTGTGGGAAAAAAGGAAGAAATATGAAATCACTCGCAAAAAATAGGCAGCTTTACATCGACAGAGAAGCTGTGAGTGCATTGGGGCTTCTGCAAGAAGGATTGCTTTATCCTGTGAAAAGCCTGATGAACAAAAAAGAAACAGAAGAGGTCAAAAAAAACTGGGCTTTATAAAAATGTCTCCTATCCCTGTCCATTTTTGCTAAGTCCTAGTGGTAGACGCAACCAAGAGGTGCTAAGCACTGCCAAAAAGGGCGAGAAAATCGAGCTTGTCTGTGAGGGTGAGCCTGTGGGAAGCATAGAGACAGATGAGGTATTTGGGATCAACAAAGAAGAGCGCCTCTCTCAAATTGGTGTGATCTTGGAGGAAAGGGATTATATTGTCACGCGTATCGGGGAATATGCCATCAGCGGAAAAGTGAAGATAAAGAGCGATCTTGAGATCTACAAACAAAAAATTCTAGAAAAAAAACAAAAACTCCAGGCAAAGCGCATCACTGGAGTGGTTTTCCATGCCAATCCCATCCACCGCGTGCATGAAAAGATCCTGCGTGAGGAATTCAATGATTCGGATCTGATTGTGATTTTTTTGCTCCACTATCATAAAGAGGATTTTTTCAATTTTGAAATCCGCAAAAAAAGCCTGGATTTAGTGTTAAATAATTTTCTTTCTAAAGAGAGGATTTGCGTGATACCTCTTGATGCGACCTATCTTTTTTCTGGTAGCAATAAAATCATCCTCTATTCCCTCATTGCCAAAAATTATGGTTGCACCAAGATCCTGCTAGGGCAAAAGACTCAAGGGCTTTCTGTATATTATGATCACAGCATACGTCACACCATCTTTGATAGCCTAAGGGGGATTGATATTGAGGTGAAGATCTTGGATGAATATGCATACTGTACCAAATGCCGCTGTCTGCTAAACACCAGGACCTGCCCGCATGGACATCATCATCACATTTCTTATTCCACGCAGTCCATTCTGCATTTTTTCAAAATGGGCATCATCCCGCCAACGGTTTTGGTGCGCCGCGAGGTGAGTGCATTGATTTTAGAATATCTCTTCCCCCAGAGACTCGAGCTTATGAAGCAGATTTATTACCAGACCCTGCCCACTTTTGGAGTCTTTTCAGAGAATATCCAAGAGGATTTTTATCTACGACTCATTGATTTGTATCGCATTAGAAATTAAATGAATTTTTATAGAGAATGCTTTTTGACATTGTTTTTTAGTGGGAAATCTCCCATCGCCCCGGGGACCATGGGCAGTGTTGTGGCCATGATTTTGGGCATCCCACTTCTGTGGTATTCTAGCGAGATGATTTTCTTGTTAGCCATTCTTATTGGGATTATTGCTAGCAAGCAGATTGATATCTATGAGGCTCAAAAAGGCATGCATGATCCCAAGGAAATCGTTATTGATGAGCTTGTAGGAATGTGGATAGCCATGGGCATTGCTGGGGGAGGCATGGGAGGAATTTCTTTTATGTTGCTTGGCTTTTGCTTTTTGTTTTTTCGCATCCTTGATATCAAAAAACCTTCTTTTATTGGCAGGGTTGATAGGGAGGTAAAAGGAGGGCTTGGAGTGGTTTTGGATGATGCTTTAGCGGGGGTTTTTGCTGGCATTATCACGCTTTTGCTTTTGAAGATCTGGGGATTTTTCGCTCCCATATTTTAGGGGTTCATCTAGAGCTTGCCTCACTAGGCCGCTGGGATTTTTAGCATGCCTAGAGTTTCAAAGCCACAAAGCTTGTTCCATTGACCTAATCCTTGAGGATTTTTCGTGCTATTTCTTTAATCTAATCTGCCTGGAGTTTTGTAGCTGAGTGCTTTTTGTATTTCTAGGCCATGTTTTAGGGCTTGAAAGCCGTGTGGGGAAAATTATCAAGCTTATTGAGAGGGGGTTGAAACTCCTTGTGGTTTTTTGTGTTTTGTATTTCCCCAAGGCCCAAGAAAGGGGCGAGGGGGGAATTTGAGAATCAGTAGATTAGAGAGATGAAAACATGGATGCTTTGATAGGGGATGCCAAAAATATCGCGCTGTGTCTTGGCGCTGATGAGCTCTTTGTCTAGGCCCTCTGCGATTGCTCTGCCACTTGGTTTGGTGGTGCTGGAGCGATCTGTGAGCGATCCTGCGATGTAGCGTACCCCAATGTTTATGATATTGCTGATTTTATAGCCAATCCCACCGCCATAAATGACCCCATCGTATTGGGTTTGGATGGTGGGATGCACGCCCGCTCCCTTGGAGGGATAGGTGTCATTCATGAATAGCCAAGTATATCCCGCAAGCCCTGCGACATAAAAGCCCTGGTATTCAAAGCCAAGTACCAAGGGGATTTGAATGCCTACGCCTGAGAGTCCTTGGGTTTCCTTGCTTTCTAGCCTAGGATGGCCACTGATGATATTAGATCTAGAGCCAGGCATGGTTTTGAAATAAAGGGGCATATTGATTTCAGAGCCAATGAAAAAATTCACTCCCCCTAGCATGGACTCAATGCTACGCAAGTAAAAGTTATAGCCCAAATCTATAGAGGTATACTGCGCCCTCCCCAAAAAGGTATAGGAGGCGCCAATGGCCCCTTCGTTGAAAAAATACCAGCGGCGAACCTTCCCGGTGGAAGGAGTTCCGCTTACAACAGATCCGGGCGTGAAATTTTTTGAGATCTTTTTTTGGACTCTATTGCCTTTTGTAGCACCAAAGCTTAGGGTGCTTAGCAAAAGGATGCTGCAAATCCCTATGAACCATTTTTTCATCGGTTTTCTCCTTAATGAATCACAAAATTGTAATAAAATCCTATCACAAAAAAATTGGCAAAAGCTACAAAACAATCGGCAAAAAATTCAAGGTTTTAGTTCAAGGGAGAAGAATGCAAGAGAGATTTCTTACACTGATGGCTAGTGCTGGTAGCGGCAAGACCTTTGCCCTTACTCTGCGCTATTTGAGTTTGTTGTTTGCGGGTGCAAATGCAGGGGAGATTTTGGCATTGACCTTCACCAAAAAAGCAGCAGGAGAGATGCGTGAGCGCATTTCTGATGCATTGGAGGAGCTAGCTAGTGTTGGGGAAAGCAAGTATTTGCAAAATTTAATCACAGATTATGGGTTTAGTAAAGAAGAGATTTTAGGGAATGCAAAGAGGGTGTTTGGTCATTTTCTTGCGAGCAACATCAAAATCACCACATTGGATTCTTTTTTTAATTCTGTTGTGCGTAAATTCTGCTGGAATGTGGGGCTTAGCAAGAATTTTACCATCAAGGCTCAGGAGGAATCTAGCATTTGCATCATGTTTCTAAACAGCCTCACTCAAGAGGAATACCGCGATTTATTGGATTTTTGTAAGCACATGAGGATGGAGCTTGCTGGATTTCTTTTTTTGCTTAGGCAGATTATTTCAAAAAATCTAAGCCTAGAGATAGAGCAAAAAACTCGCCCCATCACAGAGATACAAGAAGAGATTTCTTTGATTGTGAAGGATATTAAGCAGAGGGTTTTCACCCACAAGGACGCAAGTTCTGCTGCAAAAAAAGCGCTTGAAAAAACCAAAATCGAGGAGATTTTATCAAGTGCTTGGCTTGTGAAAAATGATGAATATCACTATTTCAAAAAATTAAATCTCAATATCAAGCCAGATTGTGACAAGATTTTTTTGCTAGGAAGGGAGTATTTTGATGCTAAAGAGAAGAAGGTGTTTGCGCAATTAGAGCGCTTTAAACAAAAATACCAAAGCGCCTGCCACCAATGCAATGTAAAAGATGGAAGCCTTAGTTTTGAAGACATCATGCTCTTTGTGCATAAAATTCTTGTAGAAAATTTTGCAAGGGATTTTTTTTATTTTCGTCTAGATGACAAAATCAGTCATATTTTGCTTGATGAATTTCAGGACACCAATGAAATGCAATACAAAATCCTGCTCCCCTTGATTGAGGAGATCGCCTCAGGAGAAGGGCGACTGGGTGAGAGGAGTTTGTTTTTTGTGGGGGATAAGAAGCAGAGCATTTATGGATTTCGAGGGAGTGATAGCAGCATTTTTGACAAGCTCCCCTATCCTACCAATTCCCTGCCTTTTAATTATCGCAGCCAAAGAGAGGTGGTGGAATTCAACAATGAAGTCTTTGGCAAGATTTTCCCTGACTGTGCTCAAATCCCAAGCAAAAAAGAAAAGCTAGGCTATATCAGAGTCACTCCCCTCCCTGCAGAGCTAGATGATATCAGTGGGGCCATCAAAGAAAAAGTTGCCCAACACATTGAGCAGCTCTTGCAAGCTGGCGCACATCCCAATGACATCGCAATCCTCTCTTATACAAACAATGACATTGATGAGCTCAAATCCTTTTTGAGCGAGCGCTTTGCTGGGATGAGCTTTGTCACAGAGAGTAACCTCTCTCTCACAAATCGCATCGAACCCAGGATTCTTAAAGAAGCTCTTCTCTATCGTGAGGCCGCAGGGGGGAGTGGTGCTAGGCTGCATTACAAAAACATCATCAAGCTTTTGGGATTGGAATTTGATGCAGAGATCTCCATCCCCTCTTTGCATCAAGATCTCTCTAGCTTCATTTTTGCCTGTATGCAGGAGTTTAGTCTCTGTGATTTGCATGCTCAGAAATTCTTAGAGCTTTCTTTTGATTATGAGAATGTTTCTGAGTTTCTGAATGAAATTGAGAGGATTGATATCCAGTCTGTCAAAGAAGAAGTAGATGGGATCTTGCTGCTCACCATCCATAAAAGCAAGGGATTGGAGTTCAAGCATATCATCGTGTGCGATCGTTTCAAAAAAAATAGGGCAGATACGAGTAAATTTGTCATTTTTGATGATGAGATTTTTTGTCGTCAAAAAAACCGCGAGCTTTTTGATGCACGGTATCAAAGGGCTCTTGATGGCTTTGAAAACAAAAAAAAGCAAGAGGAATTTAATGTGCAATATGTGGCATTCACCCGCGCCAAAAATTCCCTCTTTGTCATCCCTCATGCTGATGGCTCTCTGGCATCACTTGGATTAGAAGAGCAGGAGAGGGGAGGGATTTTGATTGATGAGGATGATAGACCCCAAAGAACCGCGCTAGCAAAAAAACCCGTAATGCAGCGAGATTTTGGGCGTCAGAGTGCTTTTATCACCAAAGAAGATGCACCCCTGCCTGTGAGGAAAAATCTCCTCTTTGGCCAGGCACTACATGCAAGCATAGAAAATTATTTGGGATTTGGCATAAACTTAGAGCATCTGTCCATGAAGCTTTGCAATTGCTATGGATTTTATTTGGATTCTCGCGCTTTAGCAAAGATCCTCTCTTTCCTGCATGTGCTTTGTGAAAATGCGCAATTTAGGGCGCTATTAGAGAATTCCTCCTGCTATAGTGAAGTGGCATTCATCAAAGATCATAATCTCTTTCGCATCGACATGTTGGCGGTGGGTGAGAAGATCCGCGTGCTAGATTTCAAAAGCGGCATGCATCAAGAGGAGCATATCCAACAGGTGCAGCATTATATGGATTTTGCTAGGGGTTATTTTGATAGGCCCATAGAGGGGTATCTGGTCTATTTGCATAATCCCATTGTGATAGAAAAAATCTAGTCTGCTAGGCTTGTGTGGTGGCCGTGTTTTTATTTTTTGGTGCTCTGGTGTTTGTGCTTTTTTTGACGCACTCATGCCTACATTTAGCATAGACTTTTAGAAAATTTTAGGAGATGAAAATGGCAAAGGTGGCTGAAATTTATGCATTATTACAAGAGATTTCTCCTTTTGAGCTGCAGGAGAGCTGGGATAATAGTGGGTTACAGCTAGGCAGTCTTGAAGATGAATTTGATTCCATCGTGCTGGCCCTTGAGATTGATGAGGCTGTGATTGAGGGCTTAGGAGAAAGAAGCCTCATCATCGTGCATCATCCCCTGATCTTCAAAGCTCTCAAAAGACTGGATTTTTGTGATTATCCCTCCATTCTTATCCAAAGGCTCATAGAAAAGAAATCTTGTGTCATTGCCATGCATACAAATTTTGACATCACGCATCTCAATCTCTATGTTGCGCGCGAGATGCTAGGCTTTAGAAATGCCCAAATGCAAGGAAGCATTGCATTTGCTAGCATAGAGCCCACTTCATTAGAGGCGCTTGCAGCATCTGTGCAAAGAGCCCTAGACCTCCCTGTGCTCAAAGTCTGCAGAGCAGGGGAGCAGATTTCTTGCATCGGGATTGTGTGCGGGAGCGGCTTTGGTTTGTTTCCTCAAGTAAGGGGGTATAAAAATTTTTGTTTTCTTACAGGAGATATCAAATATCATGATGGGATGCAAGCAAGGGCAATGGGGGTGAGTTTGATTGATATTATGCATTATGAATCTGAATGTGGCTTTGTGCAAATCCTACAAAGAATTTTGCAAAAAAAGGGATATCAGGCTATAATTAGCACCACGAAAAACCCATTTGAATTTTTATAGGGATCATAGAATTTTTGTAAGGATCACAGAATGAACAAACATTTGCAGCAACTTATTCAAGCGGCCAATTTGGACAAAGCAATTGACCTCCTTGAGCCAAAAATCCTCCAAGAGCGCTCAAAAATCGAGGCTCTACTGCACGAAAAATCCAAGAAAGAGTCTCAGATTACTCTTCTCAAAGAAGAGCAAGATGAGCTGGATTTGCGGATCAAAAATGCACAAAATACCATTGAGGAAAGTTCCATTCGCATCGAGAATGCCGCCAAAAAACGCAGCGAAGTAAAATCTGAGCGCGAGATAAATTCCCTGGCTATCGAGGAAGATTTGGCAAAAGAGCAGCTTTCCAAAGCCAATCAAGACATCCAGCGCATCGAGCAGGAAAAAGAAAGAAAAAAAGAAAAAGTCCTAGAAATCGAAAAAGAAATTCTCCAGATACAAGATGGGGTTGCAGCACAAGAGGCCGCAAGTGCAAAGGAGATTGAAACCATTAAGGCTGAGCAAGAAAGACTCTATATCCAAAAGCAAGAGCTCTATGCTTCCCTGGATAATAAGCTTGCAGTTTTCTATGAAAAGATTCGAAAATGGGCCAAAAATACCAGTGTCGTCCCGATCAAAAAGAAGGCCTGTGGGGGCTGCTTCATCCGTATCAATGATCGTGTTTTTGCAGAAGTTAAGCAAAGCAATGACATTGTCAATTGTCCCCATTGTGGCAGGATTTTGTACATCCAGGATTAAGATTTGTTTTGAAACGCTTGATTTATTTTTTTGTTCTTTCCTTGGCATATGTGCTGCTACTTCCTCTTTTGCTACTGCTAACAGTAAAGCAAAAATACCGCAAATCCCTTCCAGCGAGATTTTTTGGCTGTCAAAAACCCCCGAGTAATGGGGTAGAAATTTGGCTGCATGCCTGTTCTTTTGGCGAAGTTAGATCGCTTGAGCCCATCATCAAATCCCTGCTTTCCAAAGAAAAAAAACTCTTGCTTACCACGACCACACAAACCGGTCATGATCTTGGGCAAAAAACCTTTGGAATGGAGCCTAATTTTGAGGTGCGCTACCTGCCATTTGAGCTTTTTGTATGGCGTTGGAAGCCAGCATTAAAACAACTAAAAAGCTTTGTAGTTACAGAATCTGAGCTTTGGTATATGCCTTTTTTTCTTGCAAAAACCCTGGGAGCAAAGACCCTGCTTATCAATGCGCGCATTTCCGATCGCTCCTATGACAAATATCTCAAGCTAAGGGCCTATTACAAAGAAGTGTTTGAGCGGATTGATAGGGTTTTTGCCCAGAGCAAAAATGATGTATTGCGCCTAGAGAGTCTAGGGGCCAAGAATATCAAAATTTGTGGAAATTTGAAGATTTATAGCAAGATTGAGATCACCAAGCTCTATCACAAGCCCAAAAAATTTGTAGTGGTGGCAGCTAGCAGTCATCCAGAGGAGGAGGAACTTGTATTAAGTGTGTTTGCAAGATTCCTCCATGCCTATCCACAATCTTTGCTCATTTTAGCTCCTAGGCATCCAGAGCGCTTTGATGAGGTTTATAAGATGCTTGAGGGCTTTAGGGTATCTAGACTCTCAGATGGAGGCATCAATGAGGAGATGGATGTGGTGCTTGTAGATATCCTGGGGGAATTGAATAATATTTATCGCATCGCAGATTTAGTGATCTTGTGTGGGAGTTTTGTGGAGGTTGGTGGACACAATCCTTTGGAGCCCGCATTTTTTGGCACCCGTCTTATTAGCGGGCCTTATATCTTTAACCAATATGTACTTTTTGATTATATTGAGGGCTATGAGATCGCCCAAAATGCAAGTGAATTGCAAGATAAGATGCTCAATTTTGAGAAATTGCCCCATGCTAGGATCAAGGCAGAGCAATGCGGCTTGGATGCACTCATTGAGGAGATCTTGTGAGACAAAAAGCCTATAAAATCTTAAGTCTGCAGAAAAAAATCTCACACAACAAAGCAAAGGAGCTCATTGACAAGGGACTTGTGAGTGTGGCGGGCAAAAAGGTAGGCATCGCGCGTGCAGAATATCCCAGTCACACCCTCTTTGATGTAGCCCCTCCTCCAAAGCCAGAAATTTTATTTCAAGATGAAAATCTCCTAGCCCTTATAAAGCCAGCATTTCTTGAGAGCTACGATCTCGCAGAGATGTTTGATGGATGGGTTTTGCTCCATCGCCTTGATAAGGAGACAAGTGGTGTAATTTTGTTGGTGCGAGGGGAGAGTGATTTTCACAAGAGGGCAAAAAAAGCCTTCAAAGACCAAGAGGTCTATAAGGAATACATCGCCCTAGTCTCTGGCTTTCTTAGTGAGCCACAGACCATTACTGCACCCATTCTAACTACAAAAAAGGGCTTTGCCAAAAGTAGAATCCATCAAGATGGCCTAAGTGCTGTCACGTACATCGATCCCTTGAAAATCATTGGCAAAAAAACCCTCATCAAAGCGGTTATACAAACAGGTCGCACGCATCAAATTCGCGTGCATCTCAAGCATATTGGGCACAGCATTATAGGCGATAGGCTTTATGGTGGCATGAGTGCAAGGCGCGTTATGTTGCATGCCAGCAAGATTAAGATCTTTGATTATGAATTTCATGCCCCCCTGCCCAAAGAATTTCAAGATTTTGGTGGGGAATGAGGGCGCATCGACTTGAGGGGAGCAAGGATTGCATCGTTTGCAGAGGGAAGTTCAAGGATTATGAGGCATTTTTGGAATTCAAATCGCACTTTGATGAGATTTTAAAAGCTTGCGATAAGCAAAATCCCCTAGTGCTTGTTTTTGATCACTGCTTTCCGCTGGAGAATTACTTTTTTGGATTTCTACTAAAGCTTAGAGAAAATGACCAATGGAATATCAAGATTGTCACTGATGATTTTCGCTTGATCAAATCCTTTGAAGAGTTGCATTTGAGTGATAAATTTGAAGTTCTATTCAAAGAGGTGCTATGAATTCTTGGAATGAGATTTACTCCCGATTGGATCCAGTGGCATTTGAGGCCTTTGGTTTTGAGGTGCATTGGTATAGCCTTGCATATTTGAGTGCATTGATTTGCGCGCTACTTTTGGCAAAGTTTTGGATTAGAGGGGACAAAAAGCGCTTTCCTATTAGTGCCATGACTCTGGAGGGCTATTTTATCTGGGCAGAGATTGGCGTGATTTTGGGTGCGCGCATTGGATACATCTTCATTTATGATCCTTATTGGGAGTATTATTTGCTGCACCCTTGGCAGATTTTTAATCCCTGGGATGAGGCGGGGAATTTTGTGGGGATCCGTGGGATGAGTTATCATGGGGCTTTGGTGGGATTTTTGCTCTCTAGTATCTTGTTTTCTTATTTTAAAAAAGTGCATTTTTTGATGCTTCTAGATGTTATTGCCATCAGCGTTCCGCTGGCCTATGTTTTTGGCCGTGTGGGGAATTTCCTCAATCAAGAACTTGTTGGGCGGGTCATCACCAATCCCAAATGGGATTTTTTGGGGATCTTGGTAAATGGCCAGCTGCGCTATCCCAGTCAGTTGATCGAGGCATTTTTGGAGGGAGTTGTGGTGTTTTTTGTGGTGTTTTTTGTGAGCAAAAAAAGCACTATGCAGGGCTCTCTCATCGTGGCTTACGGCGTGGCTTATAGCATCGCGCGATTTGTAAGTGAGTATTTCAGGCAGCCTGATGAGCAGCTGGGGACGTATTTTGGCATGTTTTCCATGGGGCAGATTTTAAGCATTGTGATGCTTGCATTTAGCGGGGTGATTTATTTTGTTGCATGCAAGCAAAGAGATTCTTTGCAAAAAGCTAGCAGGAAAAAAGTGACAAATCCCAAAAAATAGCAACTTACAAATTGGATAGAACTTTTTTGAATTTTTCATTTTCTAAAATTTGAAAACTGAAGGAAAAAAATGCTAAATCCCGTGCAAAAATCTTGGATTTTTTTGATTCTGGCAATCGTTATGGAGGTTTTGGGCAGCGGTAGCCTGAGGTTTTTTGAGGATTCTTTATTGTTGCGATATGGATTTATGGCAGGCTTTATTATGCTTTCTTATTTTTTCATGGGATTGGCCATCAAGAGGATTTCTATTGGCCTGGCTTATGCGATGTGGGAGGCATTGGGGATTATTCTCATTTCCCTCATTGGGGCATTTTGCTTTGATGAGGTGCTAAGTCTTTATCAAAAGCTTGGTATTGGGCTTGGAATCTTGGGGATTGTTTTGATTCATCTTGGGGATGAGGGGGAATGATGGGCATATTTTTTGTGCTCATGGCTGCACTGCTTGATATATTGGCCAATCTCTTGCTAAAAAAATCTAATGGCTTTGCCAATAAATTTTATGGGGTGGGCGCAATTTGTGCGGTATTGATTGCATTTGTGGCCATTTCTTTTGCGATGGATTTTATGCCCCTAAGCATCGCCTATGCAAGTTGGGGAGCCATTGGCATTGTTGGCACGATCTTGGGAGGGTATTTTTTCTTTGGTGAAAAAATCAACAAAATTGGGATCTTGGGGGTAATCTGCGTGCTATTTTCTATTGTTTTGCTGCACATCTCTTAAAAATTCTTTCACAAAAATGCAACTGGATTCTTGGGTAAAAAGCATAGAAATCTCTAGGATCCTTGCAAGAAATGCAATGGTTTTCTGCCCCTTTGTTGTTTTTTATATAATGGGAAGAAAATCAATAAGGATTTCTTATGAGTGACTTTGAGAGAGAAAAACAATTTATTATGGAATTGATGCGCAAGATGTTGCAGAGCACAGATGCTCTAGCGGCGGAGTTTTTTGATGCTTTTATCTTGGCTTTGAACAAGCAGGAATGCACCTCCTCCTTGCTCACCCAAATTATCCAAAACAATAAAACCCTTGAGGTCATCAAGGCTTTTTCGCTCTATAATATTTTGCTAAATATCATCCAAGAGCGCTATAACATCAAGACTGCTAAGCCTCTACAAAAGATCGCACAAACCTATGAGGAGCTTATCGCTCAGGGATTTGATCCAGAGGACATCCAAGAAATCATTAACAAAATGGAGTTTTATCCTGTATTCACCGCCCATCCTACAGAATCTCGCAGGCGGACATTTTTGGAAGCACATTATGCCATTAATCGCGATTTGCATAAAATTTTTGAGTTGCATGATGAAGAACTCATAGAAGACATCAATTATCGCTTGCATTTGCTTTGGCGCACCCATTTGGTGCGCAGTCAAAAGCTAGAGGTCTTGTTTGAATTGGATAATTTGCTCTATATCATTGAGACAAGCATCCTAAATAGTGCGCAAAAAACCCTAAACATGCTAAGCGCTCTTTTGCCAAAGCCTCTTAGCAAATCCCCCATACGACTGGGCAGCTGGATTGGTGGGGATCGTGATGGGAATCCATTTGTAAGCAATGAACTCATGACACAAGTTATGAAAACCCAACACAAGCTCCTTATCAATCTTTATATCAAAAAAGTAGAGAAGCTCATTCGTGAGCTCTCCATCTCTCAGGATTTTTGCAATATTTCTGAGGAGCTTTTGAGAAGCATCCAGAGAGAAAAAGAGCATTTAGATAGCTTTAGACTCTATAGCAAAGAGCCCTTTCGCACCAAACTCTTTTTGATCAAAAAGAAACTCCAAAATCGCTTCATAGGCATCAATACCAATTGGAGAGAGGAGTTTGTCTATCATAGTGCCAAGGAATTGCTTGCAGATATTGATTTATTGATAGATAGTGCCCCAGAGCATTGCACGCGCAGTCTCAAAGAGTTTCGAAATCTTGTTTTGTTAGCAGATTTTTCTTTGTTGCATTTGGATTTTCGCGAGCATAAAAGTGTCTTTCAGGAGGCAATTAGCGAGATTTTCTGTCTGCTTGGGATGTGTGATAATGATTTTGGATCCCTTAGCGAAGAGAAAAAAATAGAGATTTTAAATCAAGCGCTAGATTCTCCCAAATCCATTCTCTCTGAGATTTTGCCTAGCCTTAGCAGGGATACGCAAAATGTGATTGAGATTTTTGTCTCCATTGCCTGGGGGAAGCGTCATATCTCAGAAGAGATTCTGCACTCTTTTATCCTTTCTATGACTACAGATGCTAGTGATTTATTGACCATCCTTTGGTTTATCAAGCAAAATAGGCTTTGGATCCCAGGGCAGAGTGCACAGATTGCCATTACTCCATTATTTGAGACAATCCAAGATCTCAAGCATTCCAAAGAGATTCTCCTCACCCTTAGCAAAAATCCTCACTACAGCCTCTATCTCAAGGATTGCGCATCCACTCAGGAAATCATGGTGGGATATTCAGATTCCAGCAAGGATGGGGGGATTTTTGCAAGCAATTACAATCTTCATAGTGCAATCTATGATCTCATCAAGCTTGGCGAGAGCCTAAAGATAACCTTCAAGCTCTTCCATGGCAGGGGTGGGAGCGTGAGCCGTGGGGGTGGGACATTAGAATCTGCTCTGCTTGCCGCACCCCCTAGGAGCGTGAATGGGATGCTCAAGGTCACAGAGCAGGGCGAGATTATTGGCTCTAAATATCTAAGCCCCATGAGTGCGGATTTTAATTTTGCCAATACATTGAGCGCATTGCTCAAAAAATCCTGTCTTGATGCATTTTGCACCCATGACATTGCTCATGATGACTTGGATGCTAAGATGTGTGAGATCACAAGATCTCATAGAGGACAGATGCAAAAAATTTCAGAACAATCCTATCTCAAGTATCGCGAGCTTGTGTATGGGACAGCAGGATTTATGGATTATTTCAAGGCTGCCACCCCTATTGAATTCATTCAGCAGCTCAATCTGGGCTCACGTCCTAGCAAGCGCAAGGACACCGCCAAAGTAGAGGATTTGCGCGCCATTCCTTGGGTGTTTGCCTGGACGCAAAATCGCAGCATTATTCCAGCATGGTATGGTCTTGGCAGCGGTCTCTTGGCAATTGAGGACAAAAACGCATTGCGTCAGTCCTATCTAGAATCAGATTTTTTTCGCGCCACAATTGACAATATTTCTCAAGCCTTTTTGAAGGTGGATTTAGAGATCGCAGGATTTTATAATGCATTTATTGATGATGAGGCCTTGGGGAATAAGATCTGGGGCATGATCGCAGAGGAATATGACAAAACCATGGAATACATTCTATGGATTCGCGATGAAAGTGAGCTGCTTTGCTCTCAGCCAGAGATTAGAAAATCCATTCTCATGCGCAAGCCCACTGTAAATGCACTCAATCTTTTGCAGATTGAACTCATCAAGCGCTATCAAAAATCCCATTATGAAAAACAAAAAACCCGCCTATTAGAGGAGATCCATAGCACCATCATAGGCATCGCTCAGGGCCTGCGTAACACAGGCTAGAGAGCCCTCTTTGGTTTGATTTTTAGCTCTTGTTTTGGTTTGTGGATTTTTAGTGAGGATGATTTTTGACCGTGGGCTGGTTTTTGCTGATAGATCGCCGCCGCTTACTGCTAGGTTGTGGAATGGCTTTTTAGGGGAGAGATTTAATCCTTTTTCTTTTTGAGCATGCGCCTAAGGTTTACATAAAATTTCATCCACTCATCTAGCTCCATGAGTGGGTGCCCACCCCATTTTGTGTTAGGGGGTAGATTTTTGCCTACAGCACCGCGCCCTGCCACCTGCACAAAATCCCCGATATGGATATGCCCGCCTGTGCCTGCCTGCCCACCCATTACGACATTTCTCCCTGTGGTGGTGGATCCTGCAAGCCCTACTTGAGAGACTAGGATGCTGTGGGGTCCAATGACGCAATTATGTCCAATTTGCACAAGGTTATCGATTTTTGCACCTTTTTGGATCTTGGTCTCTCCAAATACCGCGCGATCGATGGTGTTATTTGCTCCAATTTCCACATCATCCTCGATCACCACGCATCCATTATGCTCGATCTTGACATGCTTGCCATCTGTGGTATGCGCATAGCCAAAGCCATCGCTCCCAATGACGCTGCCTGCATGGATATTGACGCGATTGCCAATGATGGTATCACGATAAATGACGACATTGGGATAGATCTTGCAGTCCTCACCAATGATTACATGATCGCTAATCACCACTCCTGGCATAATCAAAGAATTTGCACCAATGCGAATATTTTTGCCCAGATAAACATTTGGCATGATTTTCGCGCTGGGATGGATGCAAGCATCCTCACCCTCATCCAAAAATTCCCCTTTGGCAAAAAAATGTGAGATTTGAGCAAAGGCAAGATGGGGGTTTGGCGTGATGATGGCTTGTATATGCGTGGGCACAAGATTTGAGAATTCTTGGCGGATTAGCACAGCCCCTGCTTTGGAGTCATTGAGATCCTTGAGGTATTGTTTTTGTTCGATGTAGCTTAATTGTTTTTCGTTGGCTTCCTGCAGTGGGGCGATGCCCATGAGCTCAAAATCATGTGTCAATGTAGCAGAAATATTGATTTTTGAAAGAATTTGGGAGAGTTTCATGTTCATCCTTTGATATTTCGAGCCGATTTTATCATTTCCAAGAAAATGCCCACATCCAGCGAAGCTCCGCCAATGAGCACCCCATCGACATTTGGGATTTGCAGGATTTGAGTGATGTTTTCAGCCCGCACGCTTCCACCATAGAGCAGGGGGCGTGGGCAGAGTTTTTTGATAAATTCATGAGTGCTCTGTATTTGCCTAGCATCAGCGCTTACGCCTGTGCCAATGGCCCAGATGGGCTCATAAGCAATGGTGAGCCCTTCATAATTGACATCAATTCCCTCAAATTGGCTTTTTAGAAAGTGTCTAATAGCATCCTCACCTGCTTGGCGCACCTCTAAGCTTTCTCCGATGCAATAAAAAATATGAAAACCCTGTGCCCTAAAAAATTCAAATTTTTGTGCGCAAAACTCCTGGCTTTCTTGGAGGATGTTCCTGCGTTCGCTATGTCCGATGAGAAGGTGATGGATTTTTAGATCTTGCAGGGCTTCTAGGGTGATTTCACCAGTAAATGCCCCATTTTTTGCAGGATAGGCATTCTGTGCCCCGATAAAAAACCTCTGCTCCTCCACTCCTTCTAA
Source organism: Helicobacter mustelae (assembly GCF_900476215.1). Lineage (NCBI taxonomy): Bacteria > Pseudomonadati > Campylobacterota > Epsilonproteobacteria > Campylobacterales > Helicobacteraceae > Helicobacter > Helicobacter mustelae. Next base: position 1,449,786 of record NZ_LS483446.1, on the reverse strand, counting down.
TCCGAAAAATGGTGCAAAGACATACACAGAATCTTTTGCATCTAGGCTGGCATTGAGCTTCTTGTAATACTCTGCAATTTTGCTTTTTGTCAAATTGCTTTTAAAATTCCCAGCAATAATCTTTCCCATGTCATCCCTCTTTTTTTGCCAAGCATTGTAGCAAAAACAAAAAAATTCCCTCTTTTGGATTTATGCGATCGTGCAATAAAGCGCAATGAGAATGAATTAAAAAAAAGGCTTTAGGAAAAATCTAGCGGATCTATATCGATGGAAAAATCATACTGAGATTGGAGATGTTGCAAAAGCCTCAAGGTAGGGATTTGGTGATGGATGCGCAGTAAAATATGATGGCGATAAACATTTGCGATTTTTTCGATGCGATTTTTTTCTGCGCCAATGATTTGGAAATCTTGTGTGCTGTGAGCCTGCAAGTTCTGCAAGACCTTCCCCAAGTTCTGCAAGACCTTCCCCTCTTCTTTGTCTTGGAAATGCAAGAGTGCGAGTTTTTTGAAAGGGGGGTAGAGGTTTTTTCGTAAATCTAACTCATGCAATAAAAAATCCTCATAATCCTGGAGAAATTCAGAGAAAAAATTGGCATTGAGTGTTTGGATAATTACGCATCCATCACTCTTCCTCCCACTTCTTCCTGCGACTTGATAAAGCAGATTTAGCGCCTTTTCATTGCAGCGAAAATCCGGACTCTTTAGGATGTAATCCAGCTCCAAAATCACTGCCAGGCTCACTTTGGGATAATCATGCCCCTTTGCAATCATCTGCGTGCCAATCAAAATATCAATCTCTTCTTTTTTGAGGGCCTTGAGCAGGGATTTTATCTGTCTATCTGTACTGGCATGATCCCTATCAAAGATGCCAATGCGCGCATTTGGTAGATGATTTTGCAGCTCTAGTTTTAGCTGTGCGCTGCCAATTCTCTGCGAGAGGAAATCCGCCCCGCCACAACTAGGGCAAAATTGTGGAATGCTCTTACTAAAACCACAATAATGGCAGAGCAGGGCTTGTTTTTTGTGATGCACGCTCATAGCCACACTGCATTGCTCACAAAGGATGCTCTCTCCACATGTTTGGCAGAGCAGGGTTTTGAAATTGGCGCGCGTGGGGATGAAAATCATGCTTTGCTTTTTGGCCTCTAGATTTTTTTGTAGCGCTTCTAAAAGCATGGGACTTGGGATCTGGGTGCTAGGGTCAAAGAGGAATGTTTTTTTTGTCTGGAAATGTCCGCCCTTGAGGCGAAAGATGCGGGAGCGATTTTTTGCGATGAGATAGCTTGAGGGGCAGGGTGTGGCAGAGGAGAGGATGATTCTTAAATCCTTGCTAGCCAAGAAGATGCAGAGATCCTTAGCATTGTATAGGGGTTTATTTTGGGATTTGTAGGCATCATCATGCTCTTCATCCACGATGATTTGTCCAAGATTTACCAGGGGTAAAAACAGCGCACTGCGCGCACCAGCAATGATTTTTGCCTTTTGGCTTTGGATTTTTCCTAGATTTTCCCTGCGCTTTTTGGTGCCAAGCTTGCTATGCCACAATACAAAAATCTCTCCAAATGCCTCCTTCAATCTCCGCTCCATCTGTGGAGTGAGGGAGATCTCTGGCATGAGTAAAAGCGTAGTTTTTCCCTCTTTTAGCTTTTCATCTATGAGGTGAAAAAAAATCTCTGTCTTTCCGCTGCCTGTATCGCCAAAAAGCAGACTCAAGCAATCTTTTTGACAAAAATCCAGTGCTAGTTTTTGTCTGGGATTGAGATCATGGAGCCTAGGCTGGCTCTGATCTTCTAGCGTGCTAGCAGATGTGGCGCCATCAAGCCCAGACTTATTTTTGGATAGGCATGGAGTTTCTTTGGGAGGCATGTTGGTGCAAATTTGGCTGGCAGTTTCTGGGGGATTTGGCATGTGTTGAGCCTCTGTGTCATCAAATCCACCACAATCCTGCACAAAATCCCCGCTCACAGCTCTGCTTATGCTATTTAAATCTCTTATATCACTAAAATCATCTGTAGTGGGATCCAGCGGGGTGAGGATGCCAAAGCTCTCCCCATAGCTAGCGCAATAATACTGCGCGATGAATTTGCCTAGTTTTTTTTGTATGGGTGTGAAATGTAGTGGACTTTTTTGCAGGGTTTTGCAGGGAAATTCTGGTTTTTCTACCTCGCAGATGATGATGCCAAGCCTTGTTTGCTTGCGCAAGGGGATATGAATGATGTCAAAAGCCTCGCAGGGAGTGGGGGATGCGTAGGTGAGATAGGGAGCACTAGATTTCAGAGACGCAGTTAGGTAATAGTGCATGGATTTTTTCTAAGATTTGGGAGATTTTTTGGCTCATTTGTTGGTTTTCTTGGATTTTGCTGATGTAGGCTTTTAGGATTTGATCGATGGTAATAGTTTTGTTTTCAAAAAAATCAATGAGTTCTTTTTGTGTGGGGGCATCAAAATTTTGCAACTCAAGCTCAAAGCATTTCTCTGCAACTTGTATGTGAATTTTTTTATACATTCTGCAAAACGCTTTGGACCTTATCGACGAGCTTTTGGAGCTGGGAATCTTTTTGGGCGATCTGCTCATAGAGCTGAGAAATCTGGCGGTCTTTTTCTTCATTCTGGGTGGTGAGAGTGGAGATTTTGAGCCGCAGACCTTGGATCTCTGTGCGCTGGCTTTGGATCACTTGGAGCATTTCTTGGATTTTTTCATCCAATTGAGTGAGGAGCATGATCTTTCCTTGTCTTGATGGGGGATTATAACAAAATTGTGTAATTAGAGTCCGCCAAAGCGTCGATTTTTTTGGCGGTAGGAAGCGATGATTTGCTCGAGTTCGCGCGTGCTAAATTCTGGCCAATAGGTGGGCGTGAAGAAGAGTTCTGCATAGCTAATCTGCCAAAGCAAAAAATTGCTAATGCGCTGCTCTCCCCCTGTGCGGATGAGCAAATCCACATCAGGGATCCCGCGGGTATCTAGCCTGGCATTCAATTCTTCTTCGAGATTTTCTAGATTTTGCGGCGGGGAGAGGAGGAGGTCTTTGAGTGCTCGTGTAATCTCATCTCTGCTTCCATAATTGAGCGCAAGGATTTGGGTGAGGCTTTTGTTGTTTTGTGTGAGGGATTGGAGCTCATAGATTTTTTCTTTGAGCGAGAGGTCAAATGCCTCGATGTTTCCAATGGCCTTGAAGCAAATGTCATGGTCAAGGTAGGTTTGCTTTTCTTTTTCTAGATATTGGGCTAGAAGCTTCATGAGATAGCGCACCTCTGTTTTTGGGCGTTTCCAGTTTTCTGTGGAGAATGCATAGAGGGTGAGGTAGGTAATGGCATTTTTTGCACACCAGGTTGTGATCTCACGCACGACATTGGTGCCGGCTTTATGGCCTTCTTTGCGGGGTTTTTTGCGCTCCTTAGCCCAGCGTCCATTTCCATCCATGATGATTGCAAGATGACAGAGAGAATTCATAGCTTCTGGCTTTATGACAGCAGACTTTTATTGTGCTGTGCTAGGGATTTTTGCGTCTTGATGCCCAGGGTTTTGAGCTGTTCAAAGCGCGTGGAGAGATTCCCGCTCCCAGAGATGAGCTTATTATCTAGACCATCTGCTGATTTTTGCAAGCTGTTTAGATGGCGCTTCATTTCTTCAAAATTTTGCACGATGCCACAGAATTTGTCATAAAATTTCCCAATTTCCTCAAAGGCTTTGGAGATATTTTCATCGCGGCGGATATTAAGCCAGGTGAGATTGATGGTCTTTAATGCCATGAATAGCGTGTGGGGCGTGGTGAGATAGACCTCTTGATTGTAGGCATATTGATAGAGGGAGGGGTCTTTGTCTAGTGCTAGGTCCAAGAGATTTTGATAGGGGATGAATAACAAAACAAAGCTATAGTCCCCGAGTTGTTTGTAGGGTTTTTTGGCAAGCTCATCAATGCGTGCGCGCAGATTTTGAGAGAGTTCACCACCCACCCCATCATCAAGTCTTTGAAAATCCAGATTGCTGGGCAGGGAGAATTTTGCATCCACAATCACGCTTTTATCTCGCTCTAGATAAATGATTGCATCAGGCACATAGCGTGCATTCTCCCATTTCAGGGATTCTTGGAGCTTGTATTGCTCTCCTTTCACTAGCCCGCTGTTTTCAAGGACATTTTTTAGTTGGATTTCTCCAAAATTCCCACGGATTTTTTTGTCTCCCTTGAGGATGTTGGCAAGATTGTTTGCATTGTCGCTGATATTTTTGGAAAAATCAAAGACCTGTCGGATTTGCTGGCCTAGGATTACTTCATTCTCACCCAGGCGCTTCTCATAGGATTTGATTCTTTCTTTGAGTGGGTCAAAGATTTCACTAAGGATTTTTTTGGAATCCTCGTTGATGAGATTTTTATTTTGGGCAAGCAGGCTTTGGTTTTGCTCCTGGATATTTTTGTGCAGTTCCTCTTTGAGCGTAGTGATATTGTTTTGGTATTGGGCCCTTAATTCTGTGATTTGGGCATGATAATCTTCTTTTTGTTCGCGAGTGCGCAATTCATAAGAGCTTTGTAACTCTAAAATTTTCTCTTCTTTTGCCTGAAGTTGTGTTTGCAAAATACTGACTTGCTCCTTGAGTTTGTGGAAATTTTCTCTGCATTCTAGGTTTTGGTTTTGTAGATTTGTGTTTTCTTTTTCTAGAGCGGTATTTTGTGCGCTCTTTGCATTGAGCGCAGATCTGAGCATATAGGCATAAAAAGCTAGCCCCACAAGGAAAAGGAGTGAGATTGCCAAGGCGATGAGCAAAGGCATCATTTTGCCACGAGCACTGAGATGGGAGATGCGTTGACAAAGCTGTCTTGATGGGAGTTGAAAATGCGATGCAGAAAGGAAGATTCGCTAGCCCCAATGATGAGTAATTCATAATCGCGTGCTGCCTCTAATACCTTGTCGATAGGATCTCCATTTTTTAGGATTTTTTTGCAGGAAAAGCCCAATTCATAAAAAGCATGCGCGAATTCTTGCAAGATTTTTTGGCCTTCTTCTTGTTCTTTTTCCTCGATCATTTCATAATCAATAATGCCGCTTTCTGTGTGGATGATGGTCTCAGGAATCACATGCAAAAGCGTGATTTCTAGACTTTCTTTTTGATCTCCAAAGAGCCTTGCTATGGTGTTGATGGCCTGTCTGCATTCCTCGGTATCATGCACTCCAAAAAGTATGTTTTTCATTCTGACTCCTTGAGATGATTTTGATATTCTACCCAAAAGCCTGCGATTCTTAAGAGGTATTTACATCCAATCCAAGATCTTGGTCACCTCTGCGACTTCAAAGCATTTAATGGCTGTTTTTGTCTTGGGTCTTTTGGCAAGAATTGCATTTTTGAATCCGTAATTCTCCATTTCTTTGAGACGCATGTCCATATTGCTTACCTCGCGAATGTCGCCAATCAAACTCACTTCTCCAATGAATGCTACATCATGATTGAGGGGGCGATTTTTGAAGCTAGAGAGTATGCTTGCAATCACTGCTAAATCCGCACTTGTCTCAGTGATCTTGATGCCTCCAGTGACATTGATGAAGACATCATAGCGATTGAGTGGGATTTCTAGCTTTTTTTCTAGCAATGCCAAAAGCATATTCAAGCGATTGGTATCAAACCCAGTAGCAGAGCGCTTGGGGGTGGCAAAGCTACTCTCACTCACAAGGGCTTGGATCTCTAGCACCAGGGCCCTGGAGCCTTCAAGAAGGATGGTGATGGCACTTCCTGCGGCCTTGCTCTTGGCAGAAAAAAAGAGCCTAGAGGCATTTTTGGCGCTGACTAATCCATCATTTTTCATCTCAAAAATCCCCACATCACTGGTAGCACCAAAGCGATTTTTAAAACCCCGCAGTAATCGCAATTCCCTGCTGGGATCGCCTTCAAAATAAAGTACGCAATCTACCATATGCTCTAGCACCCTGGGACCTGCGATATTCCCCTCTTTGGTGATATGCCCGATGATGAAAATGGCAATTTCATATTCTTTGGCAAGGCGCATGAGCTCAAAGGTAATCTCTCGCACCTGTGAGACAGACCCAGGGGCAGAGAGGATCTGGGAGGAAAAAATCGTCTGAATGGAATCAATGATGCAAATCTCATATTTTTTGCTCACAAGTTGGGTTTTGATCGCGCTTAATTCAATTTCATTGAGCAAAAAAAGATTTTCATGCACGCAAGAGAGGCGATCTGCGCGCATGCGAATTTGCCCAGCACTCTCCTCTCCGCTCACATAAAGCACATTTTTTCCCATTTGGGCTAGCCCTCCAGAGACCTTGAGCAAAAGCGTGGATTTCCCCACTCCTGGACTGCCTCCGATGAGATAAAGCCCACCTTTGACGATCCCTCCGCCAAGCACGATATCAAACTCCTCTTGTGTGGAGGTGAATTTCTCTACACTCTCATAGGCTACCTCTGTGATGGGAGTAGCACTGCTTTTTTTGCCTTGCAAAGAGGGGTTTTTGAGGCTTTCAATTTCACTAGCCTTGAGTTCAACAAAACTCTCCCAGGAGTCGCAATTGCTGCATTTACCAAGCCATTTTGAGCTTTGAGCGCCACAATGCTGACATTCAAAGAGCGTGATTTTTTTTGCCACTATTTGACCTCAAAAATAGAATCTAGCAATTTGTTAATAAAATCTTTTTGGTCAAAATCTAGCAGATCCTCAGCCCTCTCTCCCACACCAATAGCAATAATGGGGAGTTTGAGTGCATGAATGATGCTCAAAATCGCCCCGCCCTTGCTTGTGCCATCAAGCTTGGTGAGAATCACCCCATCCACCTTTAGCATTTCATGAAAAATTTTTGCTTGATTGATGCTAGAGCTCCCCTGTGTTCCATCTAGTATCAGGATTTTGCGATAGGGCTCATTATTGAGAGCCTTGGAGCAGACTCTAGTGATTTTTAGCAATTCATTTTTGAGATTGGTTTGATTGTGCAGACGTCCTGCGGTATCAATGATGATGTGATCCATTTTTCTGGCACTTCCTGCGTTGATGGTGTCATAGGCTAGTGCGCTGGGGTCACTTCCATATTGTGTGCTGATGATGTCCACACTGATTTTTTCACTCCAAAGTTTTAGTTGATCGATTGCAGCTGCGCGGAAGGTATCCCCTGCACCAAGCAATACCTTTTTCCCAGAATCTTTATAGCGTTTTGCAAGCTTTGCGATTGTGGTGGTTTTGCCTGCGCCATTTACTCCGATGATAAGCTCTACAAGGGGCTTGGTGGGGATGTCTTTGAGGGAGACTTTGTCATAATAGCTCTCTCCGCGAAAAAAGCGATCTAGCCCCACTTCTAGCTGATTCCTCGTGATATTTTGAGGCAGGTGCTGCAGTAACTGTTCAATGACCTCATAATCCACATCTGCTTCGATCAAAACCTCTTCTAGGAGCTCTTTTTCTATTTGTTGTTTGGCTCCACCTCCCAAAAAATTGCTGATATTTTGTGCGGTTTTTTTAAAAAAATCAAACATTTTTTTCCTTTTTTATAAGTGATTTAGATCATGCATAAACATCTCCTGCACCACGCTGCCCTCATAATACTGGACCTTCTGGCCATTTTTATCATAGAGTACGAGAAAGGGTAGCCCCAGGATTGGGTAGGGTGTTTTTTGCTCAGAATGTTGTTGCGTGTTTTGTGCAGTGTTTTTGAGGGTGTTTTGAGTTGGTGTTGCTAGAGAGTGTTGCGAGGTGGAATTTTGTGCCAGAGCATTTTGATTTGGGTCTATAGCCTGGGAATTTTGCTCCTCTAGCTCTGCATTTTGTGCGAGAATTTTTGAAAAATCCGCGCGCAGAGATTTTCCATCCATGGGATTGAGGATGGGGAAATGAATCTTATAATCCTGGGCAAATTTTTGCAGAATTTTAGGATCTTTATGCGTGTCCAATACCCCAATGACACGCAGATCTTTGTAGTCTTTTTGGAGATTTTCTAGTACATCAATATAGGCCTGATAGCTTTTATCATCCAAATCAAACACAAATAAAAGTGTGTTTTTCGCACTCTTTTGTGAGTTTTTCTGCGTTTCTGGTTTTTGCACTCCGCCATAGCGCAAGGAGAGATGAAAAAAATCGCTTTGGATTTGGATGGTTTTTTGCCCCAGGTCCTGGAATTGGTATTTTTTAAGATTTTTTTTGTGTGGATTGCAGCCCGTGAATAGAGAAAAAAGCAGGGTCGCTATAAGCCATTTTTTCATCAATTACTTCTTGCCAAATATTTGTAAAATTATAACAATGAAAAGCTTCAAAAATCAAGTTTTTGCAAGCTTGCAAGGGGCTTTGAGCACCATAAATATTTGGGCTATTAGCAAAATCATCACAGGCAAAAAACCAAAGGCAAGGCATGCAGGAGAAAAAAAAGCATTTTCGAGCAGAGTGCAGGGCAAGATTGCGACGTGAGAGGCTAGGCTATCATGCACAAAAAACTGCCATCAATCAAGAGATTTGCTCCTTGCTCAAAAATCTTGGGGCCAAAAAAATCCTGCTGTATTATCCCTTGAGAAGCGAGGTGGATCTAAGGCCCACTCTCTTTGCGCTGAAAAAACAAAGGGGCATTAAGGTTTTCCTGCCCAAAATCGCAAAAATTAGCTTTGATGTTGTAAGATTTTCTCTCCCTTTGCAAAAGAATTCCTATGGAATCTTGGAATGCAACACGCGAAGGGTTTCTTGCAAACTTGATGCCATGGTCGTGCCCATTTTGGGCATGGATGGCAACTTTGCGCGCGTTGGCTTTGGAAAGGGGATGTATGATCGCTTTTTTGCAAGCCTCAAAAAGAAGCCAAAAGTTATTTTTATCGCCAAAAAATTCTATTTTTCAAAAGATATAATTACGCAGGATTTTGATATCCAGGGTGATTATTTTATTTCCAGTTTCTATAAAATCAAAAAGGCAAAGAATGTTAAGTTACCTGATTATCAGCTCTTTGGGCGTAGGCCTATTTGTGGGGATTATCACTTTTTTTGTCGTAAAAAGGCTCTACCACTCTAATAGAGATTTCATCATCGATCAAGCCAGAGCCAAGGCCAAGGCCATTGAGTTTGAGGCTACCACCTTGCTACAGAAGCAAAATCTAAAGCTCAAGGAGCAGGAGATGGAGCTAAGAGAGCAGTTTGAAGAAAAATCCTCTTCCATCATCAAAGAATACGAAGACAAGCTCTCCCGTCTAAAAGACAAGGAATACCAGATTTCCCAAAAAAGTCGAAGCGATAGATTGTTTTTGGAGCAGGAACAAGATCGACTTGCTAACCTCAAAAATAAGCTCTTGCACCAAGAAGTCGAATACAAAAAACTCATCAAGGATTGTGAGGAATACTCTAAAGCAATGCTTGAGACCCTAAGCTCCTACACCCAGCTCACACAAGAGGAAGCCAAGCATATCCTTCTTGACCAACTTCAAAAAGAACTTATTATTGAGCAGGCTCGTTTCATCAAGCGCTCTGAGCGCGAAGCCATGGAGCAGGCAAAAAAGCGTGCAAATTATATCATCGCCCAGGCTATTAGTCGCTATGCTGGGGAATTTGCCACAGAAAAACTCATCAATGTGGTTCATTTGCCCAATGATGAAATCAAGGGCAAAATCATTGGCAAGGAAGGGCGGAATATCAAGACTTTTGAAATGATTACTGGAGTGGATGTGATTATTGATGATACTCCTGGGATGGTTATTTTGAGTAATTTCAATCTTTATCGTCGTGCTATTGCAGTGCGAACCATGGAGCTGCTAATCCAAGATGGCAGAATCCAGCCTGCCAATATCGAAGAAATCTATAAAAAAGTCTCGCAGGAAATGGAAAATCTTGTATTAGAAGAGGGGCAAAAAGTTGTCATTGATTTGGGACTCAATAATATCCATCCTGAAATCCAGCGTCTCATTGGAAAGCTAAAATATCGCGCGAGCTTTGGCCAAAATGCCCTGGGGCATTCCATCGAGGTGGCCAAGCTTGCAAGGCTTATGGCTGCAGAGCTCGGTGCAGATGAAGATTTGGCTTGCCGTGCGGGGCTCTTGCATGATATTGGCAAGGTTTTCACCCAAGAGAGTGGCAATCATGTAACTCGAGGCGCTGATGTTTGCAAGCGTTATAACGAGCATCCTGTGGTAATCAATGCCATTCTTTCTCATCATGGTGATGAGGAGGCCACAAGCATAGAATCTGCCCTTGTTTGCGCAGCAGATGCTATTAGTGCGGGGCGTCCTGGTGCGCGCAAAGAGGTGTTAGAAAACTTCTTAAACCGCATGCAGGATATTGAAAAGATTGCTGCACAAAAATTTGGCGTCAAGCAGGCTTATGCTATTAGTGCGGGTCGGGAGGTCCGCGTGATTGCTAGGGCAGATTTGTTGAGTGATGAGGGCGCAGTGGTGCTTGCGCGCGAGATTGCAAGAGACATTGAATCCACCCTCCAATATCCTGGCGAGATTAAAGTCAATGTGATCCGCGAGACGCGATCTGTGGATTTTGCAAGATGAAAGAAGATGACACCGCCTCTAAAAAATCCAAAATACAAAAAAATCCAAAGAAGTGCTAGATGAAAGATCCAAGACTCAAAACCCCATTGCTGCGCAAGATTTTTGTCGCTGCTTCTATCCGTAGGTGGAATGATCAAGCCACTCCCATTGAATTTGTGGAGCTTGATAAGCAGGCTCATAAGTTCGTGATTGCCTATTTGTTTGCACGTATAGAGGAGCAAGAGAGGGGGGTGAAAATTGATTGGGAAAATCTTATCTTGTATTTTTGTTTTGAATTTTTTTCTCGTGTGGTCCTCACAGATATTAAGCCTCCTGTTTTTTATGACCTGCAAAAAAATTACCGCAATGAATTGAGTGATTTTGTCATCCAGGAGCTAGAGTCTGAGCTTTGTGAGTATCCCTTTTTTGAGATGATGGGGCATTATCTCAAAAATCCCCCAGATGTCTTGGAGACACAGATTCTCAAAGCTGCGCATTTTTATGCCTCCAAATGGGAGTTTGACATCATCTATCATTTCAACCCCTACATGTATGATGTGCAAAATATCAAAAGCACTATTGACAAGGAAGTGGAGGGTTTTTATCATTTAAGCAGTGTGCAAAAAGTGGCTCTGTTTAAAAATCTGCAAGAGCTCATTACAATGTTTGGGCAGTTGAGATTCCAGAAGCGTTGGAGCCAAACTCCAAGGGTGCCTGCTACAAGTGTGCTAGGACATACGCTCATTGTAGCACTGAGTGGATATCTTTTGAGTTATGATATTGGTGCTTGCAAGCAAATGCGCATCAATCATTTTCTTTGTGGCTTATTTCATGATCTTCCAGAGATTTTAACTCGTGATATTATCTCTCCCATTAAGCAAAGTGTGCGCGGGCTAGATCATCAGATAAAAGAGCTGGAACAAAAGGCTGTGGAGCAAAAAATCCTCTCCATCGTGCCAGAAAATATCGCAGAAGACATCAAGTATTTCACACAGAATGAATTTAGCAATCGTTATAAAATTGAATGTTTTGTGAATCATGCAAGCGGGGAAGAATTGCTAAGCTCCTACAACAAAGAGGAATTTCAGCCTATTTTTGGAGAATTTTTAAAAGTTTGTGATTTATTGGGAGCATTTTTAGAGGCAAAAATCTCTATTGCCCATGGGATCTCCTCTCATGATCTCATCGATGGCGCACAGAAAATTTTAGAGAGATGTGGGAGCAAGGTCATCCAAGATGTAGACATAGGAAAGATTTTTAGGGATTTTGTCTGATGGAATTTCTCTCACTCCTCACCCAAAACAATACAGAGGCTTTTTTGCTTTTGCTTCTGCGCTTTGGAGGGATTTTCGCATTTTTCCCTTTTTTTGATTCTGGACTCATTCCTGTTTCCCTGCGTGGGGCATTGGCATTTTTCATGTGCCTAGTGTTTTTTCCCATTTTGCCCCATACTCCCCTGCAGTTAGATACGGTGAGTTTTCTTATAGCAGGAAGCCTAGAGCTATTATTTGGATTTTTAGCCTCACTTGTTTTGCAGATCATTTTTTCCACCCTTGCTTTTGCTGGAGATAGCATTAGTTTTTCGATGGGGCTTACCATGGCAAGTGCCTATGATCCTGCCACAGGATCGCAAAAACCCATCGTTGGACAGGTTTTGATGATGTTAGCCATGCTTATTGCCTTGCAGAGTGATTTTCATCATGTGATTTTTTCTTTTGTGGCTCAGAGTTTGGAGCAGATCCCTTTGGGGCATTTTGTCACCAAGCAAAATATTTTAGAGACCATTATCTATGATTTTTCTTTGCTTTTTAGTGTAGGTTTTGCGATGGCCTTTCCCATTTTGGGACTCATTTTGCTCAGTGATATTGTGTTTGGAATGATTATGAAGACTCATCCTCAATTCAATCTCCTTGCCATTGGCTTTCCTGTAAAGATCGCGCTGGCATTTATTGCCATCATCGTGATTATTCCATCCATCATGAATGTTTTTTCCACGCATCTTAAAAATGGCTTTATGATGCTGCAAAAAATCTTTTAGGAGTATAAGATGCTAGAACTTCAAGATGCAATAAAAATCAACTTTTCTCTGCCCAGGCTTGCACTCAAATCTAAAATATGTGCTATTTATAAGGCCCAAGGTCGTTTGCTCGCACGCGATTATTTTATCACCCGCCCCCTGCCTTTATTTGATAATTCCGCGATGGATGGTTATGCATTAAAAAGCACAGAACAAGGAGAAACTCTTTTTTGCAGGCGAAGAATTTTTGCAGGCGATGATGCTTCAGATAGGATTTTAGAACCCAAAGAAGCTATTGCTGTGATGACTGGGGCGATGATTCCCCAAGGTGCAGATGTGGTTGTGCCAATTGAGCAGGCGGTTTTGGAGGGGGAGAAATTGACTGTGCCTAGGCCCTTGGCTAAAAACAGCAACATTCGCAAAAAAGGGGAAGAGAAGCAAGCGGGTGCTTTGATTGCAAAAAGAGGCGAACGCCTGGATTTTGGCAAAATCGGTTTGCTTGCTTCGCAGGGGTATGCAGAGCTCGAAGTAAGAGAATGCTGCAGGATTGGTGTTTTTTCTAGTGGGAATGAGATCTTGGAGGTCGGGGAAAATGCAAGAGGGCATCAAATTTATAATATCAATGCTCCTAGCATCTGCGCATTGCTGGAAAATTATGATTTACAAGCCCAATATCTTGGGATTTTACCCGATGATTTTTTGAGATTAGAATCAAGGCTATTATCCGCGGTAGAAGGGCATGATATTTTAATTACAAGCGGTGGCGCAAGCGTGGGGGATGCGGATTTTTTTGAAAAAATCTTGCAAAAAAATCACGCAGAAATTTTTTATCACAAACTTAATATTAAGCCTGGAAAACCATTGATGGTTGCAAGGCTAAAGAACTGCTATATTTTTTGCCTGCCTGGCAATCCATTAAGTGGAATCTTAAATTTACTCGCACTCTTGGTGCCAACGATTTTTTATCTCAGTGGAGCACGGACTTATTACCCTAAGCCCATTATTGCAACGCTAAAAGAGGATTTGTATCTCAAGGGAAAGCGAGCGCATATGATTTTAGGAGATCTAAGAGAGGGGGTTTTTACTCCTTATCAACAAGGCAAATACAGTCCTAATGCAATCAGCACTTTTGGGGCTTGTAATAGCCTTGTCCTTATCGATCACACAACAGAGTATTTGCAGGCGGGACAAAAGGTGGGAGTATTGCAATACATCATGGAGTTTGATGAAGAGAATCAGGGGTTTGTTAATTAGGTGATTGGGGTTTTGAAAAATCCTGCTTTTTTATTTTGCCAAAAGCTCTAAGACAAGATTGGCTTGATGCCCCGCACAGATGTTTACACGTGGGGACATGAGTCCTCTGCCTATTTGTGCCTCGCTTGTGAGATCGCCACAAACATAGAGATTTTTGGTGATTTTGTGTGTTTTGATGCTATTAGATTCCCCATAGCCAGCTAGTCCGCTTCCACAAATTAAAATCTTTTGGGGAAAGTGACGGTGAAAATTTTGCATTAGCATCGCCTTGGCTTCTATGCTATCAAATGCCTCACAAACAATATCATCCCCTGGGAATAATTCTGGGATATTGTCCTCTGTGATGCGTAGGGTGTGGATTTGTGTGGAGATGAAGGGATTGATTTTTTTGATCTGTTCTTGCAACGCCTTGGTTTTAAGCTTCCCAAGATCCTCTATCATGTAAGATTGGCGATTGAGGTTGCTAGGTTCAATGATGTCAAAATCAATGAGATGCACCTTCCCTACCCCGCTTCTTGCAAGCATGATGGCAATATGCGATCCCAGCCCTCCGAGTCCACAAATAGCCACACTGGCACGTTTGAGCTTGTCATGCAAGTGTGGGGTGTGGCGTGCGCGCATCATCGCATCTAGCGCTTCTTTTTGAGGAATTTTTCCCTTGGGAATGCAAAAAAGCTCATCGTTTTCGTGGAGTTGTTGGGATTGCTTTGTAGCAAAACCATTGATAATCCACACATCGCTGGGATCTTTGGAGTGTTGATGGAAAAACTCTGCGCTATTTTGACATGTGGTGCTTAGGGGCTGGCCATTAAATTTGATTCTCATCCCGTTCCTTTTTGTAAATTTTTATGATACAGAAAATTTTCTTATTTTGCCAAAAGCTAGCTACTGGGAAATGGCAGAATGAGAGCCTTATTTTTTTGCATGGAGCTTTGCGCAAAAATTGGTCAAGCATTCACTCCAACAGGTTAGTATGTGCGAATTTAGAGGAGTTTTTATGTTAGTTGAGGAATCCAATGCGATTTTTTTGTCTCTCGTGGGGCTTTTTACCGGTATCACAGCGGGGTTTTTTGGCATAGGGGGTGGGGAGATCGTAGTCCCCAGCGCGATTTTTGCACATTTTAGCTATAGCCATGCGGTGGGGATTTCTCTCATTCAGATGCTTTTTTCCTCTCTAGTAGGATCCATCATCAATTATTCCAAGGGCCTCTTGAGTCTCAAAGAGGGTTTTTTCGCGGCATTTGGTGGGCTAATGGGTGCATTTTTAGGGAGCTTTTTGCTTAAATTCATTGATGATAAAATCTTGATGAGCGTGTTTGTCATCGTGGTGTGCTATAGCTTTTTTAAATATGCCTTTAGTAACTCCAAAAAGCAGCATTTTGAGGAGGCGCATTTTTCCATGCACAAAGAAGAAGGCCCCAAGCCTTGCCACGGGTTTATTTCCTCTTCCATCGATAGGACGCATGCGATTTTATTCTTCGCAGGGCTAATTACAGGGATTTTTTCCATCCCCCTTGGCATGGGCGGAGGGATTTTGATGGTGCCATTTCTGGGCTTTTTTCTGAAATATGATTCCAAGAAAATCGTTCCGCTGGGCTTGTTTTTTGTGGTGTTTGCTTCTTTGTCTGGTGTGGTCTCGCTTTATCATGGGGGCGTGCTTGATAACACTGCCATCCAAGCAGGACTCATTACGGGTGTTGGTGCATTTTTGGGTGTGGGTATTGGGATTAAGCTCATCGCCCTAGCAAGCGAGAGGGTGCATAAGATTTTGCTGCTTTTGATTTATGCTCTAAGTATTTTGGCCACTTTGCATAAACTTATTACTATGCTGTAATCTGACAAGCTCTTGATATTTAGGGAGCTTTTTGCGCACAGAGTAGTGAGTTTCTGGAGGGGTTTGGTTGCCCTTGCACTTAGTTGCCCTTGCACAAGGTTTTGTTACTCCTAGTTGTAGATTTGTAGATGCATTCTGCCCATCCCGCTTCTTGCAAGCATGATGGCAATTAAGAGCTCAACTACTAAGCTTGCAAATTGTTCTATTTTGTGTCCTTATTTTGACTAAGCTTATTGGCTTATGCGTATTAGGCATTGAAATTTTCATTGATGGAATTTTTTGGCCTTGCTCCCTTGGCAGAACCAAACTCTCAGGAGAATCCTTGCGTGCATGCAAATAAGCCTCCTTTGCGTGATCATAAATGTTTTTGGCATAGCGATCTATTGCTAGCTGCGGTGCCAAAGAGTATTTACTATTCATTGCTTTAATTGGCTTAATATTACCAACTCCAAATATTTATCAAAAAGGATTTTTTATCATGTATATCACTGCTTTAAGGGGCTTATCACAACTTAAGCATGTTGCTGTAGTTATTTCTCATCTTGCTATTTTTCTTATTTTCATCTGGATTGGTGGATTAAAGTTTTTTAATTATGAAGCAGAAGGAATTGTTCCCTTTGTTGCAAACTCGCCTTTGTCTAGTTTCTTTTACAAAGATCCGGGTAATTATAAGTCCAATAAGATTCCTGAAGGTACATATGATGAGCAAAAGCATCAATGGAATGATAAAAATAGGACATATCTTGTATCCTATGGGCTTGGCATATTGATTATTCTTTATGGAACAATGGTGTTATTTGGACTCATCTATCCTATTTTGGGTGTAATAGGGGGGATACTTGTATTTTTGATGACTTGTATTACTTTATCTTTTTTGATAACAACACCAGAGGTATGGGTGGCTAATCTTTGCGGAATGAATCATGGCTTCCCCTATTTGTCTGGAGCAGGCCGATTGGTAATCAAAGATGTTGCAATTATGGCATGCGCTTTGGTTGTTGTAAGCAGTTGTTCAGAAAGAATACTTAAAAAATCAAACAATATTAGTTAAGTTTGTTTTTGCACTTGGGTGCAGGGAATCTCCCCCCGTGCCTCTAGGTAGATAAACATGCTTTGCTGGCTTGTTGTTTTTGTCAAAAATTAGCTTACCCATTTTATAAAAGTAATTTCATCTCTTATAAAAAATTCTTGCTGTGAAATTCCTGGATTTGCCAAGGCGTGATTGAAAGGTCCGTGCTCTAACTCCCAAAGCATAGGGAGGGGGGAGTTATCCAAATAAAAAGCCAAGTGAAATATCTAAGTTATAGCCCCACTTCTCCCCATGGGTGAGGTGTGAAAGCGACTCGCGAGGTGGCTGCACGCATTGTATGAATAAGGGGAGAGGGAGAAGTGGCAGCGCTCTTAAAAAATAAGAACTTCATCTAAAAAACAAGCACTTTATTCAAAATATGACATAACGGGATAACCAGAATCTTTCAAAAGCTTTTCTTTTTGCATCAATAAAAGATCACTTTGTACCATTTCTTTGATGAGCATATTGAGATTATATTCAGGGATCCAGCCGAGCTCTTCTCTAGCCTTGCTTGCATCGCCAATGAGCAAATCTACTTCTGTAGGACGGAAATAACGCGGATCTATGGCTATGATTTGCTTGCCCTTGGGCAATTGATAATCCCCCAAACAAGCCTTTACTATGCCTTTTTCTTCAATTCCCTCGCCTACAAATTCACATTGGATGCCAAGCTCTTGAAATGCCATTTTTACAAATTCCCTCACCTCTGTAGTAATTCCTGTAGCAATTACATAGTCTTGTGCTTTTGGAGCTTGCAAGATCATATGCATCATTCGTACATAATCTTTTGCATGCCCCCAATCTCGCTTGCTAGAAAGATTGCCTAAATAGAGCTTGTCTTGGAGTCCTAGAGCGATCTTTGCTGCTGCGCGCGTGATTTTTCGAGTCACAAATGTCTCTCCGCGGATAGGGCTTTCATGATTGAATAAAATTCCATTGCAGGCAAAAATTTCATAAGCCTCGCGATAATTCACAGTAATCCAATAAGCATAAAGCTTGGCACAAGCATAGGGAGAGCGAGGATAAAAAGGAGTTTTTTCATTTTGAGGAATCTCTTGCACAAGTCCATAGAGTTCGCTTGTAGAGGCTTGATAGATTTTGGTTTTTTGAGCAAGATTGAGTAGGCGCACAGCTTCTAGGATCCTGAGTGTTCCTATGCCATCAGCGTTTGCGGTATACTCTGGGGTTTCAAAAGACACTCCCACATGACTCATCGCGGCCAAATTATAGATTTCATCAGGCTGCACTTCTTGGATGATGCGAGTGAGATTCATGGAATCTGTCATGTCTCCATAATGGAGAAAGAAATTTCGGTTTTGCACATGAGGATCTTGATAAAGATGATCGATTCTATCTGTGTTGAATAACGAACTACGACGTTTGATGCCATGGACTTCATAATTGTTTTTTAGCAGGAATTCTGCAAGGTATGCGCCATCTTGCCCCGTGATGCCTGTAATAAGAGCTCTCTTCATGTTTTTTCCTTGATTTTTGTGCGGAAAATTATAGCATAGATAGGATTTATCCCTTGCAGCGGCGCTCAGAGGGTTTGTTTTAAAAAATGGCACACAAATGCATGGAGTAAGATTTGCAGCAAAAAAAGTGCGTTAGAGCCTAAGACAAGTTTTTAAAAGCATTATTTGCGAGAAAAATCATCCTCAATGCGCACAATATCATCCTCGCCCAAATATTCCCCGATTTGCACTTCAATCACAACAAGATCGATTTTACCTAGATTTGCTAGGCGATGGGTTTTCCCCATGGGGATGTAGGTGGACTCATTGGGATGAAGTGCAAAAGTATCAGATTCTAATGTAATTTGTGCGGTGCCACTGACAATAATCCAATGCTCATTGCGATGAAAATGTTTCTGCAAGCTTAGGCGGGATTGTGGTTTTACAACGATTTGTTTGATTTTGTAGGTAGGGGTTTCTAATAAGACCTGATAACTTCCCCATGGGCGGTAGGTGAATTGATGGTTTTGTGTGAGTTCTGGGGCGACTTGTTTGATTTTGGGAAGGATGTTTTTTACTTTTTGGCTGGATCCTTTTTTGGCAATCAGCATGGAGTCTTGTGTGTCTATGACAATGAGGTCTTCTACATCAATCATGGCAACGAGTTTGTTGGCTAGCACGAAGTTGTTGCTGCTAGATTCTGTGACAATGGGAGTATTTTCCACACAAGACTGCAGGGAATCAAAGCTCCCTACATCATTCCAAGAAAAATCAGAAGCAAGACAATACACCCTAGAGCTTTTTTCTAAAACCGCATAATCAATACTGTTGCTTGGAATTTTTTGGCTTTGCTCCTTTGGTAGAACCAAAATCCCAGGAGAATCTTTGCGTGCATGCAAATAAGCCTCTTTTGCGTGATCATAAATGTTTTTGGCATAGCACTCTAGCTCTTGTAAAAATACCTTTGCCTGGAAGCAAAACATCCCACTATTCCAATAAAAATCCCCAGCTTTATAATATTCTTTGGCATGCTTAAGATCAGGTTTTTCGATAAATTTCTTGACGATGCCTTGATGGGATTGTATGTAGCCATAGCCTGTATGAGGCTCTTTAGGGGTGATGCCAAAAGTGAGTAAATAGCCATTTTGCGCGATTTCTATGGCCTTGTGGATATGTTCTAAATAGCTTTTAGAATCAAGGATTAGGTGATCGCTTGGCAAAACTAATAAAATATCACTAGGCTTGGCATGAAAGGCACTAAATGCAATGGCAGCGGCAGTATTTTTGCTAACACTCTCACAAATAAAAGAAGAAATCTCCACCCCAATTTCTGCGCTTTGATTTTGTAATAAAAAATAATACTGCTCATTGCTGACCACTTCGATTTTTGCATCTGTGTAGAGATTTTTTAGGGGAAGATTGCGCAAGAGGGTTTTTTGGAAAAGAGAGGATTCACCAAAAAGCTTATGGAATTGTTTGGGAAAATTTTCTCGAGATAGGGGCCAGAGTCTTGTCCCACTTCCACCACATAAAATCACAATTCTTAGCATGGAGCCTCGTTTTTTTCATCATGGGGTTCTTCTTTTTTGAGCAGGATTGCATCTTGCTCTAGGCAGATTTTAATCGATGTGTTTTTTTTCAGTTTTTCAAATAACAAAATTTCACTGAGTTGTGGTTTGATGTTGTTGTTGATGAATTTTTTGATTTCTCTTGCGCCTAGCATGGGATCGAGTGCGAGATTTGCGATATAAACAAGTGCGCTGGGTTCTAGAGATAGGCTGAGTGCGCGATCTTTTAGCGTGGCATTGAGTTCTGTAATATATTTTTTGGTGATGTTTTGATAGTCCTTGATGGTAAGGGAGTTGAAATGCACGATGGCATCCAATCTCCCACGAAATTCTGGGGTGAAAAGATTTTTAATTGCTGTTTGTTGCTTATCTTTGATTGTGGCATTAAAGCCCATATTTTGATTTTCATTTGTACCTGCATTGGAGGTCATGATTAAAATGACATTTTTAAAATCTGCTTTATTTCCTTGATTATCACTCAGTCTTGCATCATCCATGACTTGTAAGAGCAGGTGGAAGATATCAGGATGGGCCTTTTCAATCTCATCTAGCAAGAGCACACAATGCGGAGATTTTCGGATCATATCTACCAAGATCCCACCTTGTTCAAACCCCACATAACCACTGGGTGCGCCAATAAGTTTAGAAATGCTGTGAGCTTCCATGTACTCGCTCATATCAATGCGATGAAAGGCAATCCCTAGTGCATTTGCTAGTTCAATGCTAAGTGCGGTTTTCCCTACTCCACTGGCACCCACAAACAAAAAACTTCCGATGGGCTTTTTGGGATCGCTAAGCCCTGCTTTGTTGATTTTGATGACAGAGGTGATTTTTTGAATCGCTTCTTCTTGGGAGAAAATCTTACTCTGCAGGGTTTTTTCTAATCTTTTTAAGAGGGTTTTTTCATCGGATTTTAGGATGTTTTGAGGGATGTTGACAAAGCGCGCTAAAGACTGCTGGATCTGGATTTTTGTGATGGTTTTGTGTTTTTTGTTTTGGAGATTTACGCCCGCTTCATCAAGGAGATCGATGGCCTTATCTGGCAAAAAGCGCTCTGTGATATAGAGATTGGAGAGATCCACACAGGCTTTTAGCGCATCCTTGCTGTAAGTGACATTATGATGTTTCTCATACAAAGGAGCTACTTTTTCTAAGATCTCATAGCAAGTCTCTGGGCTTGGCTCTAGCACCTCAATGGGGATGAATCTGCGATTTAGGGCCTTGTCTCTAGAAAAGGAATTTTTATATTCTTGAAAGGTTGTTGCTCCGATGCATCGAAGATTTCCGCTAGAGAGGAGGGGCTTTAGGATATTTGCTGCATCCATGTTGCTTGTCCCAGTGCTGCCTGCCCCCACTAGCATGTGAATCTCATCGATGAATAGGACAACGTTTTTTCTTTTTTGTATCGTTTTTAACACACCCTTTAAGCGCTTTTCAAAATCTCCTCGGTATTTAGTGCCTGCCACCATTCCCACAAGATCTAGCTCAAAAATTTCAAACTTTCTCAAACTAGGCGCACAGGTTTTTTGTGTGATGCTTAGTGCAATCCCCTCAGCAATCGCAGTTTTCCCCACTCCTGGCTCCCCGATTAGGACTACATTATTTTTCTTGCGTTTGCACAAAACCTCGCTCGCACGCAAAATTTCTTTTTCTCTTCCAATAATGGGGTCAATCTTGCCTTTTTTGGCAAGGTGGTTGAGATTTTTGGCATATTGCTCGAGTTGATCTTCTTCTTTTGTGAAATTTGCAGCCTCTAGGATCTGGGTTTTTTCTATTTCATAGCTTTTGAGCAATAGCGCGCTATAGCTCTGCTCTTCAGCCAAGGTAAAGATCAAAAAATCCTCGATATTAATCTGGGATTGATTGGAGGAATTGGCATGATTTACCATATTGAGAAATACGCGCTCTAGGGCAGGGGTTTGATGAGGAATGCTATTGCTAGAATGCGGAGTGATAGGAATGTGCTTTATGAGATATTGGGAAAGGATTTTTTTGGCATTTTCTGTATCTAGGCCGCAATTCTTGAGTAGATTTTCTCCCTGGGGATCTTCTAACAGAGCCAAAAAAATATGCTCAATGGTGAGCACATTATGCTGCATTTTTTTACTTAACTGCACGGAGTGATTGATGATTTTAGTGAGCTCTGGACTCAAAAGACTTTCCATAATCCTAACCTATAATATTTGGAGTTCTAGCTGCAGGGGAAGCTGTGCGGTTTTGGTTTTTTCTCGTGCAATTTGCAATTTTAATTCCGCAATATCATAGGGATAGATCCCACAGACCCCGCTTCCTTTGTGATGGACTTCTAGCATGATTTGCGTGGCTTGATCTTGATTTTTTTCAAAAACACTCATCAAGATGTTGATTACAAAATCCATAGGAGTATAGTCGTCATTCAAGATAATTACAGATGCCATAATGGGTTCACTGATTTTAGTTAGTGTCATTTCTTGGGAAGAGGTTAGCGCCATTGCCATGCCCTTTGTATGTTTGAGATTGGATTGTTTGGGGAAATCTGGGGGAGAAATCCTTGAGTTTTTGACCGCGTTTTGCCCCCATGAACTCTAGCCTCTGGCTTTGTTTGTGTGACCTTTTTGTAAACGGACAATGAGTTAAGCAAGCAAAGGCAATTTGACACAATCATAGCAAGTAAGACAGGATAGGAATTCATGATTTAAGTTCACTTTTATCTCAAAGTTTTTGGCTAGAATTATAGCCAAAATTTAAGAATTATTTGGGAAGTGCAATGTTTGATTTTCAACAATTGGCAGAGGATTATGGAACGCCGCTTTATGTGTATGACATGGAGAAAATCAAAGCAAATTTTTTGGCGTACAAGGATGCTTTTAGTGGGCGCAAGAGCTTGATTTGCTACGCACTCAAGGCAAATTCAAATTTGAGTGTGATTAAGATTATTGCAGAACTTGATGGCGGGGCGGATTGTGTATCCATTGGTGAAGTCAAACGCGCGATTTTAGCAGGAATTAAGCCCTATCGCATTATTTTCAGCGGGGTGGGGAAAAAAGACAGTGAGATAAAAGAGGCGCTAAAAATTGGGATTTTGTTCATCAATGTCGAATCTTATGCAGAGCTTTTGCGTGTCGAGGCTGTGGCAAAAGAGCTTGGATCTATTGCTCGCATCTCCGTTCGCGTAAATCCCAACATCGATCCAAAAACCCATCCCTATATTTCTACGGGACTGAGTGAAAATAAATTTGGCGTAGAGATGGAAGAGGCAAGGAGGATGTATCTCTATGCGCATAAATCAGATTTCTTGCAGCCCATAGGGGTGCATTTTCACATTGGCAGTCAGCTCACACAACTAGATCCCATCGCTCAATCCACTCAAAAAATTGCGGATTTTGCAAGAGGATTGGTGGCCATTGGTATTGATTTGAAATTTTTTGATGTTGGAGGAGGAGTGGGGATTTGTTACAAGGATGAGGGGGTGTTTGACATCCATGACTACGCCCAGAGCATTTTGTCAAAACTTAGCGGCCTAGATGTGACTATTATCTGTGAGCCAGGGCGTTCCATCGTGGGGAATAGTGGATATTTGGTGACACAGGTGCTTTATGAAAAGCATACACCAAAAAAGCGCTTTGTCATTGTGGATGGAGCCATGAATGATCTCTTGCGCCCTAGTCTTTATGATGCTCATCATGGAGTGAGTGTCATAAAGCAGAGAAAAGAAGAGGGGGAATTGAGCTTGGCAGATGTCGTAGGGCCTATTTGTGAGAGTGCGGATTTTTTGGCAAAAAATATAGAATTGCCACCCATGCACGCAGGAGATTTTGTGATTTTTGAAAATGCAGGAGCCTATGGTTTTAGCATGAGCAGCAATTACAATACTCGGGGGCGTTGTGCTGAGGTGGGCGTGCAAAAAGAAGGGGTGTTTTTATTGCGCAGGAGAGAGAGCTTAGAATTCCTGATTCGTGATGAATTGGAATTTTTGAACCATAGGCAAAAGTGAGCAGGCAAATAGATGGATAAGATTGAGAAATGTCGCCAGGAAATCGATAGGCTAGATGCCAGGATTTTAGAATTGCTAGATGCGCGCATGGAGGCTGTGTTAGAGATTGGCAAAGAAAAAATCAAGCAGGGAGCAAACATCTATCGCCCCGAGAGAGAAAGGGCGATTTTGGAGTGTTTGCACAAGATCCCAACAAGACATCTCAATTCTCAGGCAATTGATGCAATTTTCCAAGAGATTTTTGCGATCTCTAGGAATCTGGAATTACCAGAAAAGGTTGCTTTTTTGGGGCCTGTGGGGAGTTATACTCATCAGGCTGCTGAAGAGAGATTTGGTGCGATGAGCAGATATTTGAGCATGAGCAGCATTTATGCAGTATTTAGCGCCCTAGAGCTTGGGCATGCAAAATATGGCGTGATCCCCCTTGAAAATAATGCCAATGGCATGGTGGGCGATAGCATTGATCTGCTCGCCCAAAGTCCCCTAAAGATCGTTGCAGAAATCATCCTGCCCATTCATCATTCCTTTGCCAGTCAGTGCGAAGATTTGGGTCAAATCCGCCGGATTTATTCTAAGGACATCGCTTTTGGGCAATGCGATGAATTTCTCAAATCTCATAATTTTATAGACATGGAATGTGTGCCTGTGGATTCCACCGCAAGGGCTGCACAACTCGCGCAAAAAGAAAAGAATTCTAGCGCGATTTGCTCAAAAATTGCTGCAAAACTCTATAATCTCCCCATTTTATTTGAAAATATCCAAAATTCCAGCCGCAACAAAACGCGCTTTATTGTTATTAGTGATTTTTATAATTCCCCTAGTGGAAAGGACAAAACCAGCGTCTTTGCGACATTGGAGAATTTCCATGAGCCAGGGGCTTTGCTTGGGCTTTTGCAGGATTTTCGTGACCATGGCATCAATCTCTCCAAAATTGATTCCCGTCCAATCAAGACGGGAGAAGACTTTGATTTTGGATTTTATATCGATTTTGAGGGGCATAAAGAAGATGAGAACGTGGCAGCACTCTTTGCAAAGCGTTTCAAGGAATTGAAATGGCTGGGAAGCTATGTGAATACAAAGGAGATGTGATGGAATTTAAGGAAGTAGAATTAGGGGATCGCCAGGAGATTTTAGGCTATTTGGGGCAAGAAGATTTTATGATTTCAGATATTAGCTTTGCAAATCTCTATCTCTGGCGCAAGGCTAGAAAAATCGCCTATGCAATCGTGTCTGATTGCCTGGTGATACAAACGACCTATCCCGGGGAAAATCCTTATTATTTCTTTCCCATTGGTGCGGGAGACAAACTCTCTTCTATAGAGGCACTGCGCCATCACTCATCTCATCAGAATCAGATTTTAGAATTTCACTCTTTAGAAAAGCATGCCCTGGAGTTTTTTGAGGAGCATTTTTCTGGTCAATTTCGCTCCACCCTCAATCGCGATCGCAGTGATTATGTCTATCACATTCCTGAGCTTATTGCTCTTACTGGGAGAAAATACCACAAAAAGAAAAATCACCTCAATCGGTTTTTGCAGACTTATCCAGGCTTTGTTTATGAGCCAATCACTGCGCAAAATGCGCCAGAAGTACTTGAAGCTGCGCAGAAGTGGTTTGAGGATGAGGAGGATCCTAGTATTGGCTTGCAAAATGAGCATCGAGGGATTTGTGATGCATTGAGTCATTGGGAGGGGCTTGGCATTGAGGGTGGGCTTGTTCGCGTGGATGGAGAGATTATTGCCTTTAGCTTTGGGGAGCGTATTTCTCAGAGGGCTGCAGTCATCCACATCGAGAAGGCCAATCCTGACTACACAGGCGCTTATCAAATCATCAATCAGCAATTCCTAGCAAATGCCTTTTGTGAACTCTCTTATGCCAATCGTGAAGAGGATTTAGGGATTGAGGGGCTTAGGAAGGCAAAGATGAGTTACAATCCTGCGTTTTTGGTAGATAAATACGAGATTCTCTTTGAGCGCTAAGCACTTTTGCCTGCGCTTTTATGGCCAAGATTTTTGAAATTTTGGATTTTTCTGGATTTCTGTGGTTTAGTTTTTTGATAGGGGGTTTCTGGGCTCCATGTATTGCTTTTGCCCCCTGTAGTTTTCAGAGATTTTTGAATTTCTAAAATCTCTTCATCTTTGTTTTTTATGCACGCTTCAATGTAGTTCTCCTTTAGATTTTGAGGGTCCTGTCTGTAATAGGTTTGCACAGCTTTTTGCCGTGCAATTCTTAGTGCAAAAGATTATAAACAAGAATCGTAAGCACAGTAATGGGGGCTAGGTAGCGCAGGCAAAATAGCCAAAAGACAAAAATCGCGGGATTTAAATAATGGCTTGTGAACTCCCTCAAGCGCTCTTTTTTGATCCCCCAGCCCACAAATATACAAGAGGCCAGTCCGCCAAGCGTCATAATAATATTTGCACTCAGCCAATCCATCGCATCAAAGAGGCTTTTGCCCTTAATGCTAAGCATGCTACTGTAGTCTTTATTGAGTGAGAAGATGAGTACCACCCCTACAACGAAAATCAAAAATGACAGAAGCCAAGAGGATTGAAAACGATTCAAACGTGTTTTATCTTCCATCCATTTGACCGCGGGTTCTAGTAGGGAAACAGTGCTAGAGATCCCTGCAAATGCAAGTCCTATCATAAAGAGCGCACAGATTACATGCCCCACAATCCCCATTTTGTAAAAAACCAAGGGTAGTGTAACAAATACTAGTCCTGGACCACCATCTGGCTGTGCGCCATATTCAAATACAAAAGTAAAGATCGTAATTCCTGCGATGAGGGAAATCATAATGCCTGGAATTACTACCCACATGGCACTAGCAAAGAGATTTTGTTTTTCTTCTGTGGCAGCAGCATAGGTGATGATCGTGCCTGCACCGATGGATAGTGAAAAAAACACCTGGCCTAGGGAATTGACTAAGACGGTGCTATTAATCTTGCTAAAATCAAAGTCAAACATATAATGCCAGCCCTGTGGGAAATGAGGCATCGTCATAGCATAGAATAAAAGTCCAATGAAGATAATAAAAAGCAGTGGCATCAAAATAAAATTGAGTGACTCGATGCCGCTTTTGACCCCACGAGATACAAAATAGCCAGTGATGGCCACAACGGCGCCAAATCCCAAAATCTGTGTGGTGAGATTGGCCGTAACGAGATTTTCAAAGGTGGCTCTAGACTCTTCTATGGTGGAGGGCAAATCAAGGCTGATAGCAAAGAGATAATAAAGCACCCAGCCTAGTACTATGCAATAAAAAGTAAGAATCGTAGGCCCGCCAATGAGAATGATTCCTGCCCACCTCCATCTCTTTTTTTTACTCTTATCAAGTTTTACAAATGCATCTTGAAGATTGGTTTTTGTGCGATTGCCTATAATCATTTCAGCAATCAGCATGGAAACTCCAATCACAAAGGCAATGAGCAAAAATAGTAACACAAATGCTCCACCACCACTTGTGCCTGCCACGTAAGGAAAACGCCAAATATGCCCTAGACCAATAGCACTTCCAAGTGTTGCTAAAATAAATCCTAATTTGGAAAAATCATTCATTTATCATCCTTATGAATCTTAAAAAATATTTTTATTAGTGTGCTAGACCTCTAGAACTCTCAAAATTGTGAAAAAAG
Source organism: Helicobacter mustelae (assembly GCF_900476215.1). Classification (NCBI taxonomy): domain Bacteria; kingdom Pseudomonadati; phylum Campylobacterota; class Epsilonproteobacteria; order Campylobacterales; family Helicobacteraceae; genus Helicobacter; species Helicobacter mustelae. The sequence goes on along the minus strand of NZ_LS483446.1, from coordinate 1,422,536 downwards.
ATTTTCAAAAAAAGATATTTCAACAGAGTTTAAACAGAGCTTAGAGGGTATCAAAAAAAAATTTAAACTTCCATTAAACTTCAGTATTCCTCGGGAGAACAGGGAAAACTTCTTGTTAAAAACTACGAAAAATCTCTCGTGAAAAACCATGAAACGCTAGAAAAAACCACGGCCCGTGCAAAAATTCCCTCTTGTGAAAAGTGGCAAAATAGTCAGAGATTCAAAAATTCGTTATAAAATCACGATTTTAGGAGTTTGAGAATGCAGATGCGTATTTATTATGAGGATACTGATAGTGGGGGAATTGTCTATCATGGTAATTATTTGAAATTCTGTGAGCGGGCGCGCAGTGCGCTGTTTTTTGAAAAAAATCTCAGCCCACAGGGTGAAGATGGTGGCTTTGTTGTGCATTCTTTGAACGCTCGCTATCATGCCGCCCTGCATCTAGGCGACAAAATAGAGGTGGAATTGGAATTGCTAGAAACTACAAAAAGCTCCCTCACCGTAGCTCATCGGATCTACAAAATCTATGAAATGCAAAGCCATAGCACTTGTAGGCAGGAGGTTTTTTTCATGGAGGCAAAGCTTGTGTACACACAGCGGGGTAGGGCACATAGGATTCCACAAGATTTTTTGGAGGTGATTTCATGGGGCGCACGCAAGACAGACCAAGGATAGACTACCCCTGCAAATGGGAGTATCGAATCATTGCAACACAGGAGCAGGCTGTTGTGATGGCGGTTTTTGAGATTATTGAGGGGGAATATCAACTAGAAATTGCCAATCATTCCGCCAATGGCCGCTTTGTTTCTCTGCATCTTATAGTGGAGGTGGCGAGTGAAAAAATACGCGATGAGATCTTCCAAAAACTCACCAAAATCCCACAAGTAAAGATGGTGATTTAATATTACATTTGGTAACTTGATTGCGATTCTTCCCCTATGTGCTGCTGGGTTTTTGCAATATCGCTTTGTATAATCTAGATATTTTGTCTGTTATTTTGGAGGCTCCATGGATTTTTCTTGGGTTCTTAGCTACTTGGATAAGCTGGATGATTTTCTCTACACCTATTACCTTGCAGTGCTTTTGGTAATCGCTGGGATTTTTTATAGTTTTCGTCTGGGGTTTGTCCAGGTTCGCTTGTTTGCAGAGAGCATCAGGGTGACATTCAAAAAAACCCACGCAGACCAAAAGAATGATGAGCATATAAGCCCCTTTCAGGCATTGATGATTTCTACTGCCTCTAGAGTAGGGATTGGGAATATCGCAGGGATCGCCTTTGCCATTACAGTGGGAGGTCAGGGAGCTGTGTTTTGGATGTGGGTGACTGCATTTTTTGGCGGAGCGAGTGCATTTGCAGAGAGCACTTTGGCCCAAGTGTACAAGACTCGCGATGGCAATGGATTCAAGGGGGGGCCCGCGTATTATATGAAAAAGGCATTGGGGATGCACTGGATGGGGGTTTTGTTTGCCATTGTTTTGATTCTCACCTATGCCTATGGTTTCAATGGCTTGCAGTCCTATACAATGACTTCGGCATTTGGAGTGTATTACAAAGCCCAGGGAGTGAGCTTTGCGCAAAGTGAATGGCCGCTTTATATTGGCGTGGTTTTAGCACTTTTTTCTGCATTGATGTTTTTTAGCAAAAGTCATTTCATTGGTAAGGTCAGTTCTTTTGTCGTTCCTTACATGGCATTCGCCTATATTTTGCTTGCCCTTATTGCTGTGGCACTAAATTTTGAAAAAATTCCAACAGTAATTCGTGATATTGTGGCTGATGCTTTTGATTTCAAGGCGATTTTTGGCGGATTTGCTGGGAGTGCGATTGTCATTGGGATTAAGCGCGGACTCTTTTCTAATGAGGCCGGCATGGGCTCTGCGCCTAATGCTGCTGCTGCTGCGCACACCAACCACCCTGTAAATCAAGGGCTTGTGCAGGCACTAAGTGTATTTATTGATGTGGTGGTGTGCTCTAGCTCGGCATTTTTGGTGTTGTTTTCTACTTCTTTTGTGGGTAAGGGTCAGGAGCTCACAGCCATCCCTTTAGTGCAAAGTGCGATGCAGGAGTATTTTGGCTCCATTGGTCTGTATTTTGTCACCGCTGCGATTGTGCTCTTTGCGCTGACTTCTTTGATTGGCAATTATTACTATGCGCAGGCAAATATCAAATATCTCACCAAGTCTAAATTGGTAATGCGAATTTTTCAGGCCAGTGCTGTTTTGATGGTTTTTGTAGGCGCTCAAATGAATTTGAGGCTTGCTTGGACTATCGCAGACATCTTGATGGCATTTATGGCGACATTGAATATCATAGCCATTTTGTTCTTGTCCAACATTGTGCATAAGGTGCTACGCGATTATTTGCAGCAGAAAAAACAGGGGATTGAGCCAAAATTCAGCGCCAAAAAAATGGGAATCAAGAACGCAGAATGCTGGGATTGAGGGGTTGTGAGAATCCAACTGTGAGGATTGTGAAAAGTCTGCTTGATGAGTCTAGGGATTTTTAAAAATTCAAACCTAGATTTATAAAAAGCCTTAGACAAAAAACTCAACTGCCAAAATAAGGGATAGGGCATGAAATGGATTCAAGCATTGCGTTAATAAAGATTATCCCGTTCTTTCTAAATCGCTCTCACATCTAGCCGCTTGCTCAAGGGTTGCACCCATTGCTCAATGCTAGAAAAAACATTTGTCAAAAGTCATGATTTCTGCCATCCTTCCCAAGACTCCCCTCTCTTTTTTTCTTGACACACAGCCCTTTATCTGCAATCTAGAATCAATTTGAAGGCATGCTCACGCATAAAATAAGGGATGATGGTCTGGATTTGTTTGGCTGCATGAGGGGATATGTCTGCACTAAAAACATAATAAGATCTCTCCAGCGGCTTAAAAATATCTAGCAATTGGTTGCGCAGATTTTTTTCGCGCTTAGGGGATATGGTAATCATGCAGTGCTTGATTTTTCTATAGCCATCATTGCGAAAAGAAAGATGAATGAGAAAAGAATCGCTAAACATCAGAGGGCGAGATTGATTGTGTAGGATTGTGGTTTTGAAAAGGAATTTTTTTGAACCGTAGGCGATGAAAAATGGCGCAGAAAAAAGAGAGAGAAGGGATAGCAGAAAGAAAAAGCTAGGAAAAAAGCGCCTCTTAAAAAGAGCAATTCCCACCAGTAAAAACAAAAGAGAAAATAGCACGCAAATGCCAAGAACAACAAGCATTGGAATATCGATATTATAAAGGGTGCTATAGATGGAATCAATCATGATTTTCTGCCATTTTTCTCCTCTATGCCACTAAATGCAAAGCGTCTTTTGAGTTCTTGTAGGATATTTTCTGGATGGATATTATAATAAGCAAGTGCTACAAAGATGTGATAAAACACATCCGCAGTCTCATAAATCATTTTTTCTTTTTCTTCATCTTTGATTTCGCAGACCAGCTCTCCCACTTCCTCGGTGATTTTTTTGCAAATGGTGTTGATGCCTTTTTGATAAAGTGAGGCAGTGTAAGAAGTGCTGCTGGAGGAAAATTTACGTTCTAGCAATATGTGATAAAGCGTATCGAGAATGGCATTTTCTTGGTTTGTGTGCGAGTTTTTTTGCGTATCACAATCTTTAAGAAGAGTTTCTTTTTTGTAAGCGCAATCTAGTGAGATTGTATTGTCTGCATCATTTTTTAGTTCTCTAAAAAAGCAGCTGCGCTCCCCTGTGTGGCAGGCGCTTCCCACTTGTTCTACACAGACAAGTAGGCTATCACGATCGCAATCCAGCTTGATATTTTTGATTTTTTGGAAGCACCCACTGCTTTCCCCCTTCTTCCAAATGCGATTTTTGGAGCGAGAGAAATAATGCATAAACCCTGTCTCTAGACTTAGACTTAGAGCTTCTTGATTAACAAATCCCAACATCAAAACTTCAAGGCTCTCATCATCTTGAATGATTGCGGGGATGAGGGGAGATTTTCTCCAATCTAGCTGAGTAATAAACTTTTGCATTAATGAGCGCTTGCTGCTTTTTTCTTGGAGTCTACCCAGAGATTGGGCACTGCACCTCCAGGCATTAAGAAGATCTGTGCATCTTTGTTTTCTTTGAGCGCCTCATTGAATTTGCCCTGTGTCTCGATTTCGCGCAATCGCAATAAGCGGTCATTGAGGCTTTCTGCAATAGCCTTATTGGCATTGGCATTGGCCTTGGCTTGGATGAGCACTGCATCTGCACTTCCTTGTGCTTTGATGCGATTGGACTGGGCTTCTCCCTTGGCAAGGGCTGCCATTTTTTCTGCTTCTTGCTTGCTTCTTTCTACCTCATAGCGTACGCGTTCAGCCTCTTGGCGTGCGATCTGTACTTTTTCAATCTGTTCCTTAATTTTTGGTGGTAAAACAATTTCTCGCAGCTGCACAGAACTCAACTCCACAGGATGATTTTCTCGCTTGGCAATATCATTGCGGATCCCCTCATCTATGAGTTTGGCAATCTCATTTCGCTTCGTGGGCAGATCTTCTGCGGGATAGCGTCCGATCACATTGCGCACAACATCACGCACGATGGGGTTGATGATGATTTGCTCCCACCCTTGTCCATAGGTGGCTAGCGTGAGAGAGGCATTTTGTGCATCGAGTTGGTATTGAACGGTGAGTTCAATGGATACAGTAAGCCCGCGAGAATCCATTACATTAATTGCCTCATTATGATAGATATTTTGGTTTTTTCCTAAAACCCCCATATTTTCAGTGCTAGAAAAATTAATCACCCGAACCTTTGTATCTACAATAATGATTTTTTGTATCAAGGGGATGAAAAATCGAATTCCTGGCTGTAGTGGAATTTTGTCATATTCCCCAGCAGTGACCTTGATTCCCACTTCACCAGAATTGATGACAACAAATGGGCGCAGGATAAAAAGCCCTGCAATGATGATGACTGCAGCGATGAGTAAGGTCATATTTTTGCTAAAAAATTGATTGTCAAGACCAGGTTTTTTGCCCTTTTGAGGCAGTTCATCCTTCATTTCATTGCCGCTGTTATTTTGTGTTTTTCTTTTGAGATGCTCGTTTAGATCAATTGGCATGATTGGCCCTCCTTAACGAATGTAGGTTAAATAGTGTTTGTATTTTGGATTTTTCCCCATGACAACATCAAAAAAATGACTCTGGAGTTTGGCGGTGAGTGCACCACGAGATCCGCTGCCAATCTCACGATAATCCAAAGAACGAATAGGTGTGATCTCTGCAGCAGTCCCTGTGAAAAATGCCTCATCTGCTATATAGACCTCATCTCGGGTGATGTGGCGCTGCAAAACCTCAATGCCCAAATCTTTTGCCAGTTCCATTACGGTTAATTGCGTGATGGATTCCAGGGAATTGTCATTTGGAGGGGTGATGAGTTTGCCATTTCGCACGATGAAGAAGCATTCTCCACTCCCCTCTGCGACAAATCCGTTATCATCCAACAATAAGGCCTCTTCAAATCCTGATTGCAGCGCTTCATATTTAGCCATTTGGGAATTCAAATAATTTCCTGCGATTTTTGCCTTTCCCATGATGGATTTAGTGCTGCTTCGAGTAAAGGAGCTTGTTTTGACTTGAATGCCTTTTTCTAGCCCTTCCTCTCCTAGGTATGCACCCCACTCCCATGCGGCAATAGCTACATTTACAGGGGCCTTGCGGTAGTCTATGCCCATCACTCCATAGCCCAGATAAATCAGAGGGCGGATATAGACATTTCCCTCATAGGTATTTGCGCGCAGCAGTTCAATCTGTGCATTTTCTAGCTCCTCTTGGGTGTAGGGGCATTTTATGGCAGTGATCTTGCAAGAATTTAATAATCTCTTGGTGTGGTCTTGTAGGCGAAAGATTGCCAATCCTTCTTCTGTGAGATAGGCTCTTGTTCCTTCAAATGCGGCATTCCCGTAATGCAGGGTGTGGCTCAATACATGTGTGGTTGCATCCTTCCACGTAACAAGCTTCCCATCTTTCCAAATATATTTTGCTTCTTTCATGAATATTTCCTATTTTGCTTTTTTTGTCTGCGAATTAGCAGATTTTTGTCTGCGCTCTTGGCTGTTTTTCTCTTCTCTGGGTTTCTTGCCCCTTGGCTCCTCTTTGCCCTCTCTCCCTTCTTTTTCTCCCTTGCCTCTTTTCTTCCTTTTCTTTCTTTTTTTGCCTTCTTTTTCTTCCCTGCTCTCTTTGCCTTGCTTTGTGATGTCTCTGTGCATTTTTTCAATATCCTCTTTGGAGAGTCCGATGGATTGTCCCTCCATCTGCATGCTTAAAAGCTTGAGGATGATTTGTGTGGAATCCAAATATTCTTTGAGGGATTCTAGAATCTCTAGAGCACTGTTGTGAATCTTGGTCTGTAGCACTTTGTTGACGAAGGTTTTGGGGCTTTGAGGCATGTGGGGAATTTCATAGATTTCTAGCTTGCTTCCCACATCTTCCTGGATTTTTTTGAGATCTTTGAATTCCAGGGGAGTGACAAAGGTAATGGCCTTGCCTTTTTTGCCCGCCCTCCCTGTGCGCCCGATGCGATGCACATAGACTTCGGAATTGGTGGGTATGTGATAATTGAACACATGGCTCACATCGCTGATGTCAAGCCCTCTGCTTGCCACATCTGTGGCCACAAGAATTTTGTAGTGACATTTTTTGAAATCCAAAATCGCTGCCCTGCGATCGCGCTGTTCCATATCCCCATGCAATGTCCCTGCCTTGTAGCCCCGCGCTTCCAAAAAATTATATAAGCCATCAGCTTCTTTTTTTGTGCGAGTAAAGATGATGCTTTTGTAGATGTTTTCTGTGTCTAGAATGCGCATCAAGGCCTCTTGGCGCTCGCCCTCGCCAATGACACAATAATATTGCGTGACATCCAAATTCGTCATGTTGGCAGTGGGTGTGATCTTGATGTGGATGGGATTGTGGAGAATTCTTTGCGCGAGTTTTTTGATGGCCTCTGGCATCGTGGCAGAAAATAGAAGCACTTGGATGTTATTTGGCAGATAATTGAAAATCTCTTCGATATCATCCAAAAATCCCATATCTAGCATCTCATCGCTCTCATCAAGAACTACAAAGCGCGGAGTGAAGTTATCGAGTCTGCCGCTTTTGAGATGATCTAGCAGACGCCCTGGGGTGGCGACCATGATCTGGGGATTTTTGGCTAGGAGTTCGCATTGGCGCTTGATGCTTTGCCCGCCATAAACACAAACAGTTTTGATGTTTTTGGGGCGACCAAGCTTGTAGATTTCATCGCTTACTTGCATAGTAAGCTCTCTTGTGGGTGTAATGATTAGTGCCTCGATGCTTTGATTGTGATGAAGCATCTCAAGGATGGGTAGGGTAAAGGCTGCAGTCTTTCCCGTGCCAGTTTGGGCCTGGGCGATGACATCTCTCTCTTGTAAAATCGCAGGGATGGCCTGCTCCTGTATAGGAGTGGGCATACGAAAACCCGCATCCAAAACCCCTTTGAGTACGGTTTTGGAAAGTCCGAGATTCTCAAAACCCTCCGCATCCAAAACCCCCGTCATATTGTTTTTTTTGTTATTTTTTGTCATAAGAGCACCTAAGGTTAATTTTACAAATCACATTCTTAAAGAAAAAACGAATTGATGATGCTTGGTATATACTATAAGTTGGCCTTAGCCGCTCTAATCTTTGGCAGCATTAAACATCTCGTTCATTCTGCATGGAATATCAAAGACGCAAAAAGTCAAAAGCCAAGCAATGATTTGTATTTTTGGGCTTATCTTTCTGCGGATTTGTCAAAGCCGCTGCGATAAGCAACAATTCAAACGTGACTGGCATTATAACAAAATTTAATGGACTTTTATGATGATTGCGTCCAAATGGGTGTCCCTCTGGGATTGGCAAGAGAGTGGGTGATTGAGCGCGGTAGAGTGTGAGGAGAATTGGCTGGGTTTGTTGGATTTAGCATTATGGAGGGGATTTTGTTTTTTGATAGCAGACCCCTAAAATGCAATGTGTGTGTAAAATTGACTTGAAATCCTCACACCCTGAGAACCCAAAAGCTTGCATCCCTGCCATTAAACCTCCTAACAAAGCCAATATTACTGTGGTTTGCAAGGATTTTTCCTGCCTTTGTTGATCCTCTTGTTTTACTGGTTTTTTTGCGATGTTTGTAGATCTTTGAAAACGTAGTTAAGACTTTTGCCGTGTAGAAAAAATTACAAAAATTGTAAATGAATTTTTTATTCACAAAATATCCATAAATAATTAATAATTATCATTTTTTCCACACTAAAATTGTAATAATTTTTGATATAAATTATTACTAAATAATACTTTTTTAAAAAAGTTAATACAAAGTATCAAGATTTTCATTATAATCACCCTGCAATTTTGCAATTTGCAATTTGCGTTCAAAACTTTAGAGAAAGGAACACAGATGAAACTAACACCTAAAGAACAAGAAAAATTCTTGTTGTATTATGCAGGAGAGGTGGCCAGAAAGCGTAAGGAAGAGGGCTTAAAGCTCAATCAACCCGAAGCGATTGCTTATATTAGTGCTCATATTATGGATGAAGCGCGCCGCGGCAAAAAAACTGTAGCCCAACTTATGGAAGAGTGCGTGCATTTCTTGAAAAAGGATGAGGTTATGCCAGGCGTAGGCAATATGGTACCCGATCTAGGAGTAGAAGCCAATTTCCCAGATGGCACAAAGCTTGTGACTGTGAATTGGCCAATTGAACCAGATGATTTCAAAGCAGGCGAGATTAAGTTTGCTTCTGACAAGGATATTGAACTCAATGCAGGAAAAGAGATTACAGAATTGAAAGTTACAAATAAGGGGCCTAAATCTTTGCACGTGGGAAGCCATTTCCATTTCTTTGAAGCTAACAGAGCTTTGGAATTTGATCGCGAAAAAGCATATGGAAAGCGCTTAGATATTCCTTCTGGAAATACACTGCGCATCGGTGCAGGGGAAACCAAGACAGTGCATCTCATTCCAATTGGTGGTAGCAAAAAAATTATCGGAATGAATGGACTTTTGAATGGTATCGCAGATGATCTACATAAACAAAAAGCTCTAGAAAAAGCAAAACATCACGGATTTATCAAGTAAGGAGATTCCCATGAAAATGAAAAGACAAGAATATGTTAATACTTATGGCCCCACAACTGGCGATAAAGTACGCCTTGGTGATACGGACCTTTGGGCAGAGGTGGAGCATGATTACACCGTCTATGGTGAAGAGCTCAAATTTGGTGCGGGTAAAACCATCCGCGAGGGTATGGGACAAAGTAATAGCCCAGATGAAAACACACTAGATTTGGTCATCACCAATGCCCTTATCATCGATTACACTGGGATTTACAAAGCAGATATTGGAATCAAAAATGGCAAGATCCATGGCATTGGAAAAGCGGGCAACAAGGATATGCAAGATGGCGTCACTCCTCATATGGTCGTTGGTGTAGGCACAGAAGCGCTTGCAGGAGAGGGTATGATCATCACTGCTGGTGGGATTGATAGCCATACACACTTCCTCTCTCCTCAACAATTCCCCACAGCCCTAGCCAATGGCGTTACAACCATGTTTGGTGGCGGTACAGGCCCTGTGGATGGTACAAATGCGACTACGATCACCCCAGGTGTGTGGAATTTGCATCGCATGCTGCGTGCTGCTGAAGAGTATGGGATGAATGTGGGCCTTCTGGGCAAAGGAAACAGCTCTAGCCGCGCTCAATTGGTAGAGCAAGTAAAAGCGGGTGCGATTGGATTTAAATTGCATGAAGACTGGGGTACAACACCAAGTGCAATCGATCACTGCCTTAGTGTAGCTGATGAGTATGATGTACAAGTTTGCATCCACACTGATACTGTAAATGAAGCAGGTTATGTAGATGACACACTCAGAGCGATGAATGGACGCGCGATCCATGCTTATCACATTGAGGGTGCAGGAGGAGGACACTCTCCTGATGTTATCACCATGGCTGGTGAAGTGAACATTCTCCCTTCTTCTACCACTCCTACTATTCCTTATACGATCAATACAGTTGCTGAGCACTTGGATATGCTCATGACTTGCCACCACTTGGATAAGCGCATCCGCGAGGATTTGCAATTCTCCCAAAGCCGCATCCGCCCTGGATCTATCGCAGCTGAGGATACGCTTCATGATATGGGTGTGATTGCAATGACTAGCTCTGACTCTCAAGCAATGGGGCGCGCAGGAGAGGTGATCCCTAGAACCTGGCAAACTGCTGACAAAAACAAAAAAGAATTTGGTCGCTTGACAGAAGAAAAGGGGGATAATGACAACTTCCGCATCAAGCGCTATATCTCTAAATACACCATCAACCCAGCCATCACTCATGGCGTGAGCGAATACATCGGCTCTGTAGAAGAGGGCAAAATCGCTGATTTGGTGGTTTGGAATCCTGCATTCTTTGGTGTAAAACCCAAAATCATCATCAAGGGCGGAATGGTGGTATTCTCTGAAATGGGTGACTCCAACGCTTCTGTGCCGACTCCGCAACCTGTTTATTACCGTGAAATGTTTGGACATCATGGAAAGGCGAAATTTGACACAAGCATCACTTTTGTCTCTAAAGTCGCTTACGAAAATGGCATCAAAGAAAAACTTGGCTTGGAAAGAAAGGTTTTGCCCGTCAAAAATTGCCGTAATGTCACCAAAAAAGATTTCAAATTCAATAACACCACAGCCAAAATCACTGTGAATCCTGAAACCTTTGAAGTTTTTGTAAATGGCAAACTCTGCACCTCCAAACCTGCTACTGAAGTAGCTTTGGCTAGCCGCTATACATTCTTCTAACCCCCCTTGTTTCTTTTGAGAGAGTCTCATATCCATCCCCCCTCTTCTCCTTAAATCCTCAAAGGAGGAGGGGGCTTTCATAAATTCCATACAAATCTCATAATGCTTTTCACATAGGCTCTTATACCCCCTCTCTAAATTTTCCACATTCCCCTCTGCAAATCCTAACAAATTCTCCATATAACTTCCATAAATTTACTATGAAGCTTCAATATTTATTAGGAATTATTCTAATTTTCTTCAGGGTTTTGAGTGCTATAAAATCTTTTTAAAATCTCTTTAGATTTCATATAAAACTTCAAAAGTTTTCACAATTTTTCACAAATCCACACATGAATTCACGAAAATCCCTGTGCAATCTCTCCAATGTTGTGGCCATGGTGATGTCAGGCATTTTTTGCGCGAGTGGGCGGGCCAGACTAGAGATTTTTCTATGGTATTCTCAGATTGCAAAAAGCGATTTGTTTGTGTTATGATTTCTGTGATATTTCATTGGGTTTAATCATCATGGAACATTTGTTGGGGAATATTTTTGAAAGTGCACCTTTTGTTGCGGCGTTTTTGGCGGGGATTTTGACTTTTATTAGCCCCTGCATTCTGCCATTGATTCCTGCGTATATGTCTTATATCTCTGGACAGAGTTTGCAAAATGTCAAAAATACGCATTCAGACTTCCTGCTGTTTTTGCAGGCCTGCTGCTTTGTGCTGGGTTTTGGTTTGGTGTTTGTATTGCTTGGTGCATCTATGGCAAAGATCATCCATGTCCTGGCTCCTGTATGGCTCAAACAAATCGCTGGGGGAATTGTGATTTTATTTGGTCTGCATTTCTTGGGGGTCCTGCGCTTTTCTTGGTTGTATAAGAGCAAGAATTATCAACTTGGCTCGCAGAAAAAATTCTCAAAATTTCTCTCTCCCTTCATTCTTGGGGTGAGTTTTTCGTTGGGTTGGACCCCTTGCATTGGCCCTATTTTCACAAGCATCGTGCTTCTCTCTAGTACGCAGCAAAATTATGGCCTCTTTCTCATGCTTGCCTATGTTTTTGGGCTTGGGGTACCATTTTTGCTGGTGGCTTTATTGATTCAAAAATCTTTCAGGCTGCTAGATCGCATGAAACGCTACTTTCGCGCGGTTGAGATTTGTTCAGGATTATTGCTGATCGCCCTTGGTGTGGGAATCATTGGGGATTGGCTAGATATTTTTGGAGGTATGTAATTGAGGATTTTGTTTTTCTTGTTTTTGTTAATGTTTGCTCATGCACAAAAAACTCCCCCTGAGCATCAATGCGATCATGGATATCAAAAGGGATCCAAAATGAAGAGGAAATTTTTGGATTCTTTGGAGGATAAAAAAACCCAGGGCTGCAAGAGGGAAATGCCCAGGGAATTGCCCTTGATAGAAAAGGATCTTGAGGTGCTAAAAAAATATTTGCACTAAAAATCTAGATAGATTTCATTCTGTCTTATTGCCTCATAGAGCACCACGCCTACGCTTGTGGCAAGATTGATGCTGCGGATGTTTTTTTGCATAGGGATTTTGTAGACCTGCTTGGCATATGTTTGCAAGATCCCTGAATCTATCCCGGCATCTTCCCTCCCAAAATACAAGAAACATTCCCTGCAAAAAGGTGCTTCATAATAAATTTTTTTGGCCTTTGTGCTGAGTAAAAAATGCTTATGGTCAAAGGGATGAGATTCCCAGAATTCCTGCAAATTTTTCCATTCCCTAAGATCAAGAACCCTCCAATAATCCATCCCTGCGCGTTTTAGCGCCTTTTCATCGATGGAAAAACCCAGAGGATGAATCAGATGAAGCCTTGCCCCTGCTGCCACGCATAATCTGCCGATATTTCCAGTATTTTGTGGAATTCTAGGCTCTATCAAAACAATATGAATCATTTCATTTTCCTAAAATAAAAAGCAATCCTATCGGATTTCTTTGTTCTGTGCAAGTGGGGGAGAAATTTTTTAAAATCTTTGAATTTTGATAAAATCCACGAAAAAAGAGGTGGATGTGCGAGCAGCAATTATTGGTTATGGATATTGGGGGCGCAATGTGGCAAGAGCGGTGCAAAATAGCACTATCTTTGAGCTGCATACGATTTTTGATCTCGATCTTGGGCAGAGAAGGGAGGCAAAAAAGCTCTATGATTTCAAGGAATATTTAAGCCTTGATTGCATTTTGGCAGATGAGGAGATTGAAGTGCTTTTCATCATTACTCCACCCCAGAGTCATTATGCCATCGCCAAAAATGCATTGCAGGCCAATAAGCATATTTTTGTGGAAAAACCCCTTTGCATGTGCTCTAAAGAAGCAGGAGAGCTCTATGATTTGGCTAGGGCAAAATCTTTGATTTTGCATTGTGATCATATTTTTTTGCATGCGCCTGCAGTGCGCTGGCTAAAGCAGCATATTTCTTTGCTTGGGAATATCGTCTATATCAATGCAAGGCGAATCAACCTCGGGCTATTCCAAAACAGCGTGGATGTGATCTGGGATTTGGCAATCCATGATCTAAGCATCATCGATTATTTGATTGGGTTAGAGATTAAAAATGCAGAGGTATTTGCGCGCAAGTATCAAAACTATCCCAATGATGCATTAGCAAATATCAATCTGGAGTTAGAAAGTGGAGTGATTGTGACCATCAATGTGTCCTGGCTAAGCCCCATAAAGGTCCGCGAGATGATTATAGGAGGGGAGGAGAAAAGCATTATTTATGATGAAACCAAAAGCGATAAAATCGCGCTATTTGACTCTGGGGTGGTGGTCAAGGATGAATTTGATACGCCAAGACTTTATCAAAAAATGGTGGAGTATAAAATCGGCTCTACAAGCTTTCCTAAAGTCACGGGAAAGTTGGCACTAGATACCTCAGTGGAGGAATTTGGCATAAAAATCCGCGCACGCGATCAAGGTCTGCTTGATGAAGAGCATGTGCTAAGAATTCTGCATGCATTAGAAAAAATCTCTGCCTCAAAAATTTGATTTTTTTAAATCTGCCTCAAAATCCTCAAGGGTTTTTAAAACCCCTGCACTCCTATTAATTCCCCAAACACAAATTCACTCCAGAGTTTGGGGAAATTTTCAAGCTTCCTGACTCCTTGAGATTCATCTCTGTAATCTCAGTCCTAAAAAATGCTCAAAAATCCATCAGAGTTTGAGACTCTATTACCCTAAAGCGCGCAATTTTTGCGCAAACTTCTATGCGCTTAGCTCCAAAGATCTAAAAGATTGTCTTCAAAAGAAAAAAGTGGTGGGATGTTTGGGGTGAGTGTGATTTGCTTCTGTGCAAAAAAATGCAATGTATCAAGATGTTTTTCTAAAAGATTTTTTACATTGGCAAAAGGCACATTGAGGTTTAGACCCACTCCCCCTTGGCTTTTGTACACCAGCCCGCTAATTGCACCCAAATTGGGATAGAGGGCATAGAATTCTAGGCTTTGCTGGGGCATTTTTTTGATTTGTAAAATATGATTTTTCCCATCCTGATCAATCACAAGCGAAGTGATGTTTTTTTGCAGGGACAAAAGCATGTTGCCAAAAAATAAGAATTCTTGTTTGCTAGGGGCATGGGCAAATTTTTCTACCAAAAAACTCTTCCATTCCTCATGGAATTTCTCTGGGTTTTTAAGCAATTCTTTGAGATCATTGATGCTAAATTTTAGAGGAGCATTTTGCAGGGATTCCAAAGCCTTGGGATAGAGCCAGAGATGGGAGAGTATGAGCGTGCCTGTGGGATTTTTTTGCAGAGTTGCGAGGTATTTGGCGCCAATCATGAGTTCTTTTTGGCTTTTGGTTTGGGTAATGAGATTGCCAATTTTGATTTGATAGAGATCCTTGCTTTGCTTTTGCAAGACATGAATCAACACGGGCAGGGTGTTATTAATTTCTTGGTGCTGAGAGAGCTTTTGGATGCTTTGAGATAGGGAGGCAATCTTTTGGATCATGGATGGGTTTGGAGGGTTTGTGCCACAAATTCTAGGATTTTATCAGCGATGTGAAATTTGGAGTTTAGCGGGATGGTTTTGGTGACATGAGAATTGATTAGTGTCATTTCATTATGGAGCGCACCAAAGCTATTTTGATGAGAAAGGATATTTAGACATACACAAAGGCATTGCTTTTCTATAAGCATTTTTTTTGCCGAATCTAGTGCGCTGCTAGGATCGCTCTCTGCCTTAAAGCCGATTTTTATGAGGTTTGGACTTTGGAGATTTTGCAAGATATCAAGATTCTTTTCACAGGCAATCCATAATTCCTCCTTGTCTTGCTTTTTGATTTTGCCAGGAACGGGGTTTTTTGGTTTGAAATCCGCAATGGCTGCTGCCATAAATAAAAAGCTCTCTTGGTGAGATTTTGTAAGCTCTTGTAGGGCTTGATGGTATTCCCTGGCGCTTTGTGCTTCTATGCAGAATATGCCCTGAGGCAGGGGAGTGGGGAATGCAGAACTTATAAAATGCACCTCTGCTCCATAAAAGAAAAGCCCAAGGCATAGTGCGCTTGCTTGTAGTCCACTGGAGTGATTGCTGATACAGCGCACAGAATCAATAGCCTCTTTGCTCCCTCCACCTGTGATAATCACTCTCTTGCCCTGCCAAAATTTACCCAAAGGAGAGGAGGTGCAAAATGCGCGAGCAAGATGGGAGAGGATTTCAAAATTTTCTGCCAATGCTCCATCTCCATGTGTGTCACAGGCAAGGAGACTTGTGCGAGTGGGGATGATGGTGTATCCCGATGCTTGAAGTTTTGCTAAATTGTCCTGCGTCTGTTTTGCATCAAGCATTTGGGTATTCATGGCAGGGGCGATGAGCTTTTTTGCGGGGGAGGCTAGGATTGTGGCTAGCAAAACATTATCAGCAATTCCTGATGCGATTTTTGCTATGGTGTTGGCACTTGCAGGGGCGATGAGGATGATGTCTGCCCATTTTGCATAGGCAATATGATTGCACTGGCTATCCCAAGATTCGCTATTTTCACAAAGCACAGTGGTATGTGTGAGTGCTTCAAAGCAAAGGGGGGTGAGAAATTTCTGAGCATCCGGGGTGAGGGTCACTTTGATGCTGGCTTGAGATTTTTTGAGTGTGCTAATGAGGTCTAAGATTTTATAAATTGCAATGGATGCGCTGGCACAAATGAGGATTTTCTTTCCTGCAAAAATTTCATGAAATTGCATCAGTCTTCATCCTCTGTGAAATATTGTTTGGCAGGATCGATGTATTTGTCGATGGATAGGATCACGCCGTTGCTGAGGTTTTGGAACAAAATATGATCCTTTTTTCTCTCATAATAAATCACCTGCCCGCTTTGCTGGAATCTCTGTACAAGCGCACCATCAGAATTAATCATCTTTCCCTTGCCATTGAAAATATCCCTTCCCATGATGATGTCATCAAATAAGTTCGCATAGGCCACCTTGCCAAAAAAACTTTTGCTTGCAGGCCATTTGGGCGCGCAGTCATTCATAAAGCAAATTTGATTTTTGGTAATGGCGATATTTCCAATATTTTTTCCAAGCTTGAAGAGTTCGACAAAAATATCTGTATGCTCTAATTTTTCATTGGTGCGAATGAGCGCATAGTCATAGTAATTAAAAAGCGGGCTTTTGATATACACGAGCTTGAAGTCTGGTGGCGTGGAAATGTCGATTCTGGGATTTTGTTTTTGCGTGCCAATGGGCTGATTAGTGAAGAATTTCTTGGTGGGGGTGCAAGCAGCAAAGAAAAGCATAAGGATAGTGCTTAGCGCAATACCCTTATATTGCAAGAGATTAGAAAAGGACATTATTTCTGCCGCCGCTTAGGGCTCGATACCAAATTCTTCCATCAAGTTTGAGCTCCATACTTACCTGGCATAAACCATCTTTATAAACTGTCTCTGTGATCTCTGCATTTCTGATGAGTGCCTGGACCTTGGTCTTTACCGTAGAGTTTTGTAAAATCATGTCTCTTACTGTATCTTGTGCATTCACGCGGATTCCATACATTTTTTCACCTAGCTGTCTATAGGCATCTACGATTGCCGCTCTCTTAGCAAGTGCTAGAGCTTGGGAGGGAGAAACCGTGGATTCAGGAGCTACTCCCATGCCCACAGCGCTTAGCTCAATGATGTTGTTTGGGGTGAGCATTGGGCTATTTGGGATGATGTCTGTCGCTTGCCCTGCATCGGGTGCTGGAGCCTCAAATCTAGTATCAGGCAGGGGGGTATCTGTAGATGGCTGTGGCAATGTGTTTCCTGCTACAAGATTGGGATTGTTAAATCCTGTGGGTGGATACATTGGTGATTGAATCGATCCTGGTTGATACACCGCAGAAGGAGGTACCAGACTGGTTTCATCATTTTTGCCAAACATATTGCAACCACTTAAAATAACCGCCCCGGCAAATAAGAGAGAATTGCTCAAAAATCTTCTTGTCAAAGTTTTCATAAAGATCCTTTAAAAAAAGTGTAGATGCAAAGTATCAAGCAAAATACATTCCAACTCTATATTTTTTGGATATTTTTGCAAATCAGATGATTCTCCAATAGGATGCGATCTCCAATTTTTAGGGATTTTTGGTCTTCTCTCAACAGAATCTGCAGAATGATGTCTTGCACCAAAACCTGTGCAATCCTTGTCTGGTTGACTGCATCTATCTGTAAAATCTCCCCGCAAAAGGCGCTGCTGTGATGAGAATTTTGCAAAAATACCTGCTGTGGTGATCCGCTTTTGGAGAATCGGCCATTTTCCAAAACAAATACCTCATCTGCCAAAAAAAACACTTCAGAGATATCGTGTGAAATCAAAAAAGTTGTAAGCGGAAAATGAGATAAAAGTTTTTTTAATTCTTGTTGGAGCAGGGTTTTGGAGTTTTGATCTAGACCGCTGAAGGGCTCATCAAGTAGCAAGATGCTAGGGTTGTGCAAAATTGCTCTGGCAAGTGCGACTTTTTGGGATTGTCCGCCGCTAAGATGCCTGGGGGATTTATCGCAGAGATGTTCTAGATTTAGCAGGGAGATAAGGGGATGAATGTGATCTTTGAGCGCTGGATCTAGGCCAAAGACAAGATTTTTGTATACATTGAGATGGGGGAAAAGGGAGGAGTCTTGGAAGACAAATCCGATTTTTCTCTTCCAAGTGGGGAGGTTGATTTTTTGGGATTTGTCAAAAAAAATCTGCTTTTCTTGTAAGATCCTGCCACTATCTGGGGTGGCTAGGCCTGAGAGCATCCGAAAAAAAGTGCTTTTGCCGCTGCCAGATTCTCCAAAAATCGCATGGAGTTTCTTGGGTGCAAAAGAGGCCCTGAGTTCCAGGGTGAATTTCCCACCTGCTCCATTGAGGGATTTTTTGAGATCGACTTCTATCATAAAATCCCCCGATTTTGGAATTTGTGATGGATAAAAATGACGATGAAAAGTAGAGCAAAGCTAGTGATGGTTAAAATCAGTGCATAATGATGAGCGGTGGAATAATTAAGCATTTCTGCCTGAGTGTAGATGGCAATACTTGCTACCCTGCTCACTCCTTTGATATCCCCTCCTAGCATGAGCACCACGCCAAATTCTCCGATAGTGTGGGCAAAGGTGGTGATGATTGCTAGTAAAATGCTTGAAATACTATTGGGCAACAAAACAAAAAATAGTGTAAAAATCCTACCCTTTCCCAGCGTGTAGCTTGCTTCTTTGAGGCTGGGGGGCAGTGAGGCAAGGGCATTTTTGATGGGATTTACCATGAAGGGCAGGGAAAAAATCACGCTGCCAATCACGATGCCAGGAAAGCTAAAAACAAGCCTGATGTGAAAGTGTTTTTCTAAAAATGCACCAAAAAAATAATTAGGAGAGAAGGCAATCAAGAGATAAAATCCCAAGACTGTGGGAGGCAGAACTAGGGGCATCCAGATGATGGTTTCAATGAGGAGTTTGAGCCTGTGAGATGTGAAGGCCAGATAATAGCCTAAAGCTATGCCAATGGGTAGAAGGATGATGGTGGTGTAGGTGGCAAGCTTTAGGCTAAGGAGCAGAGTTTGGATAAAATCTTTATCAAAATTCAATCATTTCTCTTGGGGTATGAGATATCCATATTTTTTAAAAGTTTGTTTAGACTGCAGGATAAAATCTGCAAAATCCCTGGTAAGAGGGCTATTTTTGCCAAAATTTGTAATGGCTAAGGACTGCTGTATAGGAGCATAGAGCTTGGGATCTACTTTGATGAAGCTTGTATGCCCATCTTTTGTATTAAGGAGTGATAATGCCCCAAATCCTACTTCGCAATCTCCATTCTCCACCCATTGATGAGCTTGGGATACAGAGGTGGCCTGGCGGATTTTATCATCTATCTCATTGCTGAGATTTTTTTTGTTTAGAGCTTCTTTTGCAGCCCTCCCATAGGGTGCGAGGTCAGGATTTGGTAGAGCAATGTTTTTGATTTTTTGATTTGTGAGAGATTGAAGATTGTGAATGGGGAGAGTTTTGCTCCAAAGCACGAGCACGCCTTGTGCATAGATCTTTGGCTTTTGAGTGAGATGTTCTTCAAAGAGTCTTTGTGGATAGAAGGTATCTGCAGAAACAAAAAGCGATACGGGGATCTGGTTTTTGAGTTGAGCAAAAGCCTTTCCTGATGACATGTAAGTAATATTGATTTGTTCCTTCTTGTGGTTTTTGAGATAGTTCTTCTTGATTTCTTCTAATACTTTTGAGAGATTTGCTGCAGCCAAGACATTGATGGTTTCTGCCAGGGAAATGCTGATGCACAGAAGAAAAAAAATAAAAACCCTTTTCATGGGAACTCTCCTTTTTGTGTAAAACGTGAGTATCAAAAAAGAGCTATTATAGTGATGTAAAACAAATGCGATCTCGCCCAGTGGGTAATTCTTGGGGATTTTAGAGCAATTCCAAGATGGCATCTTCTACAGAGGAGATGTGCAACACTTTTTGGTGCAAAATCTTTTTTTCAAATAATTCTTGGATATGCGGAGAAGGGGTGAGGCTTTGTGTTTGTTCTATATGAGCTATTGCATCTTTGTCACAAAGCATTTTCCCTGTAGTAGCCTTTGTAATAATGGGTGCAAATTTACTCCATTCAGCAGTGGAGCAGACGATGTTATGCGCCCCTTTGAGTTTTTCATAGGCATGGATGGCATTGGCGGTGTGGGGGTCAATCAGGATGTTTTGGAAGTAATATTTTTTCAAAATTTCTAGGCACTGCGTATCGCTGCAATCTAGGGACTCAAAATCTTTTTGCAATCTCAAATGCTCTTCTTTGCTAAGGGTGTAGGATTTTTTTTCTTCTAGCTCTTGCATGAGTGTCCTTGTCTTATTTGCGCCAAATAAAGCAAACAAGACGCGCTCTACATTAGAGCTTTTGAGAATGTCCATGGCGGGAGAATAGGTGTGCAAAAGTTGGCGCTTGGAAATATCATAGCTGCCTGTAGTGATGAAGTCATGCAAGATATTATTTTTATTGGTGGCAATGAGGATTTTTTCTATGGGAAGCCCCATTTTTTTGGCATAAAAAGCCCCCAGTGCATTGCCAAAATTCCCGCTGGGAATAATTGTCTTAACCATCACTCCATAGGGGAGATTGCGCTCTTTGAGATAATGCAAATACCCCCAGATATGATAGAGAATCTGAAAAATAATTCTTCCAAAATTCACAGAATTTGCTACTGATAGTGCATGGCCGCTATCTTTGAGTTTTTTGTGGAAATCTTTTTTTTGAATCAGGGATTTTAGGATGCTTTGAGCATCATCAAAATTCCCCTCAATCCCAAAGACAAAAAGATTTTTGGCATTTTGTGTAATCATTTGCAATTCCTGCACATCGCTCGTGCCTCCCTTGGGATAGAGGCAGACGACTTTAGTGTAGAGGAGATTTGCAAAGCTATCTAGCGCAGCTGGGCCTGTGTCTCCGCTTGTGGCAGCAAGGATGAGGTATTGTTGTTTTTCTTGTTTGCAAAGAGCGCTAAAAAGTGCACCAAATGGCGCTAATGCCATGTCTTTAAATGCGCGAGTCCTGCCATGATAGAGCTCCTGGATGGAGAGATCAGGGGAGATGGGATGCAATGGAGCGGGATTGCTAGGATCATCAAAGCTCTCATAGCGCTTTAGTGCCTCATTTAGCAAAGAATCCTCTACCCCCAAATCCAGCGCTTCAAATAGGGATTTGCATAATGCGGTGTAGGAGAGGGAGGTGAATTTTTCAAAATCGATTTTTGGGAGTTCTTGTGGTACCCATAGACCACCATGGGGAGAATCTTGATGTAATAAAGCTTGCTTGAAAGTGGTGGTTGTTTGCTGATCTCTGGTGCCTACAAAACTTAGCATGATAAACCCTTCTGGCGAATTTTATCCCCATTTTAGCAAAACACTTCAAAAACTTAAGGCTTCCTAGGCTTTAAAATTTTGCGATTAGCGTGCCAAAATTCACCCACTTAAAGAGTACTTCGATACTCTGGAACCCCGCATTTCTAAGCATCTCGAAATTTTCCTCCAGGCTGTAGGGAATCAGTACATTTTCTAGCGCCTCTCGCTTTTTTGTGATTTCATTTTGACTATATCCCTGCTCTTGTTTAAACTGATAATAGCGCTCTATCATTGCTTTATCCATCCATTTATCCCCACTGCTCATTTTTTCACTCAGAAGAAAAATCCCTTGTTTTTTTTGTAGGCTTTCTGAGATTTTTTTCACAAGTTTTTCGCGATGAAGTGGGCGCACAAATTGCAGTGTGTAGTGTGCGACAATTACATCGCAATCTCCAAAATCTTTTTGCAAAAAATCCTCACACAAAAACTCAATGGGTGCAGCATAGGCACGTGCTTTTTGTGTGGCAGTCTGAATCATGGCCAAAGAGCTGTCAATCCCATACATCTTGGCATCAGGTAGCTGCAATCTCTCATGCAGCGCAAGCAAGAAATTCCCAGTAGAGCTTCCTAGATCATAAATTATGGGGCTTGAGAGATGTTTGAGATGATTTTTTATGAAATCAATGCAAAGCTCTAGGGTATTTTTGTAATAGGGGATGGAGCGTGATAGCATGTCATCAAAAACGCTTGCGACTTCGGCATTAAAGTCAAACTGGCTTTCTTGATCTTGGGTAAAAATCTGATCTAGCATCAAAATTTCCTATCCTGGCTGCGCCAACTCATAAAAAGAAACAAAAAAGAGACAGAAAAGAGCATTAGTGTAAAAATCGCGATCATTTTTACGATTCCTAGATGGGAGACAAATGTCTGTGTAATTAGGGGAGAGGTTGCTTGTCCCAAAAATACTGAGCTTGCCAAAAATCCATAGGCACGGGATCTCTCGCCCTCTTCTGCGATATGAAAAAGCCAGGCATTGGTGTTGATTAGCGAAATCCCAAGACTTGCTCCCAAAAAGCAAAATCCTATGAGGACGCTAAGATAATTATGCACTAGGCTAATGCATGCAAAGCCTAGGGCAAAGAAACTCAATGCCAAAAAAAAGATCTCATAGAGGCTAAAGAGCTTTCGCAGTTGCATGTAGAATAATGACCCAATTGCCATGGCCACTGAGACCACTGCTAGGGATACGCCCACTCTAGTTTGATCGATATGCAGATAATCTGTCATAAAAAAGGGCATTTGGGTGGGGGCAATATAAAAGCATATCATGATAAACATTCCCAGTAGATACATGGGGATGAACTTGGAAAAAGTAAATTTAGTGGGGTTAGCGTGGGTCTTGTGGTGGAATTTAATGGGTTCAAAAAGCTCAAATATCCCAAAAATTAAAATCACAAAACCAAGAGAATACACCAAAAAGGGATAGCGCCAGCTCATGCTGGCCAAAAACCCTCCCAGTGTTAAAAAGATCCCTGCGCCAAATGCCATAAAAAAATTTTGCAGCATCAACGCCTTCTCGCGCCGGGCTCCTGAGTAATAGTCTGCTAGCAATACTCCAATGCCCGTCATGAGAAATGATGCAGCAATTCCTAGGATAGCCCTAGATGTAAGGACCAAATAGATATTGTTGAGGAAAAAGCCTGATATGCCAGCTAGACTCCAGATCATAAGTGCGAAAAAGATGATATTGAGTCTGCGAAATCTCTCAAATAAAAAACCTGCGATAGGAGAAAAAAATACCATGAGCAGAGAGGGAATGGTGAGGATGAGTTTGGAGAGGATTTCTGCGGATGGGCCAATGTCGGAGAAATGTTTCTCTAGCGCTGGTAGGGAGGGCGCGATGATCGTAGCCCCCAATACCGTAGTCGCAGAGATGGAAAAAAGTGCAGCCTTAAACAACTTGCTTTCTGTGAAGAAAAGCAGCAACTCGTGATAGGTGCGTTTTGTCTCAATTGACATCAAGATTTCTTGAGATTTATTTACTGTGAATTAGGACGCTAATGAAATGTTGCACAGAACCCAATCCCTCTTTGAGTGCCCATTCATAGGATTTAGATACAAATTCCCAATTGATATGCTCATAGAATTTCTCTAAATACACAGGGCGGGCATTTTTATGATCCACATAATACGCGTGCTCCCAAACATCCACAACAAGCAGTGGTACTTTGTTCTGTGTGACTGGAGTGGCAGCATTGCTAGTTTGGACGATCTCAAGCTTTCTGTTTGCCACATCATATACAAGCCAGCACCATCCAGAACCAAAAAGTGTGGTCGCACTTGTTAGGAATTTTTCTTTAAAGGTGTTTGTGCAGCCAAATTCTTTTTCGATTGCGGTTTTGAGCTCTTGGCTGATAGAGGTTTTTTCTGGCGTGATGCAATCCCAATAAAAATCATGATTATAAACCTGCGCGGCATTGTTGAAGATTCCACCGCTAGATTTGGTGATGATCTCAAACAAGCAGCTATTAGCAAACTGGCTGTCTTTGATGAGATTATTGAGATTGTTGATGTAAGTCTGGTGATGTTTTCCATGGTGAAAATCAAAAGTAGTTGGGCTTAAAAAATCTCCGAAAGAATCCTTTGGATAGGGCAGTTTTCTTAATTCAAACATTGTGTCTCCTTGGTCTAGTATTTATGATCCATTTTTGGATTTTCTATTGTACCTATTGTAACGAAATAGAATGTAATATTTGAATTCCTTGCCTGAATTTTTGCTTTTATTCTATAATTCAAGCAGTGCAACACTAACTAAGAATTTCCCAAAAGTTAAAGACAAAAAAAGAGAAAAGCAAATAAGGTTGGATCATGGATTTAGAAACACTAAAAAAGCTAGATTATAATTTTGTGCTTCATAGTTATGCAAAGATGGAAGTTAATTTCGTATTGGGCAAAAATTGCACGCTTTATACGCAATGTGGCAAGGATTTTATTGATTTTGGTAGTGGGATTGGGGTGTGTAGTGTGGGACATAGCAATCCCATACTTAACCATTGTATCAAAGAGCAGGTGGATCAACTCATTCATATTTCTAATCTCTATCCAAACCAACCCCAGGTGCTTTTGGCTGAAAAAATCGTCGAACTTAGCAAAATGCCCGCTCGCGTATTTTTTAGCAATTCTGGTGCAGAGGCCAATGAAACTGCTATCAAGATCGCGAGAAAATTTGGCGAAGAAGAGGGCGGGATCAAGCGCTATAAAATCATCACGCTAAAATCCAGCTTCCATGGTAGGACGCTTGCTACTTTGCGGGCCACAGGGCAGGAGAAACTACATCGATATTTTTCCCCATTTCCCGATGGTTTTTGCATAGCAGAGGATATTTTAGACATTTATAATCTCATAGATTCTCAGACTTGTGCGGTGATGCTTGAGCTTATCCAAGGGGAGGGTGGTGTCAATGCATTTGACAAAAAGCAGATCCAGGATTTAGCGATTTTTCTCAAAGAAAAAAAGATTTTGCTCATTGTCGATGAGGTACAAACAGGGATTTATCGCAGCGGAGAGGTTTTTGCAAGCCATAAGTATGGGATTTTGCCAGATATTATAACACTGGCAAAGGGGTTGGGTGGAGGTATACCCATTGGCGTGACTCTGACCACGCTAAAAGATATTTTTGCCCCAGGAGATCATGGCAGCACTTTTGGGGGAAATTTCTTATCCTCAAGAGCCGCGCTCTGTGTGCTAGAAATCTTGGAAAAAGAATTTCAAAGTGGTGCGATTGCCCTGCGAATTAAGCACTTTGATGCATATCTTAGAAAAATCCAAGAAGAGTTTTCTGATTTGTTTTCGGGTATCAGTGGTATGGGGCTCATGCGTGGACTCAAGACCAAAAATGTGGGTTTGCAAAATCTTGTCATTAGAAATGCTTTTGAGGAGCGTTTATTGGTGCTGAAATCCGGAAGTGATATTGTGCGCTTTCTGCCTGCGCTTACCATTAGTGATGAAGAAATGCGGCTGGGTTTTGAGCGATTGAGAAATGCTTGCTTAAAGACCATGGAGCAAAATTCAAATTCGCTTGCATGTTAGTAAATGACCCCTGCAGGTGCATTAAAATGCTCGCCTATCCTGCCAAAGACCTCCCAAAAATCCACAAGCCTACTCATCTTAAGTGGATTTGGGATCTGGCTGCATCAAAATTCAAATCCCAGAAATGAGTGCCAAAAATCCTATAAAATATTTTAAATGCCAAGGTTTGTCAGGCTGTTTCTTATTAGCCTAGTTTATGTATAGTAATGCAAAATTTCACATTAAGGACTTTCATGAAAATTTTAGTTATTCAAGGACCCAACCTCAATATCTTAGGGCACAGAGATCCTCGGATTTATGGACCCATGACATTGGAGCAAATTCACAACAATATGCAGGAATTCGCCAAACAAAATAAATGTGAGCTAGATTTTTTCCAAAGCAATTTTGAAGGAGAGATTATTGACAAGATCCAGGAATGCATCGGGGGCGAATATCAGGGCATAGTCATCAATCCTGGCGCATATGCCCACACTTCTGTGGCTATCGCTGATGCCATTGCATCTTCTGGAGTCCCAGCAGTGGAAGTGCATTTGAGTAATATTTTTGCGCGAGAGGATTATCGAAAAGTGAGCTACACAGGCGCAGTTACTGGCGGCGTAATCACTGGATTTGGAGCATTTGGCTATCATTTGGCGCTCATTTCCATCCTGCAGATTATTGGTGAGATAGAGGCCATCAAAGCTGCCCAAGCAGAGGCGCAGAAAGAAAATGCGTAATTTCATCACCTCTAATGAAAATGCGCAATTTTATGAGTGTGGCTATAACTGCGATAATGCGTGGTTTGCAAAATTAGAGGGCAATTCGTTTTTTATCACTGATGGGCGCTATACCACAGAGGCCAGGGAGTTTATCCGCAGTGGGACAGAGATTATCGAGAGTCATGACATCACCGCATCCCTCATCTCCCTGCTTAATTCCCAAAAAATTAGAGAGCTTTATTTTGACCCTACGCAGCTAAGTTTTTCTACCTATCAAGAATTGAGCGCCAAGACTCAAGTCAAGCTTATAGGCGAGAAGAAGTTCCACCAAAAAATCCGCATTTGCAAAACTCCCCAAGAGATTGCAAAGCTTGAGCGCTCTCAGATCCTTAATCAGCAAGCCTATCAAAAAGTCGCTCGTTTTTTGCAAGAGAGGGGAGAGGGAGGGACTGAGAAGTCCTTGCATTATCAAATTGAGGGATTTTTGCGTGATGAGGGTAATTATGAGCTTAGCTTCCTGCCTATTTTTGGAATTAACCAAAATGCTGCAAAACCTCATGCGCTACCCTCTAAGACATCACTGAAGCAAAAAGATTTGATTTTGCTGGATGCAGGGATTAAGTTTGAGCGTTATTGCTCAGACTGCACCAGAAGTGCGCAATTTGACAAGGAAATGCATTTTGGCAAGGATCAGCATTTTGCAGATCCCTTCCGCCAAAAAATCTATGATATCGTGCGCAGGGCACAGGAGAAAACCATCGAGCAGATTCGTGAGGGGATGACTGGCAGGGAGATTGATAAGATTGGGAGAGAGATCATCTCTCAAGAGGGCTATGGCGAGTATTTCACGCATGGAACGGGGCATGGCATCGGACTGGATATCCATGAGTTGCCCATTATCTCAGCACGTAGTGAAGAAAAGGTCTCTGAGGGAATGGTGTTTTCTATCGAGCCTGGCATTTATTTGCCTGGTGATTTTGGCGTGAGGATTGAAGATCTTGTAGTCATAAAAAACGGGCGTGCAGAGGTTTTGGCACAGATTCTGTGAGTCTATGCGTGCCTTATTTTTCACTCCCCATTTCCCCCTGGCGCCTCTTGACTCCTCCTCAAATGTTTTTACTAGGAAGTTTGGTTTTCTTTGCAGGCCTAAGGGATTTCATTCCAAGAGATTTTATTTCCCTCCTGCATCACAAAATTTCCTAACTCTTGGGATTGGGGGGAATGAGGGGGATGTGATTGCTACTTTTACAAAACTCATCCTTTGGCTCAAAAATCATCCCAATTTTCATTTCATCATCACAAGCCCCATTTATCGTAATCCTGCTTTTGGATACAAAAATCAGCCAGATTTTTATAATGCCACCATTTCTCTCATCACGAATTTGAATCTGAATGCAATCTATCATCTGGTGTTTTATTTGGAGCGAAAATTTGGCAGAGCTAGGAAGCGGAGATTCAAAAATGCCCCGCGCACACTGGACATTGATATTTTATTTTTTGGGCACAAAGTGGTAAAATACCCGCATCTAAAGATTCCCCATCCTGCGTGGAAGCAAAGAGAATCTGTTATAATACCGCTATTGTTACAAAGCTTAGTGATGCAAGGAGAAAAAGGAAGATGAAGCTCTATACTTATGGCGGGGAGACGGCAGCAGAGGCTCTCAAGATTGTGCAGAGCAAGCATGGGGAGGATGCACTCATCATTAAGACCAATGAAGTGCGCAAAAAAACCCTTACCCAACCTGGCCTCTATGAAATCGTCGTGGCCGTGGATGAGGCAAAAGCCAGCTCTCCTTCCTTGCAAAAAAACAGTGTGCAAAATCGCTTGGATACCATCAGCAAAAAAAAGATGCAAAAGAGCTATTTTCCTGAACTAGATTCTCCTGATGATGCTGCAAGTCTGGAGCTTTCTGAGACGGTGCAGCAGATTCATGAGATCCAAGCCAAAAAACATCCTCCAAAAAAAGAAAATTTTGACTTTCTTTTTGAAAATAAGATGTATCAAAAAGAAGAGCGCTTGAAAAAAGAGCAGCAAGAAGAGGCTAAGGAGTTTAAGGCCATAAAAGCAGAGTTGGATAAATTAAACGATCGAATCAAATTGATTCAAAATATGGTTTGGGAAGAAAAATGCCCCACCAATCTGCAGATTCCTCAGGAGTTTGCAGAGATTTATCGCATCGCAAAGAATAGCGGCATCTATCAGGTGCATTTAGATGAGATCATGAAGCTAAGCTTAGAATTGATGCCACTGAAGATGCGGGAGAATTCTGTGACAATTAAGCGTTACTTTCGAGAGATTTTGCGCAAGATGCTGTATTGCCGTAATGAAAATCTTGACATGAGCAGCAAAAAAATCATCATGCTTATTGGTCCTACAGGCGTGGGAAAAACCACTACCCTTGCTAAGCTTGCTGCGCGCTATTCCAGGCTTTTGGATCATAAATATCGAGTGGGAATTATTACATTAGATACTTATAGAATCGGTGCATTGGATCAGCTTACTTGGTATGCACGCAAAATGAAAATCAGCATTGAAACAGTAATTGAGCCTGAGGATTTTTTGAGAGAAATTGATGCTTTGCGCTATTGTGATGTGATTCTTGTAGATACTGCAGGGCATTCTCAACATGACAAGCAAAAGATCCAGCAATTAAGGCGCTTTGTGCAAAATGATTATAAAATCGATGTGTCCCTCGTGCTATCTGCCACGACGAAATTTGGAGACCTCAAAGATATTTATCATGCTTTTAGTGATTTGGGTGTGGATTCTTTTGTATTTAGTAAGCTTGATGAGAGCAGGGGGCTTGGCAATCTTTTTTCTCTTGCTTATGAGACAAAAAAGCCTATTAGCTATCTTTCTATTGGTCAAGAAGTACCAACGGATTTGTGTGTAGCGACAAATGATTATCTTGCTGACTGCTTGTTGGATGGGTTTTATAATCCGAATAAGGGGAAAAAATGAACGAAAATCAAGCAGCAAAGCTCGAGCAACTTTTAGACAGCGACAAAAGGCTGCATGCTACAAAATTCATCGCTGTTACTAGCGGAAAGGGGGGTGTGGGCAAATCTACCATTAGCGCAAACCTAGCCTATACCCTCGCTAAAATGGGCTATAAAATCGGCATATTTGACGCAGACATTGGTTTGGCGAATCTGGATTTGATACTTGGGGTGCGTACGCAAAAAAATATTTTGCATGTATTGCGCGGGGAGGCGAGCTTTGATGATGTGATCTATCCTGTGGATAAAAATCTCTATCTCATCCCTGGGGATAGCGGGGAGGATATCCTCAAATATGCAGAAAAAAATAATATCCTAGATAGCTTTGTCAATCAAAGTGTCATCTTCAATGCCTTTGATTATGTGATTGTGGATACTGGTGCGGGGATCGCCCCTACTACCCAGGCTTTTTTGAATGCATCCGATTATGTGGTTGTGGTGACCACCCCAGACCCCTCTGCTATTACGGATGCCTATGCCACCATAAAAATCAATGCCAAGCAAAAGAATGAGATTTTGATGATTATTAATATGGCTACTCGTTCACAAGAGGCGCTTAGCATCTTTCAGAAAATTCAGGGTGTCTCTGCCAAAAACATGCCAAATCTGGAATTATCTTATCTAGGATGTTTGATTAGTAATAATTCTGTGAAGAATTCCAC
Organism: Helicobacter mustelae; assembly: GCF_900476215.1. Lineage (NCBI taxonomy): Bacteria > Pseudomonadati > Campylobacterota > Epsilonproteobacteria > Campylobacterales > Helicobacteraceae > Helicobacter > Helicobacter mustelae. The sequence continues at coordinate 1,393,009 of NZ_LS483446.1, read as the reverse complement.
GAAATATCGTGAATTGTTATGCAAAACAGAGTCTTATAATGCCTTTAGCATCGCGATGGAGGAAATCGCAAAAAATCTGGTTTCAAAAATGGAACGTAATGTGCTTGATACTCGAAGGGCAAGCTTTGGTGGTTTTTTCAAAAGGTTGCTAAGCTATCTTTGATGAGGAGAAGAGATGAAGCCATTGAATTATCTCAATTTTTCTGTTGCCATGGGATTTTTCTTAGGACTTGCAGTCTCGATTGCCAAGTTTGATGAGCCTGAGATTATTTTATTTTGGACAGTTGTTTCTACCATTGGGTTTTATTTAATCGTGATGCTGATTGTTTCTGTTTATACTTGGTCATTGGATTTTAATCATAAGATTTTTGATAAAAAACTCCTAGAGAAGCGTCTAGATTATTTTGACAAAGAGTTTGACAGTCGAGAAAAAGAGGCCCAAGATATCAAGCATTATCTAAAAAGCTTTGATTTTGATGGCAACATGTGATGAAAATAGATGCTTATAATCAAAATCTCAAATATTCTCAAGATGAGCTAGCCATTCAATATCTACCCGCTGTAAGGGCCATGGCCTATCGCATGAAGGAGCGTTTACCAAGCTCTGTAGATGTCAATGACCTCATTTCCATTGGCACAGAAGAACTCATTAAACTTGCTAGAAAATATGATAGCAAACTTAATGACTCTTTTTGGGGATATGCTAAGACTCGGGTCAATGGAGCGCTATTAGATTATTTGCGCTCACTAGACATCATCTCGCGGGCAAATCGCAAGCTCATCAAAAGCATCGATCAGGAGATCACGCGCTATTATAATCAACACCAAGAAGAGCCAAGCGATGCCTATTTGGCCCAAGTTTTGGGAGAAGATGAGGAAAAAATCCGTGAAGCTCGTATTGCCTCTGATATTTATTTGCTCGTGCCAATTGATGAGCAATACAATGCAATTGAGAGTGATGATATTGTAGAGAAACTCGAAAAAGAGGAGCTGGTCCAAAAGATCAAAAAAATCCTAAGTGGGCTTAGCCAAAGAGAGCAGATGATTATGCAGATGTATTTTTTTGAAGAAATGAATCTTAATGAAATTAAGGAAGTTTTGGACATCACAGAATCCAGGATTTCACAAATTACCAAAGAAGTGATTAAAAAAATTCGAAAAGTAATAGGAGAGAATCATGGCTGATATTTTGAGTCAAGAAGAAATTGATGCTCTATTAGAGGTCGTGGATAATGATGATGTGGATTCCTCTGCAAATGAGCAGGGAATCTCTCCCAAAAGACAGATCACACTCTATGATTTCAAGCGTCCCAATCGCGTGAGTAAAGAACAGCTGCGTGCATTTAAGGGTATCCATGACAAAATGGCGCGTAATCTTTCTAGTCAGATTTCAGCAATTATGCGCAGTATTGTAGAGATTCAGCTTCATAGTGTGGATCAGATGACTTATGGGGAGTTTTTGATGAGTTTGCCTAGTCCTACAAGCTTTAATGTATTTTCTATGAAGCCAATGGATGGTACAGGCGTGCTTGAGATTAATCCCAGTATCGTGTTTTCCATGATTGATCGATTGCTTGGTGGTAAGGGGGAGACTTATGATCATCAGCGTGAATTTAGTGATATTGAGCTGAATTTGCTAGATACCATTTTGCGCCAAATCATGCAGACCCTAAAAGATGCATGGGGTCCGGTAGCAGAAATCTTTCCTAGCGTTGATGCAAAAGAATCTAGTCCCAATGTTGTGCAGATTGTTGCGCAAAATGAAGTGGTGATTATGGTGGTGATGGAGATGATTATCGGGCATAGTAGCGGCATGCTCAGCCTGTGTTACCCAGTCATCTCTCTAGAGGCAGTGCTCTCCCGTTTGGGTAGTCGCGATCTTGTGTTATCTGAGACTAGCTCCAAAAAATCTCGCAATAAAGAGTTGCAAGCCCTAATTGGCGGGGCAGGGATTTCTTTGAGTGCATTTTTGGGTGGTGCCAATCTCTCACTGCGCGAGATCTTGGAATTACAGCGTGGGGATATCATTCGGTTAGATCGTGTGGCTGATGACACGGTATTTGTGGCGATTGATGGGAAGGATAAGTTTTTGGCAGATATTGGGCTGCAGCGTTATCGCAAGACCATCCGCATTAAAGAGGCGATTCGCACAGAAAAAGATCAGGTAAAAGAGATTTTGGAGATGCTAGAGATCCAACGCAAGAACAAAATCAATGAAATAGAAGCAGAGAAGGAAGAAAACTATGAATAATTTCATTAATCTTTTTTCACAAGAGGTGGTGGCTACGATTGAGGGGTTGATGGGAGCGACCCCGGATCTAGGCCAGGGCAAAGAAAGCTCTTTGCATGATGCAAATATCACCCCGCCCTATGTTTTTATTAGCATCGAGGCTAAGGGGGATTTTGGTGCGGATTTGGGCATGCTCATGCCCATTGACCTTGCCACAGCACTTGCAGATACTATGGTAGGGGGAGAGGGTGAAAGCAAAGAGAGCGTGGATGATGATGATTTGGATGCCATCAAAGAAATCAATAGCAATATTTTTGGCGCGCTTTCTACGAGCTTAAATTCCCAAAAAAAGCTTCCAAAGCTAAGTTTTTCTTGCAAAAATGTTGCATCCATCACAAATGAGCAGGATCTCTCAGATTTTGCTAGAGTCTATGATTTTGCCTTTTCTCTCAATCGTATCAAATCACATTTTTTGCTTCTGTGCACCAAGGAGTTTGAGGAGAATTTCAGCGGCAAAAAAGAAGAAGCCTCCAGCCCTCAAACAGAAGAAATAGATAGTGCACCTGGGCAGAATTTGAGTCAAGAGGAGATGAAAAACATTGGAATGCTCTTAGATGTCAAGCTCAATGTGAAGGTGCGCATTGGGCAAAAGCGCATGCTGCTTAAGGATGTGACTTCTATGGATATCGGAAGCGTGATTGAGCTTAATCAGCTGGCCAATGAGCCTTTAGAAATCCTCATTGACGACAAGGTGATTGCCAAGGGTGAGGTGGTGATTGTGGATGGGAATTTTGGGATCCAGGTCACAGAAATTGGGACCAAACGCCAGCGCTTGGAGCAGTTAAGAAGCTAGGTTTTGTACTCGTGCGAATTCACAAAACTGTGTTTGGGGAGGCACCCTTGAGACGCTCCAAAGCTTCGATTTAATTACTTCCTATCATGCTTATGCTGAAAAAAGCCCTAAAAAGTTCTAAATTTTGTTCTTGCTTTGATTTTTAAAAATTGCAGCCGCGCACACATCGCACGAAACAAACCCCAATCCCTTGCTTTGATTTCATACACACATTTCCAGAACTCCCCCAGACTTTGCTGTGTGGGTTTTTTCTTGCGTTAGATGAATTGCCATGTGGGAGGGTTGATTGGCTTTAAATTGCGCTGGCATGCTTTGTTGCGTGAGAATTTAGCACGTCGAGACGTTGGTTGGCCTCGCTCTTCCTCTTGGTTTTTTGTTTGTCCTTTTTTTGCTTCTTTATCCCCTTTATTTTTTGGATCTTAGAATTTGAAGTTGATGCCTACTGTGAAGTTTAGCATACCATCAAAGGTAATTTTGTGTTGCACGCCATTTTGCGTAAAATGCTTCCTGAAGCTGTTGCTTTCAAAGCGCAGGCGAGCTTCTAGTTCTAGGTAGGAGAGGAGGTTGAAGATCATGCCGATATTAGCCCCCACTCCAAAGCTATTGCTATTGCCATGATCATGGGTCTTGAGCCAGGCGCTATTGCCATTGATCCCTACAAAAACATCCACAAGCTGGGTGAGTGAGTATTTGTAATCCAGGTTCAAAAGCAGCATCTGTAAAAACGCATAGGAGCGTCCAGAGGCAAAGAAATTATCCAGGTTATAATCCAAAAACAAGCGCAGGGAGTGCTCAGGCTTAATGATGAAGGCATAGCCAGCCTTGATGCCATAACTTAGGGCAAATCTATTGCTGTTTTTATTGGAATCTAGGTGTGCGGTCATGACATCAAGCCCCCCGGCAATCCCCACGATCCCATAGCCAAACCGAGTTTGATTGGGTATGTAGAAATCCTGAGGCTCAGTATCATTGGCTGCTGTATCTTGCTCGGAGTTTTGATTAGAGCTTGCGTTTTGATCTGAATTTTGGTTTTGTTCTGAGTTTTGATCAGAGTTTGCATTTTGCTCGGAGTTTTGATTGGAATTTGGCCCTGTGAGCTCAACGCCATTGGAGTAGTCATCTGATGCAGGAGCTTCTCGTCTAGGTGTGGTGAAGGGCTCCTCATATGGCGTTGCTGGCTGTGGGTTAGCATAAGGGTCTTCAGATTGCATATTTTCTTGTGAAGCCCTTAGTATGCAAAGGGACATTGCCATAACAAAAAAGAGAAATTTTTTCATAAGCCTTCCTTCCTGAATTTGGTGATTTTTATGAATGTTTTTCTGATTTTCATCAGACAACGCTAGGATAGAATCCTGACAAATCCTCCTAGATTCAATGCATCCAGCGCAATGGCACCTTGTTTGAAAGTATACCAAAAATTATGCTGATGCGCCTAGTCATTGCAATTTTTGCGCCAAGAAATTTCGAAAAAATTTAAAAAAGAAACCTGGAAAGAGAGGCTTTTGGAAGCACTGTGGTAAGGCAAGGATTTTGGCAGGTGTTTTGCCAAAATCCAGTCAAAAGCGCTAGAGAAATGCAAAAATCCTGACTAAAAATCTCAAAAATAGATTTTTTCTAGATTTTGCATCGTGGAGTGGGTGTTTAGCAGTAACATATCTGCAAGCACCAGAGAGAGGAGATGCTCGCATACCACGCTGCCGCGCACAGCAATGCAGGGATCATGCCTGCCTTTGATGTTGAGATTTGTGGGATTCCCTAGGACATCTTTGCTTTGTTGCGTGAGAAAAATGCTGGGAGTTGGCTTGAAATGCACTTTGATTAGGATTTCCTCGCCACTGCTCATGCCTCCTAGAATCCCGCCATGATGATTGCTCAAAAATCCTTTAGCATCCATTGCATCATTGTTTTGGCTACCGCGCATCCTAGCACTTTGCACCCCCGCACCAATCTCAATGGCTTTCACGCCATTTAATCCCATCAACAAGCCTCCAATGGCAGCATCTAATTTGTGATAAAGCCCTTCACCAAGCCCTATGGGGATGCTCCCATAAGCGCGGATTAAGGCCACTCCACCGATGCTATCATGAGCATTTTTGGCATCCATGATGCATTTTTTTTGTGCTTCTTCTTTGGCGGGATCTAGCGCATAGATGGGGCTTTTTTGTGCATGATGGAAATGAATATTTTCTGCGCCAATCTCCCCGATGGCATAGATTCCACTCTGCGTAAAGATTCCAAAGTGTTCTAGGAGCATTTTGGCAATACTCCCTGCGCATACTCGTGCTGCACTCTCTCTAGCACTGCTTCTGCCTCCGCCGCGATGATCGCGAATACCATATTTGTGAAAATATGTAAAATCCGCATGTCCTGGGCGAAAAACATTCTTGAGATTTTCATAATGTGAGCTTTTTTGGTCTTGGTTGTAGATGAGCATGGCTAGTGGAGTCCCTGTGCTCACCCCCTCAAAAACCCCACTTAAGATCTCTACATGATCCCCCTCTTTTCGCTGGGTGCTATAGAGATTCCTGCCTCCTTTGCGTCTCTCTAGCTCTTGGTGGATTCTTTGCATGTCAATTTTGAGTCCAGAGGGCAATCCATCCACCACGCAGCCAATCCCAACCCCATGGGATTCCCCAAAGGTTGTGACGCGCAATTGTTTGCCAAAGGTGTTCACGATTTTTGTTCCATGATTTTTTGGTAGGCGATTTTGGCGCAATTTTGCTGTGCGCTCTTTTTGCTAGTTCCGATAGCCTTTGCATATTCTTGGTTTTGGATATATACAGAGACTTTAAATTTCTTGCAATGATCTGGCCCAATTTCTTCTAAAAGTTCATATTTTGGAATCTCATGAAAGTGGGCCTGCGTGAGCTCTTGAAGCGCGGTTTTGTAATCGGTAAACAGGCTCTGTGTATCGATTTTGGGATAGAGTTTGTGCAAGAGGTGGTAAGTGATGTCTTTTGCCCTCTCTAGTCCAGCTTCTAGATAGACCGCACCAATAAGCGCTTCAAAAGCGCTAGAGAGTATAGAGGGCTTTTCTCTACCCTGATTGGTTTCCTCATTGCTAGAGATGAGGATGAAATCTTGGAGATGGATGGCCTTGGCAAAACGCATGAAACTCTGTTCATTCACAAGGGCAGCGCGCATTTTGGAGAGATCTCCCTCTTTGTGCTCAGGAAACTCTTGATACAAAAATTCACCAATTAGCAAATCCAAAACCGCATCGCCTAAATATTCCAATCGCTCATTGTTTTTCTTGTTTTTACAGCTTTTGTGTGTGAGTGCAGTAAGCAATAAATCTTGATTTTTGAAATGATAATTGATCGCTTTTTCAAGATTTCGCATATTGTTCCTTCAGTTTCTTTGCTTGTTCTCTTGCGATTGTATCACATTTTTCATTTTCTGCATGGTTGCTATGCCCCTTAATCCAGTGTGTCTGGATCTTGTGATGAAGTGAAACCCTTAGAAATTCCCTCCACAAATCTGGGTTTTTGACATTTTTGAAATCTTTTTTTATCCAATGAAAAATCCATTTTTCTACGCCATCGCATACATAGCGCGAATCGCTATAAATTGTGATTTGACAAGGTTCTTTGAGGGCTTTGATGGCTTCTATCACGGCTAAGAGCTCCATGCGATTGTTGGTGGTATGACTCACTGCGCCGCAAAGGATTTTTTCTTGCTTTTTGTAGCGCAATATCGCGCAATATCCGCCAAATCCTGGATTCCCCAAGGAGGAGCCATCGCAATAAATTTCAACTTTTTTCATTTTTAGATTTTTTGAAGGGTTTTTAGGATTAGGTCTAGCTGCGTGAGCTCCTCGCAACTAGGACAGCGCATGGAATCAAAGGGAAAAATGCTTTTGCAGTGATTGCAGCGGTATTCAAATCCCAAATAGACTTGAAACTTGGAGTGTTTTTGCATGAGATGCAAAACTTCCAATTCAAATATCTCACAAGGAGTGGTGCTTGGAAAATATCCCTTGGCAACAAAGATCTCAAAGATTTTGGGGTGGTTGGTGATGATGCTTGGCAGAGATTCTCTTTCAAATTCCCACAAAATATCAATGATATTACGCGGATTTTCCATAGTGAGAACATAATCCCAGAATGCTTGGAGATCATAATTTTTCAAAAATCGCAAGATTAGTTTGTCAAAAAGAGGATTTTTCTTGCCAATCTCAAAAGCATTTTTTACTTTTTTTGCAAGGGGGATTTGGTGGGTGTTTAGCAAAATCATGAGATAAAAATACTGTTGATTCCTGTTATAGAACTCCTGGTGATTTTCCTCATCACTGGGCTCTTCCTTGATCTCATCTAGGCATTCTAGCGCCTCTATGGCCTTCTGATATTCCCCCATATTTTCATAACATTGGATGAGCTTTGCCATGGCTTCTTGATTGCGTGGATAGGTTTTGAGAATCTGGGTGAAGATATCTTTGGCACGTTGTAAAAACCCCGCATTAAGATAGGTGATACCAAGGGATTGGAGGATGATGATTTTGGTTTGTGGATGCTTAGTAGATTCTAAAAGACTGAGATAAATCTGTATGGCCACTTCGTTGTTGCCGCTTTTGGTGTGGGTCTGTGCCAGGGCGATGAGGGAGGGAGTGGCCTTGGGATAAAGGGATATGAAATGCGTGATATCTTCATTGAGGCTGGTGTATTCATAGGATTTGGCCAGCGCTTCGAGGGATTTACGCTTTTTGAGTGCACGGTATTTGTTGCGAGAATAATCAAAAAGCGCGATGGTGGTGATAATGGCAGCTAGGATAATGATGCCAAAAAGGGGATCGCGATAGGCAAAAACAATACTGTCCATCACTACTTTCTAAGCGTAATAATGCTTGCTTTTTGTTTGATTTTTTCAAAATGATCTTCCAAAATCTTGTCCTGGCGCTTTTCGATGAGTTTTTGAGTGATGAAATTTTTTGCCTGCTGGAATGTGATTTGCTCTTCTCCAATTTTTTCCTTGATTAAGAATGTCACAAAAGTATTATTCCCTGCATTGAGGATGGTGGTGAATTCATTGATTTTGGTGGTGGCAAAAACCTGTCCAATCTGCGGAGCCAGGGAGGCTAATGACATTTTTTCTTGGACTCGTTCCACTCCGCGCATCGCTGTATCAGGATGCTTTATGGCTTCTTCTAGGAGTTCAGAACTTTTTGCACTATAGCGCACCACTAAAACCTCTTTTGGCATATTGAATTCACCGCGATGTTTGTTGTAATAATCGCGCATCTCCTCCTCTCCAGCGCTATTGCCATTAGACATGAGCACACTGCGCATGAGCTCTTGAGTTTCCATTTGCTCTTTGAGATGCTTTTTGAATTCTCTTTCACTCATGTGTTGCTCTTTTTTGATTGCAGAGAGAAAGGTTTTGGTGTCCATGCCATTGCGATAGGCCATGTTTTGGATCTCATTATCAATCTTTTCCTCATCAATATTGATTTTTAAGCGTTTAATCTCTTGTTCTTTGATCTTTTGTGCCACAAGAAAATCAATAGCCTTTTCCTCGGTGAGCTTTTGTTCCTTGGCAGTCTGTTTTATTTGATAGAGTGTGATGGGGTCGCCATTGACTGTGATGGCAATGCCTGCGATGAGTGTGCCTTTTGGAGCTATCTGGGATTTTTTTTCTGTGGAGGGCTCTTTTTTTTCTTTTGTGCTTGCTTCCTCTTGTGCAAAGAGCAAGGAAAACACCAGGGCAAAAAATAGCAAGAAACGCATGAAGGTCCTTCAATTGAATAAGGTGAATTTTAGCATAAGATTTTTGTACTCAAATCCCAAAATCTCGCCCTCTGTCTGAATTTACTGCTTTTGGTGGATAAGAGAGGCAAGAGGGCTAAATGTGTCAAAATCCTAGGGAATCAAAGATGAAATTTGTGAGTGGGGCTTTATGAAAATGCTTGAGAAAATATGCAGAAAAATTGGCAGAATGATTAACAATGAAATTACATTCTTCAAATATACTCCTACCTTGAATCACGTACCATGTGAATCACATCCATCAAAAAAAAGGAGAAACTTATGAAAAGAACAATTGAACTACTCAAGCAACTACAAGCAGACAGCCTTGTGCTTTTTATGAAGGTGCATAATTTCCATTGGCATGTAAGAGGTACAGATTTCCATCATGTGCATAAGGCCACAGAGGAGATTTATGAGAGATTTGCAGACATGTTTGATGATCTTGCAGAGCGCATGATCCAATTGGGTGAAAAACCCATTGTCACGGTTTCTGAGGCGCTCAAGATTTCAAAAATCAAAGAAGAGACAAAAACCAGCTTTGTATCCAGAGAGGTTTTCCATGAGATTATTAAGGATTATGAATATCTTTTGGAGCATTTCAAAAAACTATCAGAGCTTGCTGATGAGATTAAGGATAAGCCAACAGAAAATTATGCCGATGATGAGGTTGCGTATTTGCAAAAAGCTATCTGGATGTTGAAGGCCTCTCAGGCCTGATTCTGAAAAAAGGAGGGGGTCTCATGAGGCAGGAGAAAAGCATCAAAAAAAGGAAGTGGATTTTTGGGAATTAGAATCATCGCGACGACGCAGGATCATTTTTCACAAGCATTTGAGGAAATTTGCAACCGCGGCAAAATAGACATCAAGAATGTCATCCCAAGGGTTATGGAGATTTTGGAAGATGTCCAGAGTAATGGCAAACTCGCCCTCCTTGGGCAAGTGGAAAAATTTGATGATTGGAGACCTAGGGATTTTGAAGATTTGCGAATCTGTGAGGAATCTTGCAAAAATGCTTATGAAAAACTAGATCCTTTGAGCAGAGAGGCTCTATGCCAGGCATATGAGAGGATTTATACGTTCCATGCCAAGCAAAAGTCAAAAACTTGGCTGGATTTTGAGCAGAATGGAAATATCTTGGGGCAGAAGGTCATGCCCATGGAGCGAGCAGGGCTGTATATCCCTGGAGGGAAGGCATTTTATCCCAGTTCGCTTCTAATGAATGCGATTCCTGCGATTGTGGCGGGAGTGAGGGAGATTGTAGTCTGCAGCCCCACTCCTCATAATGCCCCTAGCCCTATGTTTTTGGCAGCCCTGCATCTCTGCAAGATTAAAGAGGCCTATAAAGTGGGTGGCGCAGCAGCCATTGGCATGCTTGCTTATGGCGTAGAGCAATGCAAAAAAGTAGACATCATTACTGGGCCTGGAAATATTTTTGTAGCCACTGCCAAAAAAATGGTATTTGGCGATGTGATGATTGACATGGTGGCAGGGCCTAGTGAGATTGTTATCATCGCAGATAAGAGCGCAGATGCCAGGAGTGTTGCTAGCGATTTATTGGCCCAGTCTGAGCATGATGAAATGGCTAGCGCGATTTTGCTCACTGATGATTGGGGATTGGCGATGCGCGTGAGCGAGGAGATAGAGGCTTTGCTGCCAAGTTTGGCGCGCAAAGAGATTGCTGGCAAAAGCATTACAACACGTGGAATGATTATTGTGGTGCGTGACATTGCTCAGGCCATTGAGCTTAGCAACATCCTAGCTCCTGAACATCTCGAGCTCTTAATTCAAAATCCCATGAATGAGCTTGCAAACATTAAGCATAGTGGTGCGATTTTCTTGGGATCTTATGCCCCTGAGGCGATGGGAGATTATATCGCTGGGCCCAATCACACCTTACCAACTGGCGGAAGTGCCCGATTCTTTTCGCCGCTGAGCACAGATCATTTTATGAAAAAAAGCTCCATCATCTATCTTTCTAAACAAGGTTTTGATACACTGGCCCCATATTGCCAAAGGCTTGCAGAGATCGAGGGGCTAGGTGCGCATCAAAAATCTGTAGCCATAAGGAGGATATAATGTGGGAAGATTTGGAAGTTTTGCAAGGAGATCCCTTGCAAAAATGGCGAGAGATTGTCTTTCATGCAAATAGAAATATCGCAGAAAAGCAGCTAGACTTGCTACTCACACGTGTGGCCATCGTGGAAAAAATCCTGCAAGAAGCAGATCTAGAGGAGAGATATTCCAAATTAAGGCGCCAGCTTGGCGGTGATCAAGAGTTGCAGAGTGAGATTCATGCAAGAAAGGTTGATTTGGCAATTGAATCCATGGCAAGCATCTTGAGTGAAAATGAATAAATTCCTTCTTTTTCTCTCCTGTGTAGGGATGCTTTTGTCTAATGATTGGAATTTTGATCAGGAGTTTTTGCTCAAAAAAGATGAGGTTGTTTCTGGCAGAGTGATGACAAGCGGAGGGGAGAAGGCGCTTTCCCTGCGATGGACATTGTTCAAAAAAGATGGGCTAGTCCTCCTGCTAAAATACGATCATTTCCCCCATCAATTCATTCTTTACAAAGATCTAAGTCGTGATCGCTATATTTTGAATCTGGATCAAAGTGGAGACAAAAATCATCTTGTTTTGCAATTTCGAGGTTTTGAGGATAGGAGGGCAAAGATCTGGTTGGGGGTGCAGGGAAATGTGGATTTTGTCTTGAATTAAGGAGTGTGATGGAACAAAAACTGGAATTAGTGCAAAAACAAATCGCAGATTACATTAAAGAATTGGAGAGTGAGGAAATTTTAGATTTTTGCAAGCATTTGCAAAATGGCAAGATGTTGCGCTCTAGGCTCATTCTCGCAATCGCACCTAATCACCCCGATGTCATCAAGCTTTGTGCCATTGTGGAGATGATTCAAAATGCGTCGCTTTTGCATGATGATGTCATTGATGATTCCCTACTGCGCCGCGGGAATCCTTCTATTAATGCACTTTTTGGCAATAAAAATTCCATTATGCTGGGGGATGTGTTTTATTCCAAGGCATTTTTTGAATTGCTTGATTTGGACAAGAGGATTACTAAGAGTATTTCTGATTGCGTGGTGCGACTCTCTCGGGGCGAGATTAGTGATGTGATGATGAGCAGGGCCTTTCAGCCAGATTTTTTGAAATATTTAAACATGATTGAAGATAAAACCGCCTCGCTTGTTGCTAGCAGCGCAATGAGTGCTAGCATTCTTGCAAATCTTGATGTAAAAAAACATTATAATTACGGCCTCAATCTTGGAATTGCCTTTCAGATCGTTGATGATTTATTGGATGTCTTTGGTGATGACAAGACATTGGGAAAGCCTGCGATGAATGATTATGCAGAGGGAAAGACCACATTGCCCTATATTCTCTTGTATGAGAGAAGCTCACCCAAGGATAGGCAAGAGCTAGTGAGCTATTTCAAAAAACAAGATCCAGAGATTTCTGCGTGGATTTTGGCAAAGATGCACGAATATGAGATTTTTCCGCTCGCACAAAAAATTGCCAGAGACTATGGTGTGCTTGCCCTTGATGCTATCAAAGGTGAGGAGAGATTAGAATCCATTGCAAGGCAAATGATTTTTCGAGAATTTTAAGGATCAGTGATGCAGTATTATGCCTTGAGTTTTTCATACAAAAAAACCCCCATTGTGCTTAGAGAGCAGATTGCAATTCTTCAAAATGAATTTTTAGCATTTGGGAGAGCCATCAAAGATGAGGACTTGGAAGAAGTGGTGATTGTCTCTACTTGCAATCGCACAGAATTTTATTGCTATACCAAAAACCCCGCATCCACCAAGCAAAAAATCCTCTCCACTCTCTGTGCGCAAAAATCCTTGTCCCTAGAGCTTTTGGAGGAGAGTGCAGAGAGTTATCAGGATATTGAGGCGATTCATCATCTTTTTTGTGTAGCCAGTGGCCTAGATAGCATTGTGATTGGAGAGACACAAATTGTGGGACAAATTAAAGATGCTTATAGGAGTTTTTATGAGGCAGGATTGTGTGCCAAGGCATTGACACGCCTGGTGCATTTTGCTTTTCGCTGTGCTGCAAAGGTGCGCACTCACACAGAGATTGCCAAAAATGCCACTTCTGTGGCCTCTGTGGCAGCGCGTGAAGCAGTGGCTTTGGGAGAGGGGAATCATCTAGAAAAGCGCGCGCTCATTATCGGTTTTGGGGATATTGGCAGACTCTGTGCCAAATATTTATTGGGCCATGGTTATGAGGTAATGATTTGCAATAGAAGCCAGGAGGGGGTGTGGAATTTTTTGGAGAAGAATCCTGGGCAAAAAGAAAAAATCAAGTTCCATCCCCTGCAAGATCTAAGCGACATTATTAATGACTTCCCCTTTGTTTTTAGCGCCACTGCTTCTCCCCAAACCATCATCCAAAAAGAAATGATCATCCCATCACCAAAAAAACGCTTCTTTTTTGATCTGGCATTGCCCAGAGACATCCAGACTTTTGTGCTAGAAAATGTGAAAATTTATGTGATTGATGATTTTGATGCGATCGTACGCCAAAATCTTGCCAGCAAAAAAGAGGGCATGTATAAGGCCTTTGAGATTGTGGGGATTGCAACAATGGAATTTCAAAAATGGCTGCAAAATCTTGATGTCGAGCCTTTGATTAAAGAAATTCGCCAATTGGCCAAACAAGCAGCATTCAAGGAAATCAAAAAAGCCATCAAAAAAAGATACATCACCCCAGAACAGCAATATACCATCGAGAAAATCCTGCACCAGGCCTTCAATACCTTTTTGCATACTCCCACACAAAACCTGCGAGAGAGCGTGCACAGCCAGGAATCTGATATTATTTTAGAGTCTGTGAAGAGCTTTTTTGGCATTTGTGAGGAAAAAATGCTGCTTAACACCTATAAATGCGAGTATGACACTGCAACAAAATAGAAAGGAATTTCATGCGTTTCTCAAAATATTTCATCCCCACCCTCAAAGAAAATCCCAAAGACGCGGTATTAAAAAGTCATCAATATCTTGTGCGCGGGGGATTTATCGAGCAGATTGGGAGCGGGATTTATAATTTTTTGCCCCTAGGAAAAAAGGTGCTAGAAAAAATCTCTCAGATCATTAGAGAAGAGATGAATGAAGCGGGTGCATTAGAGATGGCAGCGGGGTTTGTTGTCCCCTCAGAGCTCTGGAAGCAATCAGGGCGCTATGAGAAATATGGCAAGGAATTGCTGCGCTTCAAAGATCGCAGGGAGAATGAATTTGTGCTAGGCCCCACCTGTGAGGAAGCCCTCACCAATCTTGCAAAAAATCTCATCAAAAGCTACAAAAGCCTGCCTCTAAATTTCTATCAGATTCATCTGAAATTCCGCGATGAGGTGCGTCCTAGATTTGGCCTCATGCGAGGAAGAGAGTTTATCATGAAGGATGCCTATAGCTTCCATGCAAATTTTGAGGACTTGGATAGGGAATTTGAAAATATGCACCAGGCATATTGCAGGATTTTTACACGCCTGGGGCTGGATTTTCGCGTGGTTGATGCAGATAGCGGAGCAATTGGCGGCAGTGGGAGCAAGGAATTCATGGTGCTAGCAGATTGTGGGGAGGATATTATTGTGGTATGTGAGAATTGTGATTATGCTGCAAATATCGAGGCGGCCAAGCGCAAAAAAAAGCTCTCTAGCATAGAGGCACCTAGGGCAGAGTTTGCAAAGTTCCGTACACCTGATGTTAAGAGCATTGGGGAGCTTTGTGAATTTTTTAAGATTGATGCGTTTTATACGCTCAAGGCCATCGTGAAAAAAGCCATCCTTTTAAAAGAGGATCAGATTGCTGAGGAATTGGTGTATTTTTTCATCAGAGGGGATGATGAATTGGAAGAGACCAAGGCCCTCAATGCCCTTAACACCCAGGGAGCCAATGCGCTTGAACTCACGGATGCAAGCTCTCAAGACATCAAAGCTGCGGGGCTTTTTGAGGGATTCATTGGGCCTTATGCATTGCGCAATATCACGGGTGCCAAATGGATTATTTTTGATGAGGAATTGCGCGATGAGAGGGATTTGATTTGTGGGGCAAATGAGAGAGATTATCATTTTGTGGGCGTGGATCTTAGCACCTTTGAGGGGTTGGTTTATGCGGATTTGGTGAATGTCCAAGCAGGGGATGTTTGTACTTGTTGTGATGGGAAGCTCACCCACAAAAAAGGCATTGAAGTGGGACATATTTTCAAATTAGGTACCAAATACTCCCAAGCAATGCAGGCGGTTTTTTTGGATCAAAATGGGAAATCTCAAGCCTTTGTGATGGGCTGCTATGGGATTGGTGTCTCTAGGTTGTTGCCTGCAATCTTGGAGCAAAAAAGCGATGCGCTTGGCTGTGTGTGGAGCAGTACCACTGCACCTTTTAAGGTGGTGATTATCCCCTCCAACAAAAAAAATCCCTCTGAGGTGGAGTTCTCCCAAAGGCTTTATGAAAATCTCCTCCAAAGGGGTGTGGATGTATTGCTAGATGATCGAGATGAGCGCTTTGGTTTTAAAATGAAGGATTTTGAGCTTATTGGTTTTGAATTTGCCATTGTCGTGGGGAAGGAGCTTGAGGGGGGAAGGGTGGAGATTTTTGAGCGAGAGGGTATGCAAAAGCAAGTCGTGAGTGCGGATATCACGCAGATTTGCGCGCGATTTTAGGAGTTTTTATGAAGGTTATCAAATCTTTTTTGTGGGTTTATTTGATTTTAGAGATCCTTGCTATGGTTTATATGAGCGATAGGATTGGCTTTATGTGGGCTTTTGTGGAAGTGATTGTGAGTGCGTGCATTGGCACTCTTGTATTGCTCAATACAAAAATGGGCATTCTTGAAGCTCTCAATGGACTCTCTGCCCCACAAATTGACCCTAGCAATTTTGTGCGCGGCAATTTTGCCAAAGTCTTTGGCGCACTCTTGCTGATTTTGCCAGGGGTGTTGAGCGATATTCTTGGGCTGGTTTTGCTCATCAATGCATACTTCATCCTGCGCTCCAAACCCAGGGATTTCCACAAAAACCAAAGCCAAAAAGATGAGATTATTGATGTGGAAGTGGAGGAAGCAGGGGAGAGATATGAGCAAACAAAATAGGCAAATCATCATCGGCACAAGGGGGAGTGCCCTAGCCCTCTGGCAGGCAGAGTATATCGCCATGCGCCTAAAAAAAGAGCTTGGCATAGAATCCAGGCTGCAGATTGTCAAGACCCAAGGAGATAGGATGCTAGATGTCCCACTTGCAAAAATTGGGGGCAAGGGATTGTTTACCAAGGAATTAGAAAAGCTGCTTTTGCAAGAAAAAATTGATATTGCTGTACACTCACTCAAAGACGTGCCTGTGGAATTTGTGGAGGGTTTGGATCTTGCCTGCATTACCAAGCGTGAAGATGTCAGGGATTGTTTTTTGAGTGTGCGTTATGCATCTATTTTGGACCTTCCTCCTGGTGCACGCGTGGGCACGACTTCCTTGCGTCGCTCGATGCAATTAAAAATCCTGCGCAAAGATCTAGACACACAGTCTTTGCGCGGCAATGTGCAAACACGCTTAAAAAGACTTTTTGATGGGGAATTTGATGCGATTATTTTGGCACAGGCTGGACTCAATCGTCTTGGGATTGATCAGCAAAAAGTGCCATTTCTAAAGCCCTTTAGCACAGAGGAGTTGATTCCTGCTATGGGGCAAGGAGCATTGGGGATTGAGGCTAGGGAGGGGGATGGGATTTTTTCACTTCTTCAGGGGCTCAATGATGAGGCCACTGCCATTTGCACAAACGCAGAGCGCACTTTCATCCGCGTGCTTGATGGAGGTTGTCAGGTGCCAATTGGTGTGCATGCGCAATGCAATAATCAAGATTTTGTAATCCATGCGATCTTGGGTTTGCCAGATGGCAGTAAGGTCCTAAGAGATTCCATCTCTGGCAGCACAAAAGATTCTATTTTGCTCGCAGAAAATCTCGCAGAGCGTTTCCTCTCTCAAGGGGCGCTAGAGATTTTAGAGCAGGCCAAGGAGATGGCATTTCTTTAAAAAATCCCAAAAAACTATGAACAAAATTTCTAAGGAGTAAATGATGAAAAATCTAAAGGATCGCATCCCAGCAAAGGGCTATGCGGTATTTTCCAAAACTGATACCTTTAAGCCCTATAGCTTTAGTAGACATAAAATGGGCCCAGAGGATATTTTGATTGAAATTCTCTATGCTGGAATTTGTCACAGTGATGTCCATAGCGCAAAAAGTGAATGGAAAGAAGGAATCTATCCCATGGTGCCAGGGCATGAGATCGTGGGGTGCGTGGTGGCCGTGGGAGCGGATGTCAAAAAGTTTAAAGTAGGAGATTTTGCAGGAGTGGGCTGCATGGTCAATAGCTGTGGGGAGTGTGATGCATGCAAAAAATCTCAAGAGCAGTTTTGCCAGAGGGGTCAGACGGTTTTTACTTATGATTGCTTGGATTGCTTTCATGATAATGAGCCTACTTATGGGGGCTATAGCAGCAATATCGTGGTGAGTGAAAAGTTTGGTATCCAAGTGCCAGAGCATGCGCCACTAGAGGTTGTTGCACCCTTGCTTTGTGCAGGCATCACTACATATTCACCGCTGAAATTCTCTAAAGTAAAACCAGGAGATAAGGTGGGGGTTGCGGGATTTGGGGGACTTGGTAGCATGGCTGTGAAATATGCCATTAAAATGGGTGCTGAGGTGAGTGTCTTTGCCAGAAATGAAAACAAGAAAAAAGAGGCCATAGAAATGGGTGTAAAGCATTTTTATACCAGCACAGAGGGGGTGAGGGAGCGATTTGATTTCATCCTCTCCACCATTCCTACGCCCTATGATGTAGATGCTTATATTGGCTTGTTAAATTTCAATGGAGAGATGGCCATCGTGGGCTTGCCACCAAGAGCACAGGCTCCAAAAATTGATACCTTTAATCTTGTCTATCATGCGGGAAAGAAGGTCTATGGCTCTTTGATTGGAGGGATTGCAGAAACCCAGGAGATGCTAGATTTTTCTTTGGAGCATAAAATTTATCCTGAGATTGAGATCATTGCAGCAAACCAAATCAATGAAACCTATGAGAAGCTTACGACAGGAAGGGCGAAATTCCGCTATGTCATCGACATGAAGACACTTTGAGAATCTCTAGCGCACAAGTATGGTAGAATCTGACAGAATGATTTTTTGAGGTTTTTTGATGGCGATAAGTTACAGGGATTCTGGTGTCAATATTGATGAGGGCAATGCCTTTGTGGAGAGGATCAAGGGAGAGGTCAAAAAAACCTTTGATGCCAATGTAGTGGGAAACATCGGGTCTTTCTCTGGTGCCTATGCCCTTCCTAGCGGGTATCAAGAGCCGGTGATGCTAGCTGCCACTGATGGTGTGGGTACCAAGCTCAAACTTGCCATTGAGAGCGGGAGGGTTGAGGGCGTAGGGGTGGATCTTGTGGCTATGTGCGTGAATGATTTGATTTGTAATTTTGGCACCCCTGCATTTTTTTTGGATTATTATGCCACCGGGAAGCTGGATAAGATGGAAGCATCCAAGGTTTTGCGTGGCATAGTTAGGGGTTGTCAAGAGGCAGAATGCGCTTTGATTGGTGGGGAAACTGCAGAGATGCCTGGGATGTATCAGGGCAAGGATTTTGATCTGGCTGGATTTGCGGTGGGCATCGCAGAGAAACGCGACCTCAACAAAAATCTCACTATCCAAAAAAATGATATCCTCGTCGCACTTCCCAGCAGCGGCCTGCATAGCAATGGCTATTCTTTGGTGCGTAAGATTTTGTTTGAAGTTTTGGGTAAAAAGTTTGAGGATGAAATTGCTGGCAGGGCATTGATTGATGTTTTGCTAGAGCCTACAAGAATCTATGTCAAAACCTATAAAAAAATTGCAAATTCTATCCGTGGGCTAGCACATATCACTGGCGGGGGGATCTTGGAAAACATCCCACGGATTTTACCCCAGGGTTTGGGTGGAGAGATTGATAAAAATGCAATCCAAACCCCCAAGATTTTTGAACTCATTTCCTCTGTGATGGATGAGCAAGAAATTTATCGCGTGCTAAACATGGGCGTTGGCATGGTGCTTGTAGTCGCGCCAAAGCATCTTGATTTTGTGCTTGGGCACACTGATGGTTATGTGATTGGCCAGGTCGTGGATAGCAGCGAGGGCATAAATCTTAGATGATCTCAAAAATCTCCCTCCCCCCTTTCTTTCTTGTTTTTGTCGGCCTGTTTTACTCTGTCTTGGCTTCCATTGGTAAAAAAATCAAAGAGGAATTTTCTGCCTTTTTTGCTAGGCGCATTAAGCTTTTAGAAATACATCCCACATGCTCAGCGCATTTAGAAACACATGCACAGCCTTTAACATTCACAAAACCCTGGGTTTGTGCACAGCATGCAGCAAGGATTGGAGATGTCAGGGCTAGGCCATTGGTGGATTATGTCGTTTTATCTTGGATGGATAGAGGCGGTTTCTTAGTGCTTGAGCAGCCCTATAGTTGGGGAAAAACTGCGCGAGATTCTGTTTGGATTTTGTACAGAAGTTCTCCTAAATGAAGCAGTTTTGTGTCTTTGGCAATCCCATTGCCCACTCCCTCTCTCCCTTGATGCACAATCATGCCTTCTTGCATTTGCGCGAAAAAATCGGCTTTTGTGGATTTTATGGTCGTTATCTGCTGAGGGATCCCGCACGGCTGCGCCAAAAATTTTTTGATCTCTCTTTAAGTGGTGCAAATATTACATTGCCCCTCAAAGAGAGTGCGTTTGCACAAAGTGATGTGGTGGAGGGGATTGGGGCAAAAATCGGCGCAGTCAATACCTGGGTGCTAAAAAATCAAAAGATTTATGGCTATAACACCGATGCGCCTGGATTTTATCAGACTATCAAGGATCTTTCTTGTGAGCGTTTTTTGATTCTTGGGGCAGGGGGTTCAGCAAGAGCCATTGCTACCATCCTTCAAGAAAAAGGCAAAAAAGTATGCATCCTCAATCGCAGTGCTACTCGCCTAGAGTCCCTGCGCAGTGATTTTGCTTGCGTTTTGCCAGGGGAGTTAGAGGATTGGGCCTTTGACATGGTGGTCAATACTACAAGCGCTAGCATGCAGGGAGTCTTGCCAATGGAGGAGGAATTATTAGCAGAGATTTTTTCCCATGCTTCCCATGCCTATGAGCTTTTGTATGGGATGCAGACTCCATTTTTGCAGTTAGCAGATCGCCTAGGCTTACAATGCACGGATGGCAGGGAGATGTTGATTGCCCAGGGTGCGCTTGCCTTTGAGCTTTTTTGTGGAAGGGAGTTAAAAGAAGCATTTCCAATTATGCAAGAAGCGTTGCTTTAGGAGCAGGGGGGATTGAATGGAATTTTTCTTGCAAATTCTCTTTGGCTGCCAAAAGATTCCTAGGATTTACAAAAATCTTGCCAGTCATCTGCAGGCAAGAGGATTTTTGCAGCACAAGGAGGGTTGTTACAAGATTGCAGAGGGATTTATCATTGGGAGGGTGGATTTTAAGCGTTCTTTGATGATGTTGCAAAATCTCGCTACAGGGGAGCAAATCCCGGTGCTTGGTAAGAGTCCTTGCCACAAAGGAGAAATTGTGCTCGCAAGGCTGGTGTGTCAAAAATTAGGCCCACGTGCCAAGATTTTAGAAGTCCTGCAGCCCTGTGGGGAACTTTTGTGCTATTTAGACATGCACAAAGGAAGGATTGTGGGCTATAAGCTTTTTGAGGATTATAAGCGTCCTATTTCCCTGCCCATTTCTCAAAAATCCCTGCGCCAGCTGCCCCGCCACTGCGTGATTTCTCTAGGTTTGCGCGCCAAAAAAATCTCACAAATCCTAGGGGTGTTAGAGGATGTGGCATTGGATGAGGATTTGGTATTGCTCCACCACAATCATCCCAAACACTTCTCTCCAGATGCAATTGCCTATGCACAGAGTTTTGGCAAGCAGGTAGACAAGACGCTCTATCCTGATTTCATAGATTTGACGCATCTTCCCTTTTATACCATCGATCCAGCAAGTGCGCGCGATCATGATGATGCGATTTATTATGATAGCAGGCAGCGGGTTTTGTATGTGGCCATCGCTGATGTGAGCGCATATGTCACCCCAGAGAGTGTTCTAGACACAGAGGCGAGGCAAAGAGGTTTTAGCCTCTATTTCCCGCACAAAAGCTATCCCATGCTGCCAGAGAATTTGAGTGCGAATATCTGCTCGCTCAAAGAAGGAGAGGATCGCTTGGCATTTGTGTGGGCGATAAAATTTGACAAAAATTCCCTCCCCAAAGAAAGCAGGCTTTTTGAAGCAGTGATTTGCAATCATCAAAATCTCTCTTATGAGCAAGTGGATTTGCTTTTGGAGAAAAAAAGACATGGTATCAAAGCAAACATAGCAAGGAATATCAAAAGCTTTTTCAAGGTCGCTTTGAAATTGCAGCAAAATCGCATAAAAAAGGGATTTTGCTTCTCTAGCACAGAGGTGATTTTGCATTTGGATGAGGAAAATAGGCTTGCAAGCAGTGTATGGGTTGAAGAGAGCAGGAGTCATCAAATCATTGAAGAAGCTATGTTGCTTGCTAATATTGAGGCTGCAAAGATGCTGCAAAATCACGGGATTTTTCGAACTCATCAAGAGATTAAAGAAGATCGCAAGCAAATGCTATTTTTTGAGCTCAAGCAGATGGACTATCAAATAAGGGGGAAAAATTTCCATGAACAAGTGCGCTTCATCCAAAGCCAAGCCTTAGAGCGCGGGCAAAAAGTAGAGATTGACAAAATGCTCATCAAGGCTCAAAATAAAGCCCAGTATAAAGAGCAAAAAGATTCTCATTTTGCGCTGGGATTTGAGGCATATGCGCATTTTACCTCTCCCATTCGGCGCTATGGAGATTTGTTTTTGCATCGTTTACTAAAGGCAATTTTGCGCCAAGAGCTCCCTAACCAAAATTATCTGCTTTCTCAGAGTCAAACAATCTGTGCGCTACTCAATGAGCAGGAAAAAAAGATTGCCAGGATGGAGATGGATTTTAGGGATCGCAAATTCATGCATTGGGCAAGAGAGCATATTGGAGTGGTATTGGGCGCAATGGTGGTGGATGAAAATTATCCCGTACTTGGCGTGATAGAGGAGCGTATTATTGGGGCTAGGGTGTTTTTGGAGGATTGTGTGAGGGTTAGAAAATTCGATAGAATTTTTGTCAAAATCATGGCAGTAGATTTGAGTAATGCCAAGATTTATGCAAACTTTCAAGGAATGCAAAATGTATAAAAAAGAATTTGATGCTCTGCTTGCTAAGTCCATCCCCCAGGCGATGCTCTTTTATGGGGATGGTTTTTATGTGGATTTTTATACAAAAAAAATCCTGCAAAAAATGCAGGATGCCAATATCACAACCCTGTATTTTTCTGATTATCAGCTAGATAGTGTCCTAGATATCTTGGGGCAGGGGAGTTTGTTTGGCGGGAATAATGTGGTGGTGTTGAAGCTAGATTCCAAACTTTCCAAAAAAGAATGTCAGATATTGCTTGGTTGTCTCAAAGAAAATCCAGCTAATGCCTTGATTATTAATTTTTTGCGCAGCGAGAATAAAACACTGGCCCAATATGGGCAGGATTCTAGGATTTTTGCATCCAATTTCCAAGCAGAAAATGCCATTGATGTGCAGTTTTTTGCTCCGAGTTTTAGTGAGGGGGTGGGGATATTAAAAGAGCGCTCAAGGGAGCTAGACATCGACATAGAGGATTTCTTGCTGCAAAATCTTTTGCAGATCCAAAATGGAGACATCGCCATCGCACTAGGGGAGTTGCAAAAATATCAAATTTTTGAAGAAAAAATTACCCTGCAAGATTTACAGCAGCTCTCCTATGGGCTAGGCAGTGTGGATATGGAGGATTTTTTAGAGAGTTTGTTTGGGCGAGAGGATTATTTACAAGTCTATGAAAGATTGCAAGAAGAGGGTGGGGATGGGATGGAGGTGCTGGGGTTTTTGGAGAGGTATTTTTTTATCTTGTTTTCTTTTTGTGCCTACATCAAAAGCCATGGATTTTACAAGGCTAAAGAGATTTTGGGTTACCAGCCTCCAGATTTTGTGGCAAAGCAATATGCCAATCGTGCTATTAAGATTAAAGTGAAGCAGTTTCGCGAAATTTTTGAGGCGTTGGCGGATTGGCGTAATGCGCAATTTCGCGGGGAAAAAGAGGCAGACATCCGCTGCTTAATAAAAATAAAAGCAAGTCTGTGATAAAATGGCGCGTTCTTTTTTGAAAGATTGAAAGAATCCTTGCTCTTAGATAAGGGCTAGAAACCACAAGGAGTAAAAATGAGACATTATGAAACGATGTTCATTCTCAAACCCACTTTGGTGGAGGAAGAGATTGCATCAAAGATTGAATTTTATAAAGAAGCAATTACCAAAAATGGTGGTAGTATTCAAACTACTTTAGACATGGGGATGAGAAATCTTGCCTATGAGATCAAGAAAAACAAGAGGGGTTATTATTTTGTCATTTATTTCCAGGCAAATCCAAGTCTTGTGCTTGAACTTGAGAGGCTTTATCGCATTAATGAGGATGTTTTGCGCTTCATTGTAATCAAGTATGAGAGCAAAAAAGAGCAAAAGGCATGGCATGCGTTGGTGGATCGAGCAAATAAAAAACCTCATGCTTCAACCTCTAGGCCAAAATCTGAAGAGAAGACAGAAGAGCAAGCAGAGCACAAGTCTGAGGAAGCTGCAGAATAATCAAAAAGTAGGTTGATTATGTTTAATAAAGTGATTTTGGTGGGAAATTTGACACGTGATGTGGAGCTGCGTTATTTACCAAGTGGGATTGCTGTGGCTACCATCGGGCTGGCTAGCAATCGCAGATACAAAAAGCAAGATGGAAGCATCGCAGATGACCCTTGTTTCGTGGACGTGAAGCTATTTGGCAGGACTGCAGAGATTGCCAATCAATATTTGCGCAAAGGTAGCAAGGTGTTGATTGAGGGGAGATTGACTTATGAAACCTGGATAGATCAAATGGGTGTGAAGAAAAGCAAGCACACCATCACTGCTGAGAGCATGAGTATGCTTGATTCCAAGGGAGGCAATCTCACAGAAGAGGATGGAACTGGCCAAAATGTCAATTATGGCTCTGGCTATGAGAATTATCCTAGCCCGCGCGCCAATCCCCAGGTAAGTCCTGCTAGCAACACAAGCCAAAAAAATTACTCGCATAATGTTCCAGAAATTGACATTAATGAAGATGAAATACCCTTTTAAGGAGAAGAAATGGAAAGAAAAAAATATTCAAAAAGATACTGCAAATACACAGAGGCAAAGATTGAATTTATCGATTACAAAGATGTGGAGATGCTCAAGCATTCTTTGTCTGAGCGATACAAGATTATGCCAAGAAGATTGACAGGCAATACCAAAAAATGGCAGGAGCGCGTGGAGGTAGCAATCAAGAGAGCAAGACACATGGCTTTGATTCCTTATATCGTGGATAGAAAGCATGTGGTAGAAAATCCCTTCAAAATCTAGCATCAAGAGCCAAGACTCGCTCTTGGCCTCTTAATCATGACAAAAAGCAAAAAGTTCTATCCCCTTAAGTTTCCTTAATTTCTCATTTCTCTAAATTTTTCATTTGTATTTTGGTGTAGTAACTGTATTCAAAGCAGTTTTTTATTGCTTCTTCCCCTATGAGTGCGACAAGGCTCTTTTCTTTTAAGAGATATTGTAAATATAGGCTTTCTTCTTTTTCATTCACGCTGCTTTTTTCTGATTGGAAAACTCAAATTCACCCCTTTGGTCCTAAGCATCCTTATTTTTGTTCCATCGCTGCTCTGTGAGTTTTTTGCTCATTTTTTTATGTTTTTCATCCCATGGGTTTAGAGGATTTTTCTGCTTTGGAATATTTCATTTATTTCTAGCAATCCTGCTGATGTGAAATCCCGCTGGCTGCGTCTAGGAAATACCCTGGCACTTCAAGTTTCTCTGCGCTCTCTTTGTTTTATGCTCACTGCCCATATGCAAAACCGCATATTAAAGTGAGTTTGCAAATGAAGTCAAGCAAGACAATCCTTTGACTTAGATTCCCTGCACATTATTACCTAATGCCACAACTCAATTTTGTTTGCTAATCCCTTAAATTCGCTGTTTTAAGCTATTCCTGGGTGCTCCATTTTCTGTGTTTGTAATTAAGTGGATGGGGTTGTGAATCACTCAAAAAAACCCTATAAATCCATCCCTTATAAAAATCCAAAAATTAGCACCCTTGCAATCCCATCCCCTGGAATTGTGAGAGTGGCTTGTGGATTATTCAAACACCCTTGCAAAAATTTGATCTACATTTTTGGTGTAGTAGCTGTATTCAAAGCAGTTTTTTATTGCTTCTTCCCCTATGAGTGCGACAAGTTCCTTATCTCCTAAAAGGTATTGCAAATATAGGCTTTCTCCTTTTTCATTCACGCTGCTTTTTCCTTTTTGGAGATCTTCCCAGACCTTCATGGCATTGCGCTGCACGATTTTGTAGCTATCCTCTCTGCTGATGCCTTTTTTTGGCAGTTCGAGTAAGATTCTCTGAGAGAAGACCAAGCCCCCAGTGAGATTGAGATTTTTTTGCATGTTTTCAGGGTAAACAACAAGATTTTGCAAGAGATCTTTGAGGCGATTGAGCATGAAATCTGTGGTGATGAAGCTATCTGGCAAAATAAATCGCTCCACACTAGAGTGGCTGATATCCCTCTCATGCCATAGGGCAACATTTTCCATCGCAGGGATGGCATAGGAGCGAATCATGCGACAGAGCCCCGTGATATTTTCGCTTAGCACGGGGTTTCGCTTATGAGGCATGGCAGAGCTTCCCTTTTGGCCTTTGCTGAAATACTCCTCTGCCTCATAGACTTCTGTGCGTTGGAAATGGCGAATTGCTATGGCGATTTTTTCACAACTGCTTGCAAGCAGGGCAAGATCGCAAACTAGCCTCGCATAACTATCGCGCTGGATGACTTGATTGCTGATTTTGGCGGGGTTGAGGTTGAGCTCCTGGCATACAAGTTCTTCTAATTGCATGGGAGTATGGGCCATATTGCCCATCGCTCCGCTAATAGCACCTGTGGCGATGATGGGTAGAGTGTGTAATAAAGACTCCAAGTGGCGCCTGATTTCATCATACCAAATGGCTACAACCAGTCCAAATGTGATGGGTTCCCCATGGATGCCATGGCTGCGTCCCACCATCAATGTGTCCTTGTAGGTATAGGATTTTTCTTTGAGCACCTTTAGCAGCGCTTCCACATCTGCAATGATGATTTTTAGACTATCTCGCATCTGTAAGGCGACTGCAGTATCGATGCAATCACTTGAGGTGATGCCATAATGAATGAAGCGAGACTCCTCTCCCAGGGATTCGGCGACAGAAGTGGTAAATGCAATTAGGTCGTGCTTGGTGACTTTTTCGATTTCATCAATCCTTGCGATGTCAAATTTTGCATTTTTTAGAATTTTTTCACAATCCTCATCAGGAATCAAACCTAGTTTATTCCAGGCCACCACCACAGCTTTTTCTACCTCTAGCCATGCTTGGTATTTTGCCTGCATGTCCCAGAGTTTTTTCATTTCTTCTCGCGCATATCTTTCCACCATGAGTCTCTCCTATGAGTTTTGCTCAATTATAATAAACCCTACTTGAAAATGTGCTTATAGGGTTTGATAGACAAGCACTAGGGTTGGTTTATTGCTAGAGAGCGTGAAATCCGTGCCTAGAGCCTCATTGAGCGTGCCATTTGCCCACAATGGCAGAGAAAGATCGTTGAGAGGATATTTGAGTTTGGTGCTAGTGAGTTGCACGCTTGGATCTAAACAAAACAGAGAGATTTGCTGTCCCTTGAAGCTTTGGATCACATGGGGGCTTTGCTTGATTGCAAAGGTCTGGAAAGTGCCATAATCGCTACGCAGAATAACCTTTGCAAAGGAGTGATAATGCAAAAGCAAAGAAATGTTTGCTAGCGTGTGATCTTCCCTCTTTCCTGTTGCACCAAGGATTGTGATTTCTTTATATCCCAAGGATATGCAATAAAAAAATGCCTTACTCAAATCATTGCTATTTTGTTCTTTGATTTCTATGATGCGATCCTGGTATTTTGCCTTGAGCTGTGGGGAGATGCTATCTAGATCGCCAATGATGGCATGAGGCAGGATGTCAAGAGCTTCCAAATGGCGCATCGCGCCATCGCATACAACAAGGAATTCTGCATCATGCAAGAGTGTGCGCAGCGCTTTGTTCTTTGGGAAGGATCCATTGGCCAAAATGAATGCTTTTTTGTTTGGATGATTTTTCATGATTCTTTCTCGCTTGCTATTTTGTACCACTGCAGGGCATAATAAATTCCGATCCCCAAAAACACAAGGCTATTGAGGAATTGGAAGATGAATTTGAAATCTCCAAGAGAAATCTTAAGCCAAATGTAAACCATAATAAGATTTGCCAATGTCACAAGCCAGTAATGCTGGGCATAACGCTGCGTTTGCAGGATGAATGCAACGATTTGCAAAACGGTGGTAATGGAATTAAGCAGGGCAAATTCCGCATGAAATGCCACACCTATTTGCCATAATGCTATGCTTAGGATGGCAATCCCAACAAGAACTAAAAGCAGAGCTGTGGGGGTGAGTTTATGGACTCGCA
Organism: Helicobacter mustelae; assembly: GCF_900476215.1. Classification (NCBI taxonomy): domain Bacteria; kingdom Pseudomonadati; phylum Campylobacterota; class Epsilonproteobacteria; order Campylobacterales; family Helicobacteraceae; genus Helicobacter; species Helicobacter mustelae. Next base: position 1,365,506 of record NZ_LS483446.1, on the reverse strand, counting down.
CACGCTTTTTTTCGTCATTGAGATTTTTCTGCCATAGAGTCAGGGCTATGACATTGATGGGGAGATAAAAAAGATTGAGCCACAGCTCGATATAGAGTTTTGCTTCAAATGTGATGAAAATCATCAATACAGAATAGAAAATCCCAAATATGAAGCAGATGGGTTTGCCAGCCCCAGCAAAAAAAGCAAAAAGCACGCCTAGAATGGCGCCAATGAGATTGAGGACATGATCTTGGGAGTAAATTCCAAAAACAAGCACGCATGCACAGCAAAGAAACAGTACTCCCCAAAAGGATGCAGAGAGATTGGCAAATTGGTATCGTAAAAAATTTCGCATTTCAGTGTACCTCATGATGTGAAAAAATGAGTGAGACCAGAGGTCAAGCAGAGTGGATAAATCGGGGTAGAATGACCCAAGCGGTGCATACAAATGAGATCAAGGGTCAAGTAAGGGGAATGGGTGGGTAGGATGGACGTGGGGGATAAAGGAGTCGGGATGGCCCTGTGATACTGGGCTTGTGGGGGATTTTCATGGATTTTCATAAGATTTTCCTATCGCCTCCAAGAGGCTTGATGGCGTGGGGTTTATGCTTGGCGGATTCTGAAAATTATTGCCAGGAATTAATCTGTGATGATATAGGGCACACCGCGCACGCCAGCAGAGATGATGGCCTTGCTGTTTTTCTGCGCAAAACTATTATCCACATTTTTATCTGCCTTGAAGTTCTTATCAAAAGATTGGTGGATAATGGCCATGATTTGCTGCTGGGATTTTGTGTTTTTGATCAGCTTATAAACCTTGGTGGCTTTGTGCAGAGAATTTTCATTAAGCAGTCCCACAAAGAGCAAGGAAACATCTTTATAGTTTTTCATGGTTTCTTCTAGTTTTGCGATTTCTTGTTTGCAAAAAGAGCAATTGGCGTCCACGACCATATAAATGCTGCCGCTTTTTCCCTGCCCATTGAGATGGATCCATGCATCTTCTGGGACGCTTTTTAGAATCTTAACATCAGTGCTTTTTTGATTGTGATGCATTGCTGTTTTGTACATCAGGCGAAGTTTTTCCTGGAAATTATGATCTCCCATAATGAGAGGATCACCAATGCCTATGATATTTTTACCATCACTGGTGATAAAAACAGGCATTTGCATGCCATTCTCCTCTTCTACCAGTGCGATGGAAAGCCCACTATTGAGGGTTTCTATGGCAATGATTTTTTTCACTGGCATTTTTTCCCCTTCAAAGGCTTTTATGATGTTTTCCTCGACCTGATCTGCCCAAAAAAATCCACTCAACAATCCTAAAATTAAAAGTTTTTTCATTTCTGTTCCTTAAAAAAATTTTGTTTCTGCATGATACGTGCAATTTCTTTGAAAATAGGGGCGGCAGTCTGGCTTCCATAATAATCTTCTTTGTGCTGCGTCCCAAATACCACTACCCCAATCACATAGGTTTGATTGCCTCCTTTAACAAAACCAAAAAAAGAGCCATTATAGATGTTGTCGCTATATCCGCCCCCACTTTTGGCAATCCTTGCTGTGCCGGTTTTCCCACCCACGATGAGGTTATCGATTTTAGCACGTTTTCCTGTACCTTCTTGCACGGTTTTGATTAAAATTTCCTGGATCTTGCGCGCGGTGGGTGCGGCAATAGCCTGTCTGGTGGGGAATGTGGGGGTGGTGATTTTTCCATCAGGATCTGTGATGTTTTTAATCAAATGTGGGGTGACTAGGATTCCATTATTGCAAAAAACCCCATAGGCCCGTAATAGCTGGATGAAGGTTGTGGTGAGACCATAGCCATAGGATGCGCTTGCCTTATAAGCCTCCCCGCTTAGTTTTCTGATGCTTGGGATCACACCATCGCGCTCATAGGGCAGATCGATGCCACTTGCCTCTGAGATACCAAAGCTTTTAAGTCCCTCATAGAATTCCTTTCCACTAAGTTTGCGCGAGATCTTAATCATGCCCACATTGCTGGAGCGAATGAGGATGTCTTGGACGATGGAATTTTTTTTGGGATAGATGTCATCCTTGATGGTGTAGCGCCCTAGCTGCAAAAACCCTTTGTTTAAATCGATGAGTTCTAGAGGATTGATGAGATTTTTGTCTAACAAAATCGAAAAAACAATGGGCTTAATCGTGCTCCCAGGCTCAAATGGGCGCTCTGTCACAGAGGCATTGAGGGCATGATTTGAAGTGATATTCTTGGGGTCAAAGCGATTGGTGGTTGCCAGTGCAAAGATCGCTCCGCTTTTTGGGTCCATCACCCCAGCTACGATTTCATCAACCTGATATTGCTGATAAAATTCATCGAGCATTTTTTCGACTTTGCGCTGCAAGCCTAGATTGACATGCAAGGCAATGTCTGAACCATTGATTCTTTCTCTTAGGATTGTGGTTTTGTTTCGGATGATGTTGCCGCGGATATCACGATCTCCCCTCTCGATCCCATTTTGCTTGGGAGAGAGTTCTTTGTTGTAATACTTCTCCAGACCCTTGACTCCCTCAGGGATGGTCACACTTCTGGCTTCTCTTTTTTTCACATAGCCCAAAACTGGTTCCAATGCATCATTATAGGCGTAATTACGATTGATGCCGCTGACCTCCACATCAATACCCATCTTTTGCACGATTCTGCCGCTGCTATCTTGATATTCTCGAAATACATCATAGGCTAGCAGCTTGCTCCTAAGCTGCCTAAGATTGGCGGCGACATTTGCAGGGATATTATAGGAGAAGACAATGTAGCCCTTTTGCTTGAGCTTGGCTTGTAATTCTTCCCTGCTCATACCACTGTAAATGCTAAAAAGATTGATAAAAAGCTCACGTTTATCTGGATCGATGGAGAGGGTGTTGATGCTTACTTTGTAGAGGACTTGGCTGGAGGCAAGATCGAAATTATCATCACTATAAATCGATCCTCGCGTGGCCACTTGGATTCTTTTGCTTTGCCAAAAAGGAATGTGATTGGGTCCTAGGATCTTGCCCAGGGTGAAGAGGCAAAGGAGCAAGGCGATGATAATAAAAACAACAAATACCGAAAAAACTTTGACAATTCTTCCGCTTTGTTCATTCATCGACTAAAGTCGCTTAGACCTGCGTTCGCAAAATCTCTTTGTAAGCGCTAATGGCCTTATTTCTCACCTCTAGCATGAGTTTCATGCTGGTTTCTGCTCTGCCAATAGCGATGGCTGCTTGATGCAAATCCTTAATCTGACCTGTTGCCATATCTACCAATGCCTTGTCAGAGCTTTCTTGGGCTTGATTGAGCTCATCAATGGATTTTTTTAAAAGTTTGGAAAAATCATTACTGTCGCTGGTTTTCTTGACACTGGCACTCGCTTTTTGATCCACTTGATTGAGCTTGAGTAAATTGCTTGTGTTTAATTTTTCCATGAATCTTTTTCACCTCATTAAGCTTGCAACATAGTAATTGCATTGTTGGCCATATTTTTGGCACTTTGGAATGCTGCGACGTTGGCTTGGTAGGCTCTTGTTGCCTCAATTAGATCTGCCATCTCCACCACTGGATTGACATTGGGATATGCAACATATCCATCTGCATTCGCATCAGGGTGGCTAGGATCATACTTCATTAACGGTTCCCTATCATCGCGTACAACCTTGTCCACATAGACGCTCATTATAGCGGGTTTTGGTAATTTTCCGAATTCTTTTTCATCAAGGGGATCTTCATAGGCGAGATTTTCATTTTCCTTGGCAATTTTTTCATTCAGGATTTTATTAAAATCAAAGGCTTTAAAAACAACCTCTTGTCTGCGGTAGGGCCCGCCCTCATCTGTGCGTGTGGTATTTGCATTGGCGATATTGCTAGAAATGATGTTGGTACGGAAGCGCTGTGCTGAGAGTCCATATCCACTGATGTCAAAACTTGATAAAAAAGCCATTTTAATCTCCTATTTATAAATTTCTTCCAGAATCTATTGCATAAGTAAAGATGCCTCTGTGCTTCTTGAGCGCGGTGGTGAGGGCTTGATACATTATGCTGTTTTTTCCCATCTCACTAGTTTCTACATCCAAGTCCACACTGTTTCCATCATTGCGCGCCAGATGCCCATCTCGAAAAAATGTAGTAGGGCGGTAGGATTGTGTATCCCCACCCTTAAGATGATTTTTAGAAGTTTGTGCCATTTCTAGTTCCAAATGAGGTTTGTTATCAAAAATTCTGGCCTTTTCTTGGGCGAGATAATGCTCAAAATCAATGTCTTTAGGACGATAAAAAGGAGTGTCCACATTGGCGATATTGCTAGCAATGAGATCTTGACGCATGGAGCGATAGTCTAATGCCTCATAGACAAAGGGATAGGCCCTTGAAACTTCAAGCACTGGATTTCTATTCACGGTGACTCCTAAAATTTGTTAGAATCCAAGCAAAAAATATTCCAAAATAGTATGTATGTCCACTAAAATGAAAGGGGCTCTTGGCTGCATTTCTTGAATATTTTCTGCAATCATTTTTTTAGCCCTCCTCTCTTGATTTTCACGCATCGCACGCCCAAATCGTAAAATTTCTGCAGCCATTTTGCACATCGCTTGCAAAATTCCCTCAGACAATTTCAAGGATTTGTGAAAATCCTCATAAATCCCTATCTTTGGTTGATTTTAACAACAACATCATTGCAGCGCTGCTGATGGCATACCCTTCTTTACCAGGATGTTAAGATTTAAAAATCCATACTGCGCTTTGGTATTGCTTTCTTTTGCATCCTAGCCTCATTTTCAATTTCACTGGGGTTTAAAGGGCTTTCTATCAGGATTTTGTAAAATCCCAAGTGCGTAATATGGGGGTGAAATCTGCCAGGCAAAATCTGCCAAGCAGGGGAAAATTTGATAAAATACGCAAAAGATGCAAATCCACCAAGAGGTTTTCATGGCTGATTCTAAGCTTTTTATTCTCTGTGTTTTGTTGATTACAATGGGCACGATTATGAGTTTCTCTCTCTCCACTTATCCTGCAATTTATTATCATTATGGGGAATTTCATTTTTTTATCCGAGAATTCTTTGCCGCATCCCTTGGGATTTTTTTGATGTGGGGCTTTTCTTATCTTGATATGGACAAGATTTTCAATAGCCTAGGGTTTTTTATTTTTGGGGTGTTTTTTGTCATTAGCATTGTGCTACTGTTTTTGCCAGAATCTATTGCGCCAGTCACTGGCGGGGCTAAGCGCTGGATTCACTTTCTTGGCTTCTCTCTTGCCCCTGTGGAATTTTTCAAGATAGGCTTTGTATTTTTTTTGGCATGGAGTTTTTCTCGCAAGATTGACAAAGAAGATACCCTAGGTGAGCAGATTAAAAAGATTATTCCTTATTTGGTGGTGTTTGCCCTCATCGTGCTGATTTTTACCTTTTTTCAGAATGATTTTGGACAAACATTTTTGCTTCTTGTGGTATTTGTAGTTTTGCTCGCACTCAGCGGAGGTCGTTTATTGCTAATTTTTAGCTTTTTATTCGCAGCTTTAACGGGAGGTTCTTTGTTGATTGCCATCTATCCTCATCGCATGGAGCGTATTAGGCTGTGGTGGGGAGTGTTTCAAGACTCCATCCTTAATTATCTTCCCAGTAATCTTGCCAGCCTCATTCGCATCGAAAATGTCCCTGAGCCCTATCAGATTCATAATGCGGGTTATGCGATTTTTCACGGGGGATTTTTTGGACAAGGGATTGGCGAGGGGATTGTGAAGCTTGGATTTCTGAGTGATGTGCATACAGATATGGTGCTAGCGGGTTTGAGTGAGGAAATGGGATTGGTGGGATTTCTTCTGTGTCTTATGATTTTTATGTTCATTATTTTTCGGATTTTGCGGATCGCAAATCGCATGGAGGAAAAGCCTCATTTTCTCTTTTGCATGGGGATCTGCCTGCTCTTGGGGGGAGGATTCTTTATTAATGCTTTGGGTGTGACAGGTGTGATCCCACTCAAGGGCATTGCTGTGCCATTTCTCACTTATGGGGGCAGTTCCATGCTCGCTAACTGCATCGCCATCGGGATTGTTTTGGCTCTGTCTAAAAAGGCAAAGAATCTTTAAGATTTTGCTGCCACAAAGGCGATGAATTCTGAGCGCGTTCGGCTATCTGTTTTGAAAATCCCTCTGACTGCGCTGGTGTGGATGTTGGCATGTTGTTTTTGCATGCCCTGCATGCGCATGCAAAGATGTGTCGCCTCGCAAGTTACCATTACGCCCTTGGGACTTAGCTTTTGCATCAATATATCAGCGATTTGGTTGGTGAAGCGTTCTTGGATTTGCAAGCGATGTGCAAAAATATCCACCAGCCTTGCTAGCCCACCAATGCCAGCGAGTTTCTCATTGGGAATGTAACCGATGTGGATCTTGCCAAAAAAAGGCAGGAGATGATGCTCGCACATGGAATAAAATTCCATATCTTTGAGCGTAATCATGCTATCAAAATGCTCTTCATTAAACACGCTGCCCAGTGCTTGATCTATGTCTTTATGATAGCCATCAAAGAGGCTTTCATAAAGCTTCTTGATGCGTTTTGGAGTATCTCTTAAGCCCTCTCGGTTGGGATCCTCTCCGATTTTCAAGAAGAATTTTTCAAAATTAATCATATTTTTTCCCCAATAAAACTGCGATGCGATTTTTGATGCTGGGATGGGTGCTGAATGCATCTTCACTAAAGATATAGGCAGCCTTTCGTGTGGGGTTGATATCGAGATTTTTATAATCATTTTCTGAATAATCTTGGGAAATTTTTTGCAGTGCGCGAATCATCGCTCGATTATCATGCATCAAATATGCCGCCCCGCTATCTGCCATATATTCCCTGCTTCGGCTAAGATACATTTGTAGCAAAAAGGTAAAAATGGGCAAAACAAACTGCAAGATAAGCAAAATATTTCGCGCTGTGTTTGCTCCTTCTCTGCGATTTCCTCCCAGTAAAAAAAACACTGCATAATTGGCGATTAAAAGCAGAATATTACTCAGTATTCCCACGCATAGGGTGAGGCGAATGTCTCCGTGACGAATATGACTGAGCTCATGGGCCATCACTGCCTGTAGCTCCTCATCACTCAAACGATCTATGATCCCAGTAGTGAGTGCAATGAGAGAATTTCTAGAATTCCACCCACTTGCAAAGGCATTCATATAAGGTGCGTCAATGATGTAGAGCTTTGGTGTGAAGGGGAGTCTGGCAGAGTTTAGTAAATCATGAAAAAGATTGTAGATTTTTTGCTCCTTGGTGCTCAGGGTGTAGCAAGGATTGATTTCTTTGTAGTTGCTGCCACTTAGCATGATGCGATCAAAGCTGCTGATGCTATAAGCAATGAGGATTCCTGCGATTAGGCACATCACAACAGTGATAGTGGGGAAAACCTCAAAGCTTATGAGGGAGATGAGTCCATTGGTGAAATTTGCTGCATTGATGCGCACCAAATCCAACAAGAGGCCTGCAAAAATAAAGATCGCAATGTAAGTAAAAATCACTGCCATGCTTTTTTGATGATTGCGGGCAATAATGGATTCAAAATGCATGCATCCTCCTTGAATCAATGGATTGAAATTTCTTGATGAGCGAGTTCTTCTAAAAAGATTGTAGCATAGCTTCCCTTTGGCAGATAAAACCCCATTTCAAACCATGCTTCTTTTTCTAAAAAGCGATAAGTAACCTCCTCTGGCCATACCCATGCATAGCGTCTAGTGCTATTGCAATCCATTTTATCATCAATGAACAATTCCTCAATTTTTCGCGCATCATCTTGTGCCAAAAATGCCCCCCTTCCACAGAGCAAGCCTGTGGGAGCGAGGGATTTTTGAAAAAATCGCATCACATCATTTTCATCTAAATTGGTACAAAAAAGCCTCCCAAATGGATAATGCTCTAAGACATCACCCTTGAGGATTTTGAAAAAATGGGGTTGGTTTTTGAGGAGGGGGATGCTTTGAGGCTCTAGGTCAAAGCCTTCTAGCTTAAGCGCCCTTGGGATTTCCTTTGTAGAGAAGTGCGCAAAAATTTTGGCAAGTTTGATGCGTCTGCAGAGCCATTGATTGAAAAGTTCGCTTTGATAGCTATTGAGCAGGAAATTTTGCAGGGTTTTATTGCGATATTTTTTTTGCTTATGCGCGATTTTTTGGCCCTCTTTATGATTGTCTTGGTATTTGCCAAAGCGCTGATAGCCAAAGTAATTTGGCAGGCCTTGTGTGCGAATTTTTTGAATAGCATTTTCTAATTGCATGGCAAGCAGCGGAGTGATTTTTTTGAGACGGATAAAAAAGGAATTTCCCTTGAGGTGACCGAGCTTAATCTTATTGTCATGATAGGTCTCATCAAGGATTTTGATCCCCTGCTCTTTGAGGACGGGGAGATGGATGGCTAGATCTTTGGTAAATTTTTTATTAATGGAGAGATATTGCGTGGTAGTGGCAGATTTGTCTTTGAGTCCCGCATATCCAAATTCTTGGATCCTGCATCCCAAAACATTGCTAAGGATTTTTAGCATTTCCTGGGTGCTTAGGCCTTTTTTTCGGACGTGCAAGATATGATGCTCTCCCTTGTTGCTAAAGGCATAGAGTGGGATTTCTCTTACGATAAAATCTCTTGCATTTTGAGAGAAATAAAAGGGAATGGGAGCGTGGTTTAGGGCATAGATTCTTTCTTGCATCAAAGGATGATTCTTTGGATAAAAGGAGAGATGCGCACCAAGATTTCATAGGGGATGGTATGAAAGATCTGCGCTAATGTCCTAGCATCATCAAATACGCAAATGCGCTCTTTTGTGCTGAGGGCTGAGAAGCAATCCATGGAAGTTTTTGGCAGGATTAAAAAGCCATCAGCGCTAAAATAAGGAGGTTGTGTGCCATCAAAGCGAAAGAGCCCATCTCCATAGCCAATATCATAGGTGCTCACAAAGCTGTCTTCTTGCAACACGCTCATCCCACTATAGCCAATCTTTGCGCCTTTAGGCAGATAATGCGTGCAGATTTTGTCTGCCCAGAGACTGGCGATTGGCTGGAGTCTGTCTGCAATCTCAAGGGGGAAATTTGCTCCACAATAGCCATATGCTGCCATGCCAATGCGCACCAAATCATCCGGGAATTCCCGGCTTCTTAGCGTACCAGAGGAATTGAGGGAATGAAATCTGGGGCGTGGGAATCCTAGTTTTTGGGAGAGGTAGAGGGTTTGCTCTTTGATTTCTTGGAAGATTTGCTGCCCGTTTTGAAAATCCTCCATGAGATCATCCCCATAGCCGTTGTGTGCAAACACACCAAATAGCCCTAGATCTTTTTGGAGGATTTTTGTAATCATGGATTCTAGCTCCCTTGGCGCGATTCCATTGCGATTCATTCCGATGTTGATTTTGAGCTCCACAGAACAGGGTGAGGCGAGGAGATCTAGATTTTGATTGGAATGGATGACGGGGTGGAGATTTGGAGGCAAGGGGGAGCTTGGGATGCCATAAAAAATTGTGATATGCTCAAAGAGATGCTCTATTTTTCGTGCCTCTGACTCATTTTTGACAAAAACACTCTTGATGCCATAATTGTGTGAAAGATGGGCCATCTCTTCTAGTCCATGCCCATAGGCATTGTCTTTCAATACGATTGCAAGTTTTGTCTTATCATGCAAATGAGATGTGATGAGATCAAGATTATTTTTATACTTTTGAGAATCGATGAGAATTTGTGCCATAGTGTCCGTAGAGTCGGAAAAATCCGACTTTTATTTTGCTGGCAATTTTGAGATATACTCTGCCAATGCCTCGATATCCGCATCAGATACATTTTTCATCTGTCTGTACATGATTGCTTTATTTCCCCCATTATCAGCAGTTCCTGCTTTGTAGCCCTTGAGGTCTGCTAATAATTTTTCTTTAGGCTGTCCTGCGATAGTGTGCTTGGCACCTGGAGCCATCTTTTGCCCTGTTGCTCCGTGGCATATTTGACATTTTTTATAGATAGCAGGAGCTTCTGCTAGAAGTAGGCTAAGAGAACTTGCCAATGCAAAAAGAGCGATCCTTTTCATTTCTTTCCTTTATGTTTGTAATTTTGCTTGAATCAATCAAAACAATGCCTGGGATTATACTACAAAAATACAAAAAGCAACTGCTAAAAAAGCTAGATTTTTGTGCGCCAGAGGATGGCCTTGGAAAGCGAGAGTTGATCGACATTATCTAGCCCTATGCCCGTTGGCACACCTTGGGCAATTTTGCTAAAACTCAGATCCAAATGCTGGAGCTTATCCTCGATATACAGCATGATGGCATCATTTGCCAGCGTAGGACTGAAGGCAAAGATAATCTCTCTTGTTTGGTGGTCTAGGATTTGTTTTTGCAATCTAGAAAAATCTAGTGCCTTTGGATCCTGGATGACAAAATACAATCCCTTATAATCCCCTGTTTCTTCGATGGTAAAAATATCTTTAGAATGCAAGACCATGCATAATTGTGAGGAATCGCGATTCTCATCACTGCAGATGTCGCATAATTCATTTTCACTCAGCGCATTGCATAGACTGCAGTTGCGTGCATGAGAGATGGCATTTTCGATGCAGTGTGCGATTTTTAGTCCCAAAAATTTATTTTCCACGCTGATGGCATAGGCGATTTTTAATGCGCTTTTTTTCCCGATGGCAGGGATCTGCTCTAGGGATTCTAATAGAGCATTGAAATGCCTTAGGTTATTTTTGTAACTTTTCACAGCCAGCCTTATTTCTCTAGGATTTTTTGCTACAATTTTAGCATTTTTTAAAAAATGTGAATTTTGGAGAATGTTTTGGAATATTATGAAATACTAGAAATTAGTGTGACTGATGATAAGGAAATCATTAAAAAAGCCTACCGTAAAATGGCATTAAAATATCATCCTGATCGAAATCCCAACGACAAAGAAGCAGAGGAAAAATTCAAGCAAGTTAATGAGGCCTATGAGGTTTTAAGCGATGATGAAAAGCGCGAAATCTATAAAAAATATGGTAAGGAGGGATTGAAAAATGGAGGTTATCACGGTTTTAGTGGCGCGGATTTCAGTGATTTGTTTGAAGGCTTTGGATCCATCTTTGATATGTTTGGGGGCTTTGGTGGAGGTCGACAAAAAAAACAAGCAAAATTTCATCCAGATCTCGAAATTAGGCTGAATCTAAGCTTCAAAGAAGCAGTGTTTGGCTGCAGAAAAAGCATTAATTTGGAATACAAGGCCTATTGTAAGGATTGTGATGGCAGCGGTGCCAAAAATGGAAAACTTCAGACTTGCTCGCATTGTCAGGGAAGGGGGCAGGTATTTATTCAACAGGGATTCATGGCTATTGGGCAGACCTGTCCGCATTGCCAAGGTAGAGGGGAGATGAGTGCAGAAAATTGCAAAACCTGCAAGGGCAGGGGATATGAATCCCATCAAGAGGAGGTGCAGGTTAATATTCCTGAGGGAGTGAATGAGGGCAATACTTTGCGTATGGAAAAACATGGAAATCTGCTCAATAAAAATGCTGCAAGAGGGGTCTTGTATGTGCATATCAGCGTGGAGCAAGATGAGCATTTCATCCGTGATGGAGATGATATCTATATAGAAGTGCCGGTGTTTTTTACCTCCATTGCTTTGGGTACGCAGATTAAGATTCCTACGCTTAGAGGTGAGGTGGAGTTAAATCTGCCAATTGGCACAAGAGATCGTGAGCAATTTGTCTTCAAAAATGAAGGAGTCAAGGGTGTGCGCTCACATCAAAAAGGGAGATTTATCGTCATTATAAAGACTATCTACCCCAGAAAAATTGATAAAGCACAAAAGGCATTATTAGAGCAATTGCACAAAAGTTTTGGACAGGAGAGTGAGCCTCATAAGGGGATTTTTGAATTGGCCTATGAGAAAATTAAGGGCTGGCTAAAGGGCTGAGCTGGATTTTTGGATGGGCTTTTGAGGGGTGTGGGTAGGCATGCTTTTCATGGGGGTGATTATTTTTACGATGGGCAAAAACAGAACCAAAGTGTTGCTGCTTTTTTGTAGGAAGGTATTTGGATTGGGGCCTCCTAGCATGAGGATTTATCGCATTTTTGCAAGCGATAAATGAGTGTTTTTGACGATGAAATGGATTTTTTTACGAGTGGGGGTCAACTTGCCTGATAGCCCAGATGTAAAAATATTAAGAAGTCATAAAAATGATCTCAGAATGTGTGAATTATTTTTCGGAATAGCAGAAGCGATATCCCCTGCGTCGCACAGTCTCCACTGTGGAGATTTTGAGGGGTTTGTCAAGCTTTTGGCGGATTTGATTGATTGCAACTTCGATGACATTTGGGGTGACGAGCTCTGGCTCCTCCCAGATGGCATCAAGCAACTGCTCTTTGGATACGATGCGATCCTTGTGGCGAGCGAGGTGGGTGAGTACCTCAAATGGCTTGCCCTTGACCTCAATCTCCTTTTCTTTGTAGGAGATGCGCTCCTCGGCAGGATTGATGATGAGATCTCCAAATTTGATGACTTCTGTGTCGCTAAAGCGCAGTCTTGCCTCGATCCTAGCAAGTAGAGCATTTTCATCGCTGGGCTTTGGGATATAATCATCTGCGCCGAGTTTGAACATTTTAATTTCTGTTTCAGGGTGGATTTTTTTGTCGGTGACGATGATGATGGTTTTTGGATTTTTTGCCTTGATGTCTACTAGGAGCTCTGAGGCATCATCATAGGTGCAGCTGAGCAAAACCACATCATAATTGCGAATATCAATGAAATAATAGCCATCTTTTAGATTGCCAGCAACATCAGTTTGGTAATTGCGCTTTGTAAAAAAGCTATTGAGATTTTTGATGAAGCTGTCGTCCTTGTCAATCAGCAAGATGCGCATATTCCTATCCTTCTGGAACTTTTGATTTTGCCTGATTATAGCATATTTTTATCTTAACTTAAGCAACATTATTGATGATTTATTTTTGTCATTTACTTTGATTAGGTTTTTTTTGTTAGTATTCTAACAGTCAGCGTCAAAGCTGACTCAGTGCACAGTATGGCAAGGTTACCTCCCCCTCCTTTCTTTGCCGTAGGTTGTGCACTGCTCTCCTTTTTGTTTTGTTAAGTTATTTACAAAGATTGATATTTGGGACATCGGCCTTATTTGAGGTCGGTGTCTTTTGCTGCTTCTTTAGAATCCGTGAAAATATTCATTCCTTCGCACAATCGCATCCCAAACAGCAGGATCGTCCAAGAAATATAAATCCACAGCATGAAAATTGGCAGAATCGAGATTGAGCCATAAAGGCTAGGATATGCCTTGTTGTAAGTGACGTAATAAAAAAATGCCCACTTGAAAAACTGCCACATACTCGCACAGAGGAATGAAGAAAAGATTAGGATTTTTTTATTGAGCGTTTTGTTGGCAGAGATTTGAAAAAGCATCATGAAAAAGAGGCAATTGACAATCCAGGGAGCAATCTTAATGGATAGAAAAATCAAAAATGGGTTAGTAAGGATGGATTTTAACTCATGTCTGCCATAAAAAAATATCATAATCATGATGGGGAAAAAGGTAATTAGGAGCCAATGCACCATCAAAGAATCCAGGATTTTACGTGGTTTTGAGTTAAACATTCTTGATGTGATAAATTCATAGTTGCGAAAAAAGAAAAGCGAAGTAAAGATAATATAAACAAAGCCAACCATCCCCATTTTTGGCGCATTGATCATGAAGTCATTGAGCATATTGTTGAGAATATCGCTATCTATAGGGATGATATAAGAAAAAATTACATTCCTTACATCTTCGAGTCGGTATTGGAAGCTCGGGAGATGGGAAAGGATGGAAAAGATGATAAACAATAGCGGGATGATGGCAAAGATGGTGTAAAAACTCAGACTCGCAGCATAATAGAAAATCTCTTGTTCATGGGTTAGAAAATTATAAACCATGCTTAGGTTTTTTTGAATTTTTTGAGTGAATCTTCTCATGTTTCTTGTTATTCTTGTTATTTTTTAGATTTTACTGAAAATTTTTTTAGGAGGCAATTTTAGAGATTTAAAAGTGTAGAAATCAGCAAAATTTGGGGGATTTTTGATAGAATTTTGCAGTGATGTAACATTTGCTTAAGGGATAAATCCATGGAAAACACAGGTTATTATGCAAATTTGGAACGCACCATCCTCTCTAGCATTTTGTTTGATCCCTCCAATTTTGAAAACATCCTAGATGATCTGCAGCCCAAAGATTTTGCCTATCCTGCCCATCGCAATATTTTTGAAGTTTGTGTGAGTTTGCACAAGCAAAAAAATCCCTTGGATGAGGATTTTGTGCGCAATAGAGTGGACAAGAGATTGGTCAGTGATGAGGAGTTTGTAAAGATTTTGGCCACCAATCCCATCGCCAATATCGAGGCATATATCAAGGAGCTTAAAAATATCTCTTTAAAGCGCGAGCTGCACAGCCTCGCCAACACCCTGCGGGAGCAATCCTTGAATGAGGAGTTAGATAGCGCTGAGATCTTAAATGTAGTGGAAAAAAAGATTTTTGAGATTTCTACAAATAGTGCGCAGAGTGATTTTCGCAATGTCAAGGATATTTTAGATTCCACTGTTGATAGGATTTTAGAGCATAAGCAAAGGGGCAATTCGATTATCACTGGGGTGACCACGGGATTTTTGGAGCTAGATGAGGTGACCACTGGGTTTAACAAGGGGGATTTGATCATCATTGGCGCGCGCCCATCCATGGGGAAGACGACATTGTTTTTGAATATGGCCCAACATATTCTAAATCGCAACATAGGGGTGGCAGTTTTTAGCCTGGAGATGCCAGCAGAGCAATTGATGTTGAGAATGATCTCAGCGCTTAGTTCTCTTCCCTTGCAAAAATTAAAAATTGGAAATTTGGATGATGGGCAAATTGACATTTTGACTCGCTATGCAGATCAGCTTGCTCAAAGAGAGCTTTTTATCGATGATGGCGGCTCTCTAAACATCCATCAATTGCGCTCCAAACTCAGAAAACTCAAATCCCAAAATCCCAATATTGGCATTGCCATCGTGGATTATTTGCAGTTGATGCGCGGGGTGGATAAAGAAAATCGCGATCGCCACTTGGAGGTGAGTGAGATTAGTCGGGGGCTAAAGATCCTTGCGCGCGAGTTGCAAATCCCCATCATCGCGCTTTCCCAGCTCAATCGCACATTAGAGGCGCGTGATGATAAGCGCCCCATTCTCTCAGATCTGCGGGAATCTGGTTCTATCGAGCAGGATGCAGATATCATCCTTTTCCTTTATCGCGAAGAGATTTACCACATCCGTGAGCTGCGCTCCAAAATCGAGCGTCTGCGTCGTGATCTCCAAGAAAAGGGGCAGAAAAATGACGAGGCGCTAAAAAGAGCCCTCCAGGAATTTCAGAAGTTGCAAAATGCAGAAGTAAGTGATGCAGAGATTTTGGTGGCAAAAAATCGCAATGGGGAAACTAGAGATATCAAGATCCAGTTTAGCAAAAGATTTACGCGTTTTGAAAATCGCGCCAAGGGTATGGAGGAGCACGAATATCAAGCCACAAAAAACCTGGATGATGAGCGTTTGGGAGAGGAGCTCGCATTGCCTGGTAATTTAGGCTAGTTTTTGCGCCCAAGGATCCAATCAAGTCCCTCTCCCATTCCTGTTTTGTCTGGCAAAAAGGAATGGGCGTTTTTTATATTTTTCTCTTTTTTGATTTTTTCCTACAATCTTTTTGGTATCTATCAGGATTACCAAGGCTATAGCAAATCAGAGCCTCAAGCCTTGCAAGCAACGATCAAGCTCCAGTATCGCAAACAAAAGGGAGGAAAATCCTATTTTGTGCTGAAGCTAGAAGATAGGAATGCTCATATTTTTTATACTACTTCGCGCCAGGACCTCAAAGACTTGATTTATCGGGATGTTCGGGTATTTGGGAAAATGGCAGAATGTAGCTTTTGGGAATTTTTAAAAAGCTGTTATTTTCACACCTATCAGTTAAGCCTCCTACCCAAAGAAAGCTACAAAAAGCCCCTGCGGGATTTTATCGATAAGCAGCATGGTGATGCCAATAGTGCGCTGCTGTATAAGGCTTTGTTTTTTGGCGATAGGGTCAATCCTGCCTGGCGCAATATTGCCAATGTCACAGGGATCTCTCATCTCATCGCTATTAGCGGATTTCACCTAGGATTGCTTTCTAGTATTTTGTTTTTTCTCTTATTTCTCCCCTATCGTTTTTTGCAAAAAAGATTCTTCCCCTACCGAAATTTGTATTATGACCTGGGTTGTTTGGTGCTTTTGGGAATGTTTGGGTATTTGGTGCTATTGGAATTTCAGCCCGCATTTTTTCGCGCATTTTTGATGGCAGCATTGGCGTATTTGTTTTATTTGGGGGGCGTGGCATTGTTTTCTTTTTCCATGCTTTTTGTGGTGGTGTTATTATCGTTAGCTTTTTTCCCTAGCTTTGCATGGAATGTTGGCTTTGTGCTTTCTGTGTTTGGTGTGTTTTATATTTTTCTTTTTGTGCGACATGTCCCCAAAAAAAGAATCTTGCTTTATTTTTTTGGGTTTAATCTCTGCATGTTTTTGCTCATGGGGATTGTGGTGCATTTTTATTTTCCTTATTTTTCGCCCTATCAGTTTCTCGCGATCTCTATTAGCATGATTTTTCCCCTGTATTTTCCCTTGGTGATTGCGCTGCATCTCTTGGGCCTTGGGGATGCATTAGATCCTTTTTATCTTTGGGTTTTGGGTGCAAAAATCCCCTTTATTGAATTCTATACCCCATGGCCCTTGTTTTTGGGTTATGTTTTGGCGAGTTTTGGGGCCATTTTTTCCAGAAAAATATTTTTTGTGCTGTTGCTTTTTGGCATAGGGTTTTATGGTTTTTTGTTGCTTAGATTTTGCAAAATCCTAGGCATTGGAGTATAATAAAAACAAAAAGAGATTTTTATGCAGACAATTTTTCGCTTGCTTGGCAAGGGGTTGTTGGTGCTTCTGCCCTTTGGAATTTTAATTTGGCTACTATCTTTTATTTTTGGGATTGTTAGCTATATTGTGCAATTTATTTTTAACACCACATCCAATAGCATCTGGGGGACAGTTTTGGTGTTGATGTTTACCTGTTTGACTTTGATTTATGCGGGATATTTATTTGAGAAGAATCGTGAACTTCTTTTGCTCAAATTCTCAGAATTCCTCATCGCCAAGATCCCGGGAATTGGCGTGGTGTATAGCATTTTGAAGGACATGGTAAAAATGTTTTCTGGCGGCGGGGATAAGGATTATTTGGGTGTTGTGTTTGTGGATTTGGCAGGTCATGATGTGGTGGGATTCATCACCAAAGAAGAGGAAGAGGTTTTTTGGGTGTTTGTGCCTACTACACCAAATCCCACCTCTGGGATCTTGCTGCGCGTACCCAAGGACAAGATCAGGAAAACAGAGATGAGTGTCTCTGATGGCCTAAAAAAAGTCGTCTCTTTGGGCTTGAAATAAATGTGGAAAAAACTCAAAAATTTCAGCGAATTGGTGATGTTTGAGCACACTATATTTTCTGCAGCATTTAGCCTCATGGCAATTAGTATCGCGCTGTTTAAAAAATATTCCTCGCAAGAATTTTCTTGGAGGGAAAATCTTACCTTGCTCCTGCTTTGCACTATTGCCCTCATTAGTGCACGAAATTTTGCTATGGGATTCAATCGCTTTTGCGATCGGGATATTGATCGCAAAAATAACCGCACCAAAAATCGCCCCAGTGTAGATGGCCGCATCAGCGCAAAATCTGTGGCGCTTTTTTGTGTTTTTAATGCAGTGATTTTCATTTTGGTGAGTTATTGCATCAATTCCCTGGCCTTTGGGCTTTCTTTTTTGTTTTTGGTGATTCTAGCACTCTATTCTTATATGAAGCGCTTTAGCGTCATGGCGCATTATTTTTTGGGTGTCTGCCTGGCCTTAGCGCCAATTTCTGGAGTAATTGCGATTTTGGGGGTTGTGCCGTTGTGGAGTGTGTTACTGGCTCTTGGCGTTTTGTTTTGGGTGGCAGGATTTGATTTGCTGTATTCCCTGCAGGATATGGAATTTGACAAAAAAGAGGGGTTGTTTTCTTTTCCTTCACGCTTTGGGATTGATAAGACCTTGTTTTTTTCTAGACTTTCCCATTTTTTGGCAGTGGTTTTTTGGTTGGCCTTTGTGATGTTTATTCATGGAGGACTTTTTGCATACCTGGGTCTTTTTGTGGCGATGGGGATGTTGGCTTATGAGCAGTATTTGGTTCAAAAGGATTTGCTAAACATTCCCAGGGCATTTTTTGTTACCAATGGCTATTTGGGTTTTATTTTTTTGGGTTTTATTTTTTTGGATATTTTCTACAAAATATTTTTTCTACATTTTTAGGGATTTTTCATGCATGCATTATATGATTTTTGCAAAACCAGAGGAATCAACACTCGGGTGGTGGAAAGCGCCATTGCCATTGAACTTAGTAGAGATGATGGAGCTTATTTGGAGGAGTATCATAGGCTTGGTGCAGCGTATGAAAAACTCAAAGACTGGAGTGCGGCAGAGCAAGGGAAAGATGGGCTGATTGTGGAGATTTTGCTAGAGCTTTATAAAAAGATCGCAAAAATTGAAAGAAAGCTTTTTGGGGAAGAAGAGTTATTGCAAAGGCTTGAGAAAAAGGATCAAATTGCAGCGCTTGGACATGGAGTGATGTATTTGAGAGATGGGAATCTTGTAGAGGGCCAGAGCTATTATCTGCGTTTTGTTTTGCCGGTTTTTTCTGATAGAATTATTGCCTTATTTGCCCTTGCGCTGAGCGATAGGGTTTTGCAGATTACAAAAATGCATCCCAGTGACATCGAGGATTTTGACAATTATATTGCAAATACAGAGATGGCAAATATCAGAGCACAGAAATATTTGAGGGATCAGAAATGATAAATGAGATGACACTAGGAATTGCTGCTGTATCTGTGATCCTTGTTTTGGTTGGGGTTTTAGCATATGTCTTTGTCAAGCAAAAAGAAAATACCAAAAAACACAATTTATTAGAGGCATCCATTGACCATATCACCACAGAGATGCACCAGCTTCAAAAGGCCATGAAAGAAATACAGAGCAAAGAAAAATCCCTGGCCCTGGGTGATGATTTCCAAAGCAATATGGAAGTGGGGTTGAGTAACTTTTATCAGCAGCTCAAAGAAATTAAGGAACATAGCAAAAATGAGCATAATTATTTTGAAGAAAAGATTCTTCGATTAGAGAATCGCGTACGAGATTTTGGCTATGTGGGGAATAATAATGATATTGATGAGAGGCGCATCATCGCACTATTTCAAGAGGGATGGAGCGTGGATTCCATCGCAAAAGAGTTGCGTATTGGGCGTGGCGAAGTGGAATTCACATTGAAATTAGCTGATATCGAGTCTTTTTGAAAATCGTAGAATTTTTTTCAGAGCGATCTGAATGCAGCTATCTGAAAAACAAAGAGAGTTTTTTTCGCTATTTTTATATTGAGGAGTGTAGTGAATACTTTTATGCGGGCCTTTTAGCCAGGGGTTGGAGGAGGTTTGGAGAGTGTTTTTTTGTTCCTGTTTGCCAATCTTGTGATGCTTGTAAAACCATCCGCCAAAACATCGCGCAGTTCATCCCATCTAGAATTCACAGACGCATCATAAGGAAAAATCAAGACTTGGAAGTGATTTTGCAAAAACCTTCCTTCAGTGAGGAAAAATTGCAGCTTTACAATAAATACCACAGAGTCATGGAGGAAAAAAAACAATGGCATTACAAGAGTGTGGATGAGCGCTATTACTATGATACTTTTGTGGCAGGGGGTAGAAATTTTGGCTATGAGCTGAATTATTTTTTGGATGGGATTCTGCTTGGTGTGGGATATGTGGATATTTTAGAGGATTTAATCAGTGCGATTTATTTTTTTTATGACCATGATTTTGAGAAGCGCAGTCTTGGTGTTTTTAATATCTTGACCCAGTTCCATATTGCAAGGCAGAGGGGAATTCCCTATTTTTATCCTGGGTATTGGATAGAAGGACATCCAAGTTTGGGCTACAAATCCAAGTTCAAACCCTTTGAAATTCTATGTAATCAACCAGATCTTTTTGATGTGCCAGATTATAAACCCTTTAGGAGTATTGATGACCAATAAAATCTCAAGGATTTTTGGAAGATTTGCAGGACATGCCTTCCCTGCTTGGATTCAGAGATTTATCAACCGCATGTATGTAAGGATTTTTGACATTGACCTTAGCGATTTTCATGGGGTGGAACATTACAAAACGCTCAATGCACTCTTCACCCGTGCACTCAAAAACAAAAGAAGCTTTGATGAAGATCCAAGCATCATGATTTCTCCCACAGATAGTCTGGTAACAGAATTTGGCCAGGTGTGTCAGGGCAGAGCCCTGCAGATTAAGGGCATGGAATATAGCGTGAGTCAATTGCTAGGAGAGGAGCTTGGTCAGGGTTATGGTTTTATAAATTATTATCTCTCTCCAAGAGATTATCATCGCTATCACAGCCCCTGTGATTTGGAGGTTTTGGAGGTGCGTTATTTTGGAGGCAAGCTTTTGCCCGTAAACATGCCCTCTTTGAAAAAAAATCAAAATCTTTTCATCCAAAATGAGCGGGTGGTGATTGTGGCAAAGGACAAAAATGGAGAAAGATTTTTCTTTGTTGCTGTGGGCGCGTTAAATGTTGGTAAAATGCTGGTGCATTTTGAGCCAAGAGTACAAACCAATGCCATTGCCAATCAAGATTCTAACTTTTCTTATGAAAGAAGTATTTTTCTCAAAAAAGGCCAGGAGATTGGCATGTTTGAGATGGGGTCTACTGTGGTGGTATTTGGTAAACATCTCAGTCTTGATATCGCATTGGGACAGAAGGTGCTCTTTGGCCAGAGTATAGGGAGATTTTAAGGGAAGCAAATGGAAGCGCAAATTAAGGCATTGTTGCAAAAACATCATGCTCTACTTGTTTCGCATTTTTACCAAAAAGATGAGATTGTAGATTTGGCAGATTTTTCTGGAGATAGTTTGGAGTTGGCTAAAAAAGCCACACAGGATTCTAGAGATTTGGTGATATTTTGTGGTGTTGGTTTTATGGGTGAGAGTGTGAAAATCCTAGCCCCTCACAAGCGTGTGCTCATGCCAAAAATCGCCTGCTGTTCCATGGCAAGAATGATTAGCAGTGATTATTATGATCGCTCCTTGCAGTTACTCCAAGACTATGGTATCAGGGATGTCCTACCTGTGACTTATATCAATTCCAGTGTGGAGGTGAAGGCAAAAGTCGGAGCCATGGGTGGGCTAGTGTGCACCAGCTCCAATGCAAAGAAGATCTTTGAAATCGCGCTCAAAGAAGAAAAAAAGATCTTTTTCTTACCAGATCGTTGTTTGGGGGAGAATCTCTCCAATCTCTATGGATTGAGATGTGGGGTTTTGGGCGTGGATAGCAAGGAGAAGGTGTTGGATGCTCAGGTGGTTTGCTACAATGGTTTTTGCTCCGTGCATCAGCTCTTCACTCCAGAGGATGTGGATTTTTTTCGGGAAAATTATGAAGACATCGCCATCATCGTGCACCCAGAATGCAAGCCAGAAGTTGTGCAAAAGGCAGATTTTGTAGGCTCTACGAGTCAGATCATCTCCTATGTCAATAGCCTACCCAAAGAAAAAACTATTGCCGTTGGCACAGAATACAATCTAGTTTCTCGTCTGCGCAAGGGCAGTAAGAATACCTTTGTACTCTCTAGCACCATCCCTGAATGCCCCACGATGAATGAGACTAGTCTTGGTGATATTTACAAACTTCTCTCTGCCTATGACCAAAATCGCATCTTCAATGAAATCCTATTAGAGGAGCATGTGCGCAAGGATGCTGCACTAGCGCTGCGAAGAATGCTGGAGGTTTGTTGATGAGGATGGAGGAGTTTTTGTATGCCATGATGGATGAGGATATTGGTAGGGGGGATTTGTTTGAGCATCTAGTGACCCAAGACATCAGGGCAAAGGCAATGATCAAGGCAAAAAGCCAGGGCATTTTTTCTGGTGAGCTTTATGTGCGGCGCTTGTGTGAGTTGGAGGGCATTGCTGCGAGATTTTTCAAAAAAGATGGTGATGGTTTTGTGCATGGAGATGGGCTTTTGGAATTGGAGGGGAGCTACACTTTATTATTGAAATTAGAGCGCTGCATTCTGAATATCTTGCAGCATTCCAGTGGGATTGCTACGCAAACTAGGGGCTATGTGGAGATTTTGGAGGGTAGTGGGGTGGAGCTTTTGGACACGCGAAAGACTAGGCCCTTGCTGCGTGTTTTTGAGAAATATTCTGTGCGAAATGGCGGGGGAAAAAATCATCGCTTGGGGCTAGATGATGCATTGATGCTCAAAGACACGCATCTTAGATACATCTCTCACTCTAGTCTCAAAGAGTGGATAGAAAATGCTAGGAAAAAAATCCCCTGGACGAGCAAGATTGAGATTGAGAGCGAGAGTGTGGAATTTGCCAAGATCGCCATGAGTGCGGGTGTAGATATCGTGATGTGTGATAATATGGACAGAAAGAGCATCAAGGAAGTCGTGGCTTACCGCGATGCCAATCATGCTCATGTACTATTGGAGGCCAGCGGAGACATCACCAAAGAAAATCTTTTAGAATATGCAAAAACAGGCGTGGATGCCATTAGCTCAGGAGCATTGATTCATAAGGCTGTGTGGATAGACATGAGCATGAAGATGCTCTAAACCACTGGGATTTTTATTTTTGTTTTTCTCTGGATTTGGATTGTTTTGTTTGTCACAAAGGAATGAAATCTAATGAAAAACTCCTAATTACGCCTTTTTGTCTCAAGGATTACCGAAGAAAAAAACTCAATTGATATAATAAAATTATGAAGAAATTAGGAAGATTCTGTGGCATTAACATGTGCAAATAAAATATTTTATTTGTTAATAATAATATTTTTTGTTGGTTGCGCAAACAGGAATCTGGAGCGGTTTAATGAGGATTATTATGGGGGGAATTTGGATGCAGCTTACAGCCTTGCCAAAAAAATGCTGCACATTCCTGAGAGCTCTAGAAAATCTAAAAATAATTCTGCAAAAGAGGGTGAATCCAAAGAAGTAGGCTTGCATCAGAAAAAAAAGGGCAGGGATGATTTATTGTGGGAGGTGCAAGGTGGCATTGCGGGCTTTTATCTAGACAAGCCTGATGCCAAGGATTTGCTACTTGCTGCAGATTCCAATATGCAAAGAAGTATGCACAACTTTGCCAAAAGTTTCTTTGGTGATGTGGGTGCGGTTTTGACATCAGATAGCTCGCTGCCCTATCCCATCTATCTTTATGAGGCAAGCATGGTCAATTATTATCTAGCTTTAGATGCTATGAGTCGCGATGAAAACAATGATGCAAGGGTGTATCTCAATCAGGCCTTGGAGCGTCAAGATGATGCAAAGGCTTATTATGCCAAAGAGCTTGAAAATGCAAATCAAGACCTTGATAAAATCAAAGACGTAAACAAGCATTCCTCAAAAAGAGATCAGTATGTGGCAATCGGCATGGATTTTGCCAAAAGCAACCACACCAAGCTGCCAGAAATTCATGAAAAATACATCAATCCCATGATCCCTTATTTGAAATTTTTGTTTGAAATGAAGGAGGGAGATTATTCCTCAATCGCTTCCATGAGCAGGGATACATTAGCGCTCATCCCCAGGCAGGATAGAGAGATTTTGAGAGCTCGAGAAAGGGGGGATAAAAAGCGCTATATCTGGGTGATTATTGAAGATGGCAGGAGTGCTTTCAAAGACTCTCTAGTTGTCTCCTTGCCTTTGCCCATGGATCCAGCCAATTTCCTCAATCCCGGGGTCATGTTTGCTTCTGCTGCGGTAATGGATAGTGCGATGGATAACGCAGATGATGCAGAGGCATTGGATAATGAAGTATCCCCCTTCATTGCTTTGGCCACGGATGGCATCATGATTACTTATGCGGAGCCAAAGCTAGTGAAGGGGAGAGATTTTGCTACAAGCTATCAGGTTGATAATGTTTTTGCGCACAAATTTTTTAATATGCAGGATTTGATCCAGACAGAGTTTTATAAGCGGATGCCAGGGGTGAGGACAAGGGCAATCTTGCGTAGCATCCCTCCAGCTGTCATTGCTTATATTGGTGATGAGGCTGGAAGACAAATCTTTGGATTTGGGGGACTGGGGTTTTTGCTTAGTCTTGGGTATAGCTTGATGATTAGTGCAGATACTAGGATGATCACGGCATTGCCCAACAGCTTTTATATTTTGCGAATTGAAAACACTGCAGGTGAAAAAAGTTTACAAGTCGATGGTAAAACTGCGCTACAATTTAGCATACCCAATCAAGAAAAGGACGCGATTGTGTATGTGCGAAATGTAGGCAGCAAGCTTTTCATGAGAATTTTGAATTAAAGGAGTGTGCGTGAAGAAAACAAAGATTTTTGGCACGTTAATATTTGCACTAGCATTTATGTTAGCTGGCTGCGGTCCTAAGGCGATGGAAGTGAGTCCAGATAGCAAATTTGTGACGATGGGATTGGATTATGAGAATCTCAAAAAGGTCATGCAAGACATGATAGAATCCCTCATGCAAGATCCCTATGTGCAGAAAATCAAGACCAGCAATCCCAGGGTTGTTGCAATCTCTGATATCATCAATGACACCACTCAAAAAATCGATGTAGAGAGTTTGAGTAGAGAGCTCACCCGTGCGATGCGGAAAAGTGGGAAATTTAAACTCACGATGGCGATGGCTAGAGGTGGGGCTTCTATGGATGGGATGATTCAGGACGTGCGCAATATGCGCAACAACAAAGAATTCAATCAATATACCACCACAGAAGAGGGTACATTGGTCGCTCCAACCCTTTCGCTTTCTGGAAGGATTGGGCAGAGTGTGCATCGAATGGGGGAAACCAAGAAGGTTGATTATTACATTTTGCTTACACTTACAGATATCAAAACTGGTGTGGTGATTTGGGATAATCAGCAAGAGGTTTCCAAAATGGGAAATGCAAATTTATGGTAAAAGGATAGAAAATGAAAAAAACACTACAGAATTTGGCAATGGGTTTGTTTGCGCTTGTTTTAGCAGGTTGTGCAGGGAATAGCATCAGCGATCAAGCAAAGGAAGCGGTGGGCTGGGAAAATGCACCAAAATGGGTTCTCAATGGAGCAGATGGAGATTATAGTGCAGTGGGTGATGCGCCAATCATCGACAAAAATGTCCAGTTTGCAAGAACAGAGGCGACTACATCCGCTCGTGCTGAACTCGCCAAAAAAATCGAAGTAATCGTCCATACAAATCTTAGAAAAGAAGGCACGAGAGTCAATGATCAGGTGGATGAAGTGGTAAAAAATATCGTCCAGGAAGCAGCACAGCGTGATATGCAAGGGGTCAGAGTAGAGGATACTTGGATTGATGATGATGGCGCGAGAATCTATGTGCTCGTGAGATTGGACAAAAGTTCTACTAAGGAATTGCAAAATAAGCTTAGTAAGCAGTTTAAAGATTTAAAGCCTAGCCAGATTTTGGCCACACCAACTACAAGCACTCCAACTGCGAAGAAATGAAAAAGCTTGTTTGGGCATTTTTGCTGAGTGCGGCGTCATTTGCTACACCTCCGGGATGGTTTTTATCTCCTGCAGATGATGCGTTCATGCTCTTTGGGTTAGGCAGTGGTTCTAGCCTCAGGGAGGCCAAGCAAAGTGCCCTACTAGATTTGGCAAGCACGATTAGTGTGAGTGTGGATGCTTCTTCTTCCTTGCGACGCCAAAGGGATGACCAGAAGTTCAAAACCTCCGCACAGCAGCAAGTGTCGCTAGATGTTAGCGATGTGGAGTTTTTGAATGTTTCTTTACTACATCAAGATTTCAGCGATGATGTCTACTATGTGCAGATGGGGATTGCAAGGGATTCCTTTATCTCACAGGTCCGAAAGAATCTAGGCCAGATGCTTGATGATGTCAAAAACTCTGGTGTGCAAACCTGTAGGTATATCACTCCTAGGCAATTTGCTATCTCGAGCAATTTTTATGACAAATTGCAAAAACAAGTGGCAATCTACCAAGCATTCGCCAAAAGGGAATTCCACGATCCGCGTCTTTCTTCCTTGGAAAATATTTTGACCAGGAACAGTCCAAAGCCAAAGGTAAATGTGAAGTTCACTGGCAAAAATCAAGAGGTGAGAAATGCCATTTTCAAAGAGCTTGCAAAATTCTCCATGCTCAATACAAAGATTCAAAAAGGCTATAGCACTTGGAACATTTCTTTCCAACAAGGAAAAGAAAAATCCATTTTAGGATTTTCTCTGAAGGACTGCAAGGGTGATATTGTCTACCAAGACCAGGAGGTTTTGGATACTGAGAATCTACCACGTATCGGATTTATTTTCTACAAAAAAATCAACTCATGGATCAATCCCTAAACCAGAATCAATTTGTGGATTCGCTTATACCCAGGAAGCAACTAGTGGGTCCATCTGCGGTGCAGTTTTATTAAAATAAAAGTCAAAATTTCTTATAATATCCCCCAATTTTCACCCTCTGGCAAAGAGATTTAATGCATGAAATTTAGGAAATTAAGAAAGAAGGTAGCGCAATGAATTTGGTAGAAATTTTGGTTTTGGATTTTGGTTCGCAATACACACAATTGATTGCAAGACGCCTGCGCGAATATGGCATCTACACAGAAATCATCCCCTATTTTGAAAACATCCATCACATCCAAGCAAGAAATCCCAAGGGCATTATCTTGAGCGGTGGGCCTGCTAGCGTTTATGAAGAGGGTGCTTACAGGCCAGATCATGGGATTTTTGAGCTTGGCATCCCTATCCTTGGGATCTGCTATGGCATGCAATATATCGCGGATTTTTTTGGTGGGAAGGTAGTCAGAGCACAAGCTCAGGAATTTGGCAAGGCGCATTTGGAGGTTTTGGATCCCAAAGACCACTCCATGCAGAATGGAATTTTGCGCGATATGACGCAAAATTCCATCGTGTGGATGAGTCATGCTGATAAGGTCGAGAAGATTCCAGAGGGCTTTGTAGAGCTGGCAAAATCTGGGAATACGCAAAATTGTGTAATTGCAAATCTGGACAAAAAAATCTATGCCCTGCAATTCCATCCAGAAGTGGTGCATAGTGAGTGTGGTGGGCAGATATTACAAAACTTCGCTCTATCTATTTGCAATGCAAACACTAGCTGGAATATGCGCAATTTCGCAGCATCTGAGATTGCTAGAATCCGCAGCAGAGTCAAGGATGGCAAGGTGCTTTGTGCTGTGAGTGGCGGGGTGGATTCTAGTGTCGTGGCGACCTTGCTTTATCGTGCCATCGGGGGGGATTTGATTCCGGTTTTTGTGGATACGGGGCTTTTGCGCAAGGGCGAGAGGGAGGCGGTGCAATCCATGTTCAAAGACCATCTCAAAGTGCCTTTAATTACAGTGGATGCCAGCGAAATTTTTTTGAGTAGGCTTAGGGGCGTAAGCGATCCAGAGAAAAAGCGAAAAATCATAGGCGAGACCTTCATCGAAGTTTTTGAAAAAGAGGCAAAAAAGCATAATGCAAATGGCGAGATCAAATTCCTAGCACAAGGCACACTCTATCCTGATGTGATAGAATCTGTGAGTGTGAAGGGACCAAGTAAGACAATCAAAAGCCATCATAACGTAGGGGGCTTGCCGGATTGGATGCAATTTGAGCTCATCGAGCCTTTGAGAGAGCTATTTAAAGATGAGGTAAGGGCTTTGGGAAGAGAGCTAGGCATGCCAGAATCCATGCTTTTGCGCCATCCCTTTCCAGGACCTGGGCTTGCTATCCGTATCATGGGTGAGGTGAATCCACAAGACCTAGAGATTTTGAGGGAGGCAGATGCTATCTTTATCAACGAACTTCGCAAAGCAGGGCTTTATGACAAAGTGTGGCAGGCGTTTTGCGTGCTTTTGAATACCAAAAGCGTGGGTGTTATGGGGGATAATCGTACCTATGAGAATACCATTTGTGTGCGGGCTGTGGAGGCACTAGATGGTATGACAGCGACCTTTGCACATCTTCCCCATGGCTTTTTGGAAGCAGTTTCTACTAAAATCATCAACGAAGTGGCGGGCATCAATCGCGTGGTATATGACATCACTTCTAAACCCCCAGGCACGATTGAGTGGGAGTGATGCAAAAAAGCAGGATTTTGTCATTACTTGAATAAGGAGCGCAATGAGTGCCTTTGGTGATTTGACCATGCATTCTAGGGCTTCTTTCTTTGGATTGGAGGAGGATCATGCCTAGTATGGCGACATAGCAAGGGATTTTTACAAAAGAGCGGCTAGATACTTATGCAAGCATAGAGGAGTATTTTAGCAATCTTGGTCTAATAGGAGCCATAACGCCAAAAATAGGACTCATAGAAATTGTGCTAAGAAATAACATAGATTTTATTCTAAGCCAAATGGATAAAGAATGGATTTTGAAGGCTCTTTTGGATACCGGTCTGGAGCGTCATCAAGCGCTATCACAGCAGAGTCTGGGCTTTTGGCTGAGGGCGGTTGATTTTTGTAGGATACACAATTAGACTTCCCCCCAAAAGCTTTTTAGATAGCCTAGCTTTTAAGCGGTATTTCAAGGGGGAATAAAAATCAGGGTTTAAGGGAATATCAAAAAGTAAAACTATTGCTTTTACTCTTTAAAAATTTTCGAAATAGGGCGTTTCATTTTGAAAATCTCCACAAGCTCAATAACTGCGGCAAACCACGCCTAAGTGCATCAGTAGAAAACAAAAACAAGCAAAAAATCATCATAAACCTAGCCACAGAAAATATCGAAATCTTTTTGGATGATGGATTCAAAGGATTGGTGGAAGAGGCGTTGGGAAGGTTAGGGGAAAAGGATCCCCTCGAAACATATAACAGGGCTATGCAACAAAATCAAGTATGAGAATCGCGATTCCTAGGGCTTAGATGGATCCTGCGAGCAAATAGGATAAAATCGCACCTGTGTAACAATTAAGTCAGAGTGATGTCAAGAGGAGTGATTTGTCATAACCAGATCGATGAAGGGGGTAAAAATGAATGATTGCAGCCATTGCCTCCTGGATTGATGCAAAATAAAATATAAGCAATGGTTTTGCTATATTTTCTATTTTGTCTATGTTTTAAACAATGAAGCCGCGATTTTAGAGTTTTCCGTTATAATAGCGCCTGAGAATTTAGATGACCAGTGAGGAGTGATTTTGCAAGTTAAGGCTTTGAGTCCAAGTGAATTTGTGTTTAAAATCAGCTCTCTTGTGGTAATCGATACAAGAAATAGAGTTTCCTTTCTCTCAAGGCATATTAAAGATTCTTTGAATTTGCAAAATTACAATTTAATTCTTAATATTTTAGATAAAAATAAAATTTTTAAGCCAGTCTGCTTTGTGTGTTTCTCTAGTAGAAATGCAAAAAAAGCGGCTTATCAATTTGTATCCTTAAATCCAAGTTATCAGCATGCATATACATATTACTTAGAATCTAGTATTATGGAACTTGATGGGCTTGTGGAATTTGTAGAATTTCATTCAACCAATGATTTTTCATCCACCATTTCGCCCATTCCCCCCCCATATCTGTGCCACTTATCCAACCAAACAACAGAGTCTAATCGCCCACACTAAAAACGAATTAAAAGAGAAATTTTTAAGCACAAGTAGAACTTTTGTGATTGCATTTAGTGGTGGAAAAGATTCAACTTGTGTCTTGCAACTTTTTTATGAAATGCTTGCATCGCTCCCCAAACATTTGCAAAGGCAAAGCTATGCCATAGCTTCAAATACGCTTGTAGAAGCCCCTCACATAGAGCGTTTTTTGCAAAGGGTAATCCATTCTATCAACTTACATGCTATGCAAAATAATATCCCCTTTGAAGTGTTGCAGGTTACGCCGGAACTAAAAGATGACTTTTTTGTAAATCTCATTGGCAAGGGTTATCCTAGTCCTACGCGCACATTTCGTTGGTGCACTGATAGACTAAAGATTACTCCAAGCAAAAATACAATTGCACAAATCACAAAAAAGCATGGTTTGGCTCTATTGGTGCTTGGTACTAGAGAAGCAGAATCCAGCAATAGAAAAAAATCTATGCAAAAAAGAGTGTTGGATGATCATGGATTCTCAAAACATGAGGATTACCCAGACACGATGATTTATGCCCCTTTATCCAAATGGGACACAGATTTGGTTTGGACCTATCTTAGTACACATAAGCCTTTGTGGGATATGTCTCATGGCGAGCTTTTTAGGCTTTATGCCAAAGCAAGTGGGGAAGAATGCCAATTCATTACACATTTGGCACAAAGTAGCTGTGGAGGCAGTCGCTTTGGTTGTTGGGTTTGTACAGTGGTGAGCGAAGATAAATCTTTGCAGGGCTTTATTGATACAGGCGAAGAGCATCTTAAACCCTTAAATGAATTTAGAAACTACATTAAAGCCCTGCGGGAAGATCCAAATGCTAGGGCAGATTATAGACGAGATGGCAGGGTGGCTTATAGGGTTGGTGGGCGTGGAGCATTCTTGAGTCATATTAGGATTGAGATTCTAGAGAAATTGCTTGCATGTGAAAAGGCATTTTTGAGTCTTGGTGGAGAGGGAGAGCTCATTAGCAAAGAACAGATTCTAGCCATACAAAGAGAGTGGAATAAAGATTTTGATTTTCATGAAAGTGCTTTGAGGCTTGGAATCAAATACAATAAGGGAGTAAGTATGAATGAAAATAAAAGCAAAATTTTACAGGAGGAAATCATTGATGAGATTTGTGCCTCAACAGAAAACGCAATTGTTGACCCTAGGGATATAAAAGCATTGTTAAAGGAGAGTATTAATATACATAATAACTATGCAATTAAGGGTAGAAATAATGCAGGACAACGCATTGGCGAGGAAATTAAAAAGCTCCTTGATGACAAAAGTAGCAAGGAGGCATGAGTGTTTATACAAAAGATAAGTATCTGCAATTTATTTGCATATTATGGCAAGGTGGATGTAGAATTTAGACAAAATGATTCAAAAAATCTCTACTGCATTTATGGGGATAATGGCTTTGGCAAAACGAGCTTTATCAGATGTGCGAAATTGCTATTTTTAGGTCTTGATAGTGCAATAGTTCAGCGATTTTATAAAAAGGATATAGGGCAAAAGCAGCTGCTTTTTGGCAATAATGAGTGGAGTGGCATTATCAATAAATCTGCGTTAAAAGAAGGGCTGGATGAATATTATGTAGCATTTGAGGGGTTGCTTGATGATGGGCCATTTTGCCTTAAGCGAAGCTTTGAGGACGTATTGCAAAGAGAAATCAAAGAGTGCTTGTATCTTGAAATTGATGGCGAGGTCTACATGGATGACTTAGCAAGAGAGAGGCTAAATCGTATTCTTCCTAGCTTATTTGTTGAGTTTTTCTTTTTTGATGGAGAAGAGATAGAGGAAATCTCAAATAACATTCATTCGGGATTGAGGGAAAAAATGGAGTCGATTTTGCAGATTACCCCTGTGGATCTGTTGATACAAGGGCTTCGGACAACGAAAAAAAACCTAATATTGCAGCAAGAGAAGAATCAAGAAACAAAAGACCATCTATCCCTCCTTGATTCAAGGATTGAACATCAAAACAAGGAACTAGAAATATCAGAATCTATTATTCAGAGATTTTCAGACACAGAAAAACAAAAGCTAGAGGAAAAAGAGCGTTTAAAAATAGATCTGCAAGATCTCATAGCAAACAACGACATACAAAGACGAGATTTAATCCATGAAAAAGATAGGATTGATGCGCAAATGCAGCAACAAAAAGCAGATCTAAAAGACAACCTAAAATACATCGTGCCATTAGCAAATAGGAAGATCCTGCAAGAATTGGAGCAACATATAGAAGCTCTAAAAGAGCATACTGATAGAAAAGATATAGAGGGGTATAAAAGATGTGTTGAAAAAATTAGTCGCGATATGCTGGATGGCGTTATTGGCAAATATTCCACAACAGACCAACAGAAAAAATCCCTTGGAGATATTGTTCTAGGGGTTTTGAAAGATTTGGAGCATAGGCTATCAGAGGAGGGTTATCCACAAGGTATTTTGCCCAATGAGGCAATCCAATCGATTACTAGCAATCTCATAAGAATAGAATCCAGTGCATTAGAGAAGCATGTAGAATCTCTGTGCAAACTCAAAAAGGATCTCAGATACGTCAAGGAACGCATCGATGAGCTCAATGTAGATGATGTGTTAGCTGCCAAAAAAGAAGAGATCCAATTCAGTATAAAAGAATTGGAAGATGAAATAAAGAAGAAACAAGAGGAAAAAGAGAGTAAAAAAGAGGAGTGCAGAAGATTGAAAGATGGGATTGATCGGTCTCAAAAAGAGAGGGATTTGCTTTACTCTAAAATTAACACTGAACGAATAGAAAAGCAGCTTGAGATTCTCCGTGGGCTAGAGAAAATCTTTGAGGCATACAAACAAAGGCTCATATTAACACTAAAAGACAACCTATGCGATGGAATCTTAAGGCATTATAAAAAGCTCATCCCTAATGACAATCTAGCAAAAATAGAGATTGATTCTAATTTTAAAATCACAATCAAGGATTTAAATGATGAGATGATTAATGTCGCAAATCAAAGCAGTGGGCAAAAGCAGATTCTAGCCATTGCTATATTTTGGACACTTAGTGCTTTATCAGGATCGAAAATCCCTTTAATCATTGATACTCCGCTATCGCGCATTGATGCCACAAATCGCCACAATATCATCACAAATTACTATCATCAAAATAATCAAGTCATCATTCTGCCACATAATGGTGAAATGACAATCAGAGAATATGAGGTCGCACAAGACTCTATTGCTGGATTATATAAGATAGAAAATTCTGATGATAGGGGACATGCAAAAATCAAAGCAGCACAAAAAGATGCAGTATTGTAAGGAGAAAAAATGGCAGATTTTTATAGTAATGTCACAGAAGAAAGCTTGATTTATCGAGTAAGCAAAGAGGGTCTAGGTTTTGAAGAAGGAGAGATGCCAAAATATTTTATTTTGCGATTGGCATTGGCCCTGGCTTTGAGACTAAAGACAGAGCCACTAAACTCAAGAGTATGGGAGGACAAGAGATTGGGGGGATCAAGGGCAGGGGGAAAGGAGTATAACTTAGAGCAGTTAACAGGCAAAAGCAAGGAAAGTG
This sequence comes from Helicobacter mustelae, assembly GCF_900476215.1. Lineage (NCBI taxonomy): Bacteria > Pseudomonadati > Campylobacterota > Epsilonproteobacteria > Campylobacterales > Helicobacteraceae > Helicobacter > Helicobacter mustelae. The sequence continues at coordinate 1,332,337 of NZ_LS483446.1, read as the reverse complement.
ATGATTATGATATGTTGCACAGAGCGATGCTTTATTGGAAGTTTAGGGAATATCTGAGTGAAGATTTTTTTCACAATGACAAAGCTTATATCGACTTACTTACAAAAAATATCCAAAGAGGCTTATATGAGATCTATCACTCTTGGAAAAATAAAGATTGCTTTTATCAATGGTGCAAGGATAAGTTTGAGTTTCTGCCTACAAAATCTAGTTTTGAGGAGCTTAAAGATTCTGGTTTAGCAGCCAAAGATTCTAGCTTATTTGATAAGATAGAGGCATATTGTAAGGATTTTGCCATCAAGATTTTGCATATGGGTACGACCCAGTCTTATAGGCATGATATCTGCAAAATAGAAGTAAAGGATTTTGATAAGCTTCAGGCTTTTGATCAAAGATCAAAACAACTAAGTCATGCATTAGGCTTTGAGGTGAAGACTTCCCCCTGTGCTGGTATGCCAAGGTGCTTTAATATCATAAAAGCAAGAGAGGAAAGGGAGTGGAAATATCCAAGTGTAAGTGAGTGCAAAAATGCATTAAAAGGGTTGAGGGAGCATGGGAAATTAGCCATTCTAGCGGGGTTTGATATTGAGGCAAAGCCATTTTATTTTGATTTGGCAAGGGCGGTGCATTTGCTTGTAGCAGGGACAACAGGGAGTGGAAAAACCATTTTACTCAATAATTTTGCAAGGTGCTTGCTGCTGCATGAAGATGTGGATGTGGTGGTCATAGACCCAAAAGGAGGCATAGATTATAATGCGAGTGATATTAGATTAATAAAGGATTCCAAAGAAGCAATAGCTTTTTTAGAAACCTTGCTTGATGAGATGAAGAAGCGATATGAATCCATGCAAGAAAATAAAAGCATAGAACGCTATAAGGTTGTCATTGTAGATGAATTGAATTTCCTCATTACAGAAAATAAGCAAATAGGTGAGGAATTGGCAAAACAAGCGCTCATAGCAAGACAGGCAGGCATTCATCTCATCCTTGCCACACAAAATCCTGATGCAAAAAGTCTAAGCAGAAATTTACGCACGAATATGCCAAGCCGCATAGCCTTAAGGGTGGCAAAAGCGGTGGATTCTAACATTATACTTGATGAGCCGGGGGCTGAAAAACTCACAGGCAAAGGTGAAATGCTGATACGACTAGAGGGCCTGAGCGAGGTAAAGAGGGTATTTGGGTTGGGACAGCAAATCGGATAAAAATGATTTAATGGCAATGATGAAAATTTCTATTAAAAATATTGGAATGCCTGATAAGGCAGAAAACGCTTTAAAAAATCAAGAAAAGCACAATGCGCACCGCCCATCACTTCCCCACTTTATAATGTCGCACAATTCTCAAAACTAGGATGATAACCTTGAATTCAAAGCTTATTGCGATGATAAAAGCCATACAGAATCTATGGAGCTTGAGAGGATGTAGTGCTTTGTGTGAAAAAACATCATAAATGGTGTGGCGATACAAGCTTTAGGGGCTATTGTGTAAGCGTGACTTCAAATCGCATGATGATTGGGTAATAAAAAAGCCGGTAATAGCTTTGCAGAGTTGTAGACTTTAGCAATAGAAGTATTTAAGGTTGAAAAGAATAAAATTTCTTGGTCATTTTTTAAATATGAGGATTAGCATGAATTTTAAATTTTTATTTGTAGGTTTTTTGATTTATCTTTTGCCGCTTTTTGCTGCAAATCAGCCAATAAAAGTAAAATTGCACGATGGTAAGGAATATTGCTATAGGCCTGTTTTTAGCGGTGGCGAGGGCTTGGTGTATATTGATTATTGCAAGAATGCTCCTCCAGCTCAATATGATGTTTTTGGCAGGGTTGCATGGAGGGTGAATGCAAAATGGCTTTGTATGAGTGCGCCAGCTACTGTGAGTGGTATTGGTGAGCGTATCAATAGCCACTGGGGGCGACTTGTGCTTCGTCCCTGCGTCATCAATGATAAAAATCAGCAGTGGATTATAAAAGATGGAGGATTTCACACATTTGACTCGCGCTTTAGGGTGAAAGATGATAAGTGGTATGCCTACATTTCCACCAAAAAAGGAGATAAATACGATCACTCTTTAAGCAACATAGAGCAGTTACAAAAAATCGATCCCGCAGTGAATTTGAGTCTTAAGACTTTCCTAGCTTGGTCTTTTGTCTCTTATGCACAATTTTCCCTTTACTATCTACAAAATAATCAGTCCTTTCAGGACAGTTTGGTGTGGTTTGTGTATAACCCAGAAAATGGGCACATAGCACAATACAATCAAAGAAATGGCTCTCAAGTTTGCCTCACTTCAAAGCAAGGAAAAGCGGATTGGGGCTTTGTTGCGTGGGAGGATTGTAGCGATAAAGTGCTTGAAAAAGACAATAAATATTGGGAATTTTTCTTGCTTAGTGGGAGTGATGGGGCCATCAAGGATAAGGATGGGAATTTCCTAAGAATCGCTCAGTATGGACCAAATTGGGGCGTGCCTTATACTAGTAAGAAAGGGCGGCTAGAAAAAGATGTGAAGCGCTCGCCAAAGTCGCTTTTTCTTTTTAGTGCAGATATTGAAAACTGGTATCGATTTGTGAATGCAAATCTTAGTTATTCTCTTAGCAATTGCCCTCCCAATAAACACCGCTCCAAACGCACTTTACCACCAAATTTTAGCCTCAATGATGAGTGGAAAAGACGCCTTTGGCAGATTGCAAGCTCGAGTGATGGGAGTGATGCCCATAGTGGAAGATGTGGCATTTGTCTATTGCAAAGCTATCAGATTCTAGCCGAACTACAAAGCCACCACAACAGCCCCCTTGAGAGTGGTGGCTACTTTTTTGACACTGCTCCCAATACAAACCCCTTTCAATCCTTTAGACAGCGTAATTTTATTCTTAGCAGCAGATTGCAAGAAATAGGTGATTCGCTAGAGGTTCCGCTTGTGTCGCTTGAGGATTTGCGCTCACGCACCATTAGGGCATATCACTCTATGGCATTGGTTATGCTGCCAAATTATGAATGGGAATTTTCTAGCTTTGCAAACACCAGAGATACCATCATGCAGAGCTTAAGAGGACTTTTTAATGCTCCTGTTGGCACCCTGTGGATTGCCAACCTCTATCTAAGAGACGCGCAGGGTGGAAATGCGGGACATGCACAGCCTATTCTAAGGACAACAGAGGGGCTTTTGTTTATTCCTACAAATACACCCAATGTGAGCCTTCAAACCTACAGGGCAGCATTGGAGCGCTCATTAGCAAGAAATGCGGAGGAGGCTTTTAGGGTTGTATCAACAGAGGGAGAGATTCAGATATTTTTAAGTATGCGCTTAGTAAGAGAGCATCAAAACCCATTTAATGTCCTCTCAACATACAACTGCACTGGATTAGGCGAGGATAGAATGGGTAGTGGAGGTCTAATCCGTAGTCAAAGCATTAATACCTGCGATGGTAAAAGATGTCTGATACAGTAATGAGATGCCCTATAAGGAGCTAACTTAAAGCATGCTAGAAATGGAATCTATGGATAGGGAAGAGATGGAGGGGGGGTGCTTTTGTAAAAAGGCAAGTGGCAGAAAATAGCTAGGAAAAGCATAAAACATTGACTAGCCCCAATAACCAGCAAAAGAAATATCTTTAAAAAAGATTACTCATCAAAGAAATAAATTTTAGAGAATCTTGAAATCCTAGAGAATATGCACTAAACCTCCCTTGATTTTCCCTCATCAAGGCCAGTGCCTCCTTTTGGATTCCCCAACACGATGACCTTGGTGGGATAGTGGCTCACCCATATCCTTTATGCCAGTCATCAAAGCTTAGGAATGAATTTTCTACCCAATGATGAAAAGGCCTTTGGAGGTGTAGGGGTTGTTTGCGAAGTGGCTAGATTGGAATCTATTGGAGCGCCCTTGCAAGCGCAGCAAAAAGCGCAAAAATAGCGGGTTGCTTTTTGTGATTTTTTGATTAGCTTGGTGGATTATCTGGGTCTGGTAGTTTATGTGCTTTGCTTGGGCGGATTTGCTTATCTATCTCTAGCATATCAATTTCTACTTCATCATTAATTTGTGTTAGCAAAGTCTTTTTAAAGCTATAATCATCTTGTATGTGATAATACCGCCCGTTTGTAATTGTGGCGAGATTTTTTAGAAAGTCGAGATCCTTGTGAATTGAAAAGCAATGGATTTTTACATTATTTTCATCGCTACCACCGCTGTTTTTGGAGATATTTAGGTTGAGATTCTTTGTAATACTTAGCATTTTTTGTTCATTGTGTGGGTCGCTCGCACTTGCGTCTGTGATAAGGTAGATTTCTTTTTTGAGGTGATTGTCTTTTGTGAAATCTTTCATCGCCTTAATGAGTGAGAGATTTAGCATTCTTGTATCAGAGTCCTTTGTTTTGATGCGGTTTAGAGAATCTTCTAGGGATTGTGTGTCATAGGATATGCCTAGATGATTGGAATCAAGGCTTGAGAAGCCTATCACACTCGCCTTTGCATGGGTATTGTTTTTGAAGAGATATTTGCCGATAAAGGGGGCAATGCTTTTTAGCACATCCACATAATATTGCATGCTTTTTGTCGTGCATAAGACGATGGCTATTTCTTTTGTGGGGATTTTCCCTAAGCTTATATTTAGCATTCCATTCGTGTAGTTTATGATAGTAAAGCTCTGGTTTGTGCAAATGGAAACAACCTTTAGGCTATCGCCGCTAAATTCGTAAGAAAAAGCCCTATCATCGCTGATATATGCGCCATTTTCATAGATTCCCCCATGCAAGATTCTGCCAAGAAAGACAACATCGCCAACCTTATCCTTTGCATTGAGTATGCCATTATCTGCGACAAAATAGCGATTTTTCTTTGGTTGGGTTATCACCATACTTTGAAAATCCTTGCAGTCCACACCAACAATAAGCCTTTTTAACGCCTTGTCTATGAAGTCTTGATTTAAGTCTATGTTATTCATTCACCATCCTTAATATTTTGTGCTCTTAATTATAGCAGGGCAAGCTTGTAGTACTTAGAAAAGGAGCGCTGACACAAACAAAGGCTATAGTGGGTGAGATTTTCAATCAAGCCTTTGGGTAAAATTCATAAAATCAAAAAAAGGAAGAACATGACTTATAAAGATTTGGCAGAAGAGGTTTTAAAGCAGGCAGAGAGACCTTTGAGTGGTCAGGAAATTTGGACAAGGGCCTGTGAAATGGGGCTAGATAAAAAACTCTCAAGTGTAAGAAACCCAACTATTGAGGGTTTCTGGATGTGGATGTGGCGATACGTTCAGGAGAGAGGAGGCGAGAGGGATTTTATCTTTGCTTCCAAAAGACCTTTTACTTATTGGCTCAAAGCTAGGGAGAGTGAGCTTCCTCATTTGAAAATCGATCCTACATTGGAGGAGAAAACCCAGGAAAAAAAGAGGCCATTTCATGAAAGGGATCTGCATCCCTTGCTTGTGAAATTTCTCCATGAAAATCCCAACTTCAATCTCCAATGCAAAACCATCTATCATGAAAAAAGCAAAAAAGCAGCCTCTGGCAAGGACAAATGGAACTATCCTGATGTCGTGGGCGTGTACTTTCCCTATAAGGATTATGAGAAAGAGACCTTGAGATTTTTGCACAACATGGGGCAGAATAGCTACAAAATCTTTAGTTTTGAGCTCAAGATTGGTCTTGATTTTTCCAATCTAAAGGAAAGTTATTTCCAAACAGTAAGTAATTCTAGCTGGGCCAATGAGGGGTATTTGGTAGTTTTTGAAGACATTGATGAGGAGGTTTTGAGTGAGCTTAGGCGACTCAATCAGAGCTTTGGCATAGGGGTGATCAAGCTAGAAGAGCAGACCCTGGACTCTAAAATCTTGCTTAGTTCCAAAGAGAGGGAGATGGATGTGCAGACGCTGAATATGCTTCTAGAGAAAAATAGTGATTTTGAGGAATTTATCAAAGATGTCAATAAGCAGATCCAAGCGGGGTTTGAAACAGAGATTAAGGCGAAGTTTGACAAGGTGCTGGATGATGAGGAGATACAAGAGCATGTCAAAAAACAGCTTGGAAAATGAGAACTTTGCAAGAGCTCTGCTCGCTATTTTTAAGCACTGTGAGTAAGTTTTTTAGTTTGTAAGTTTTTGCGCGCTGTAAGTTCCTTAGAGTGGGTGTTACTTGCGATTCCTGCGCAGTGCGCACGGTTGCCAATCGCAAGCTCCAAATCCATGCGCCTATCTGGCTGTGCGCGCCTCTATCTTGTCCAAAGCTGCTTATTTTGTGGCATTTTGCAGGATTTGTTCTAAGAGTTTTGCAATATTATCAATCACTTTTTGATTTTTTATGCCATATTTTTTCGCGATGCCTCTGATGTCTGTGGCACTTACAAACACCTTCCCGCTTTTATCCTGCCATATGGCGATTTTTAGGGGTAGCTCGATGGCTATCTTTTGATTTTCCCTCATCAAGGCAGTGCCCACTTTTGGATTTCCAAACACGATTACCTTGGTGGGATTGAGTGGCTCACCCACATCCTTTGCCCAGTCAGAATGCTTAAATTCCGCAAAAATCGCGATGTTTTTCTCTTTGAGAAATTTCTCTATATTTTCATATGTCGTTTCAAAATTCTGTTTGCTTTGGACCACTTTTCCACCTTCCTTTGCAGAGATCGTGCCTGCTATGCCAAACACGAGGATGATTGCATAGAACAGATTTTTCATAACTTGCCTTTTTGTTGGAATGAGGACCATTATAGGGGCTATTATTTAATCATTGATTCTTTTTCTAGAGTTTTATTTCCTTGACTTTAGGGTTGTGCCATCCAGGAGAGTTTTTGCGCATGATTCTTGCGCTCGCTTTTGGATGTTGCTACTCCTATGCCAGCGCAATCCATTTGGCGCAATTTTGCTTTGGCCTTTATCCTCTTGCGCACTAGAATGCACACAGGATCTTCCCGCGGCCTGGGGGGGATTTGCTGGCGGGATAGAAGCGGTCAGGGGATAGAAGCGTAAAAATTGCTCAAGATTTTGTCTCAAATTGGGATTCTATCTTCACCCAATCCTTGCAAAGGATATTTTCATTGCCATAGATCCAGTGGCTTGGTCCAATAATGATTTTTTCTGGATTTTTTATCAAATATGCCGCCCACCAACTATAGGTACTATTTGTGATAATGCCATGCTTGCAAGATTGCATCAGCATCATATCCCAATGCGCCGCCCCATCCCTTGTGGTCATATCCACAAAGGGATAGCCAAGATCAAGATTCTGCACAAATTCCAAATCCTCGCAAAATAAAAATAGCTCCAAATTTTGCACGCGCTTGGCCATATATGCAATGGCGCGTAGTTGGTAGCTGATATCAAGTTGCCAGCCAAGTCTCATATAATCCCCTCGCCTTATATGCACAAATACGCTATTTTTTGCCGCCAAAATCTGAGAGAGTTTGCGGCTATATTGCTCTGCATGCTCTGTGGGGTGAGGCAGGGTGAATGTTTGCTTAATCAGGGGAGAGATGTCTTCAAAATATCTTGGATCTTGGAAATAGCCATGAAAATAAGCAATGCGACTTGGCTCAAACAGCTCTGGCATGTATTCAAACACGATTTCCTTGCTGACTCTGCCTAGACCCATACGTCTGAGCGCACCTCTCACTAGCCTTGGCAGGTTTTGCATATGGGCAGCAGCAATTTGCTGTGCACTAGCACATTGCAAATCGATGGGAAAAAGATGCAATCCCAATTCCCGATTGCCATAATCAAACCAGGTGGTATCAAGTAGCACGGGTATATTGAGATGTGTTTGCAAACTCTTGGCAAAAGCGTATTGAAACATCTGATTTCCAAGTCCTCCATGCACTTGCACAATCTTAAAATCCATCTAACTCCCTTGCAATGCTTCAAATAAAACTCAAGATTCTAGCCAATCCAAGGCTCTTTTTCAAGGAAAAAATGCTTGCTTTTAGCGGGGGGGGGGGGATTTAGTGCTTTTTTAAGCGCGGATTTTACGCGATTTTATCGCCTTTTTGGGATTTTTAAACTTTTAGCTTTGTGCGGGGTTTTGGTGTAGGGTTTTTTTGGGGTTGTGATTTTTAAAGGGCTGAGGACTTTTGAGCTTTTTGGGGTTTGTGTTATTGATGTGTCTTTTTGGATTTTGATAATTAGAGTTGCGCAAGGATTTTACAGGGGTTTTATCATTTTTAAGGGCTTTAGGAGTTTTTGTGTGATGCAATTGAGCTTTTTGCGTTGTTTTTGCACGCTGTTTTTTGGTGTCATGAAGCGAATTTTGCTCCCATCGTGCAAAAATCTCGCCCATCAAAATCAATCTTTTGGTTTATTGGAGGTATAATTGTGGTTTATCTAAAACTCAAACAAGAAAGAGATGATGCAGTCAACCGCACAAAACACCCAGCAAAACACTCACTTCGCAGGATCCAGCCAGACTACGCCCCAAGCCGCGCAAAGCGTCCAGCAAGCTAGCCTAGCTCTGCCAAAATCCTCTCCCACGTGCTACAAAATCGCCATTCTCTATATTTGTACGGGCGCTTATAGTATTTTTTGGCAGGATTTTTATGACAGCGCTAAAGTCCATCTTCTGCCCGCTCATAGGCTTACATATTTCGTATTCACCGATGCAGATTCCCTCTATGCAGAAGAAGCAAGCGATGTGCGCAAAATCTATCAGGAAAATCTTGGCTGGCCTTTTAATACGCTAAAAAGATTTGAGATGTTCTTAGGCCAAGAAGAGGCCTTGAGGGAATTTGATTTTGTCTTTTTCTTCAATGCAAACTGCCTTTTTTTCCAGCATATCGGCGATGAATTCCTGCCTATAGAAGAGGATATTTTGGTGACCCAGCACTATGGATTTAGGGATGCATCACCAGAATGCTTCACCTATGAGCGCAATCCTAAAAGCTTAGCGTATGTGCCATTTGGCAAGGGGAAGGCTTATGTGTATGGTTCGACAAATGGCGGGAAGGCTGGCGCATTTTTGGCATTGGCACGCACATTGCAGGAACGCATCCAAGAAGACCTCTCCCGGGGCATCATTGCCATATGGCATGATGAAAGCCATCTCAACGCATACATTATTGATCATCCAAATTATAAAATGCTGGACTATGGCTATGGTTTCCCAGAAGGCTATGGGCGCGTGCCAGGGGGAGGGGTATATATCTTTTTGAGAGACAAGAGCAGAGTCATTGATGTCAATGCAATCAAGGGGATGGGCAGTCCTGCTAACAGAAGGCTGAAAAATGCTTTGAGAAAACTAAAGCATTTTTCAAAGCGTCTTCTAGGACGCTAATTTTGGAGTTTGGGAGGGGATTTTTGGGTGGTTTTTATGCGCAGGTAGAATTTTTTAAGTGCGGGCATTTTGGGATTTTGTTGGCGCGGGCTTGCTGGATTGCGAGTGTGAGGCTTCCGGGTTTAAACGTGGGTGGAATTTTAGATTTTCAAGGTTTTTTGAAGTCGTGGAATTTTCAGAGTCTTTGATTTTTGGGATGTGTTGAGATGGTTGCGGGAGGCGGATTTGAACCACCGACCTTTGGGTTATGAGCCCAACGAGCTACCGGGCTGCTCTATCCCGCGATATGTTGGCTGGGGTAAAAGGATTCGAACCTCTGAATGGCTGGACCAAAACCAGCTGCCTTACCGCTTGGCGATACCCCAATAATTTAGCGTACTAAGGAAGCGCAAGTATATTATTTTTTTGTAGCTTTGTCAAGAAGTCCGCTAAAATTCTCCAAACTCTTCTATTGCATCCTTTTGCAGGGTTTTGTTGTTTGTTGAGTATCTTGGCACAATCAAATCTTGCGCATTAAGGTCTAGCAAAATTATTCATGTCATAGCTAGGATTTCTTCCTATCACGTCTCCAAAACTCGCATTTCCAAAAAATGCCAACTTAATAATCCTGGTAGACCCATTCCCTGCAAATTCTCGCAAAATCCAACTTCCCCTAAAGCCCGAATTTTCCTGGATTAAGGAAAAATTCAAATTTTTTGCATACAATCACTTCAGAAAAAAATGATGAAAAATGGAATTAAGAGGTAATATCAAAATAGATGCAAGACCTAGAATTCTTGGAGAATTAGGTGAAAAAATGAGGAGTGATTTGGCAGAAGGATTTGAAAGATAAAAACATAAGCCAATTCCAACAAGTAAGGGGCTTGGAAAAAGTTTAAGGGGTTTTGAAAATAGGAAAACGCGAACCAAAATGCAAAAACTACATCAAGAATCAAAAAAGAATCAGGAGTGGGGCAGGGGGAGTTTTAGAAGCCAGGCCCAAAAAATCTCAAATAGGCTAAAAACCAAGCTTGGTAAATAAAACACAAAGGCCCCAAGGGACTAGAAACGCATGGCCCTGAAAAACTAAAGGAGTCATAAAAGTCAAAGAGTCTAAAAAAGCCAGGAAGGCAAAGGCGAGAAAAAGATAAATATAATCAACCAAAGATAGGAGTAGGAGATGTATCAAGAAAGGGTAGAAGAGGCAATACAGGCATTTCGTAATGGAGAAATGATCATTGTGATGGATGATGAGGATAGGGAAAATGAGGGAGATCTCGTACTAGCTGGGATTTTTAGCACTCCAGAGAAAATCAATTTCATGGCACAAGAAGCACGGGGATTGATTTGTGTGTGTATCACAAAGGAGCTTGCCCAAAAGCTGGACTTGCCACCCATGGTGGCCAATAATGACTCCAATCACACCACTGCCTTCACCGTCTCTATTGATGCCAAAGCAGCAAAAACCGGGATTTCTGCATTTGAGCGAGATATGACCATTGGCCTCTTGTGTGGGGAAAATACTGTGCCTAGTGATTTTGTACGTCCTGGCCATATCTTCCCATTGATCGCCAAAGAAGGCGGCGTGCTTGTGCGCACCGGCCACACAGAAGCAGGCGTAGATCTGTGCAAGATCGCAGGACTAAAGCCTGTAAGTGTGATTTGTGAGATCATGAAGGAAGATGGGTCCATGGCACGCAGGGGAGATAAATTTTTGTTAGATTTTGCACAAAAACACAATCTCAAAATCCTCTATGTCTCAGATCTTGTCGCTCATCGTATGCGCAATGAAAATCTTTTGCAGCTCCTAGATAGCCAAAAGTCAAGCTTTATGGATCTTGCTTGTCAAAAGCAGACATTTTGTGATCATTTTGCAAGGGAGCATATTGCATTTTGCTTTGATGGGGAACAGTTGGAAGTACCTTTGGTGCGATTCCATATTATTCAGGATGATTATTTGCTGCTTGCGCAAAAAGAGAATCTGGATTTCTTGCTTCGCACAGTGGAGAGACTCAGAAAAGAGGGAGGGTATTTGATATTTTTGCGCGATGGAGGCAGCAGGGATGGGGTGGCCAAAAATTTTGGCATCGGAGCGCAACTGCTAAAATGCCTCAATATCAAAAGATTTCGATTAATTACTTCTTCTTCTAGGGAATACAATGCGCTGGGAGGTTTTGATCTCAAGATTGAGGAGAGTATCGAAGTTTGAGATTTTTATCATATCCTGTGCTAAACTTCATAAAAATAAGATTGTTCAATTCCTTTAAAAATGAGGGATTTATCATGAATCTTATTGCTCAAATTTTCTTTAATCAATACTCTTAATTCCAAATCATTAATAGGGCTTCTCTCCATTGCCTGCAAATATTTCCATTTATCAACATTTTGCCAATCCACAATATGCTTGATTTGCTTTTGGAGAATTCTATCAAGCCAAATTCTCATACTTCTTCCATTCCCTTCCATAAATGGATGAGCAATATTCATTTCTACATATTTACTTATAATCTCTTCAAAGCTATTTTGTGGCATAGTTTCAATGACTGCTAAAACTTCCTTGAGATACATTGCGTTTGCAAAGCGAAAGTTGCCTTTTGAGATATTTTTGTCTCGAATTTTCCCTGCAAAATCATAGAGATTTTTAAATAAATGATAATGAATATCTTGTAAACCCTTAAGCGTACCAACTTCTAGGGTATTTATCATTCCGCTTTCAAAGAGCATTTTTGCATTTTCTAGACTTTTTTTGTCAAGCTCTTTCATTTTCTACCCTTGTTGTAGTTTATTTTATTTCAGAATAAATAAGAATAAATATTTTCATCTACTTCTATTTCTTAGATATATCTAAAAGATTGCGGGGCGGTGAAATTCTCATATTCCTTATAAGGGCATAGAGGCTCTTTGTATTTGTTGATATTTTTGATTTTTATTGCATAGGCTACTTGCTTATCTTGAAAATATTGCATATAAAAAGATTTTTTAATGCCTGAATGTCTTTTTGTCTTTTCCCAAACTTCTGCGGGATTGCCTTCTATGATTTCCTCTATCTCAAATTCCCCGATGATTTTTCCACAGGTTTGACTGCAGAAACTGCGCGGCACCTGTTTTCTAAAGAAACTTCGTTTTGTTACATAGACTTGTATGGTTTTAACTTCTTTTTTAAAAAGCACCTTACGATATTCAAATTTTTTCTTGCCATTGAAAATGGCTTTGGCAAATTCAGGCTTAATGGATAATAATACTTTCATTCACCTCTCCAGCTTTTAGAGTTTGCTGGAATTCATCATCATTTAGGGATACGAATCCCCAATAGTTGGGCTTTATACCAAGAATCATGCGCAATGTACCTAAAACCACCCTCTTTTTAAAAGAAACATTATAAGTCATTTTGATGATTTTTGGATATTGCCTACTTTTATAATATTGTTTTAATTGTGCTTTGATAAAAATATCCAAGTTTTAGTTGAATCCAAAGGCGGTGTGTGATGCCTGTGTTGTCGATGGGGGTTTTCCTCTTTGAGATACAGAAAACAAACCAACTCATCTTTTTCGTACAGAATATAGGCTTTTTCACCTTGCAAGGCTTTCTTCTCATACCAACATTAAAACCTTGATAATCCTGCCTCAAGGAATCAAAAAAAGTATCTTGCAAATTAATATCGCCAAAAAGCTTATATTCGATATTAGCCATTGTTGCCTCCTATGATTTTGATTTCTTCGTCTGTGAGATTATATAGTTGGTACACCAAAGAGTCAACATAGAATTCTAAGGTGCTTGTGTCGGATTTGTCATGTTGAGGGCGAATGCCCGAAACATCGCCCTGAGAACCCCTTGATTTTTTGCCTAGAGATTCTTCACTTGCTAACGCAGGTTCAGAATGACAATTTGCCTTGATTACGAGAATCTCATCTACTAGGCTTGTGATTTGTTCTACTATTTTTTGATTGGTTTGTGTGATTTTTGGAATAGGGAGTTTTTCTATATAAATTTTTGCCCCATAAATACCATCACCCAAAGTCGCAGCATTATTTTTTATCCAATATTTTGAAAGACTGGAATTAAGTAAAGCCAAAAGATATTTGATAAAAATATCTTTTGAGCATGTTATCATGAACATAGAATCTAAAATCATATACCCCTTATTATCGTAACTAAAGCAAAGTTCTTGCGAAATTCTATTCCACACAATCTTGCCCTGATACACTCTATCAGAAATTGGATCTTGCAGGAGTCTTGAGAAATTTTGCTGAATTTGTGCTACTTTGTTAGATTCTAAATTTTGAGCAGTTTTACTAGATTCCGCAGGATTTAGGATTTTGAAATCAGTGCTAGCAAATCTTGATTGGATAAAGAGTAGGACTAATTGATAGACTTTATCAATTATTTCAGATCTCTCTCTCTCTCTCTTGCTGCTGAATTCTGATTCGATGATTTTTATCTCCTCTTCATCCAATCCATAAAGCTTATAGATCAGAGAATCTAGATTTTGCTCTAGCTCTTTTGATTGGATTTCCTCTTTTGTCTCTATTTTGTTTTCTGCTTTTGACTTTTGTGTATTTAGCATTTCTTCAAGAGATTTGCGTAATTCTATGATTCTGCTTGCCAAATCCTCAATTTGTGTAAGGATTTTTGCATCTGGATTTTTGGGAATAGGGAGTTTTTCTACAAAAATTTTACTCATCTCATAGCCACTTGCCCCCAAAGTTGCTCCGATTTGCTTAAAATACCAAAAATTTGTCTTAGAGTTTAGAATCGCAGTGAGATAGAGTAATCTATCTTTATCCCTGACATTATCCGTTAAAATAAAGCATTTTTGATTGGTAAAAAATCCTTGTGTATCAAGATGGGCAATAAATTCTTTTGCCATATTTGGATAGATAATTTTGCCTTCATACTGATAATTCGGCACGCTCAATCCCTCACAGAAATAAAAAGCCTCTTTGAGTTCAGATGCAAAATGCTCGCACAAAAGCTTGAGTAAATCAAGCAGCTTTGAGTGGATAGCGCCCACAAGCAACAGCGCAAAGACTATATATTGCCCCCCCCCAATAATTGCTATCTCTTCGCTGCTTAAGCCATAGAGTGCATAGACCATAGAATCTAGTTTAGATTCTAAAATTTTGTAAGCATCGGCTTTGCTTGGATGTGCGACTTTAGTCGCACTCATTTGGTTATTTTGTGTGTCTCCTGCCGCATCTTGCTTGATTTGTATTATTTCTTTGACAAGTTCTACAAAATCATATTCTTGACTCTTGCTAATCTTTGGGATGGGAAGCCGCTCTAAAAATGCCTTTTTGTAGCGATAGCCACTCTCACCTAATCCTCCTCCTGCATAAAAACTCTTAAATGCAAAAGTAGCAAGTTTGGAATGCAAAATCCCTAAAAGATATTCTAAAGAACTCTCAAAACTCTCATTTCCACTCAAAATAAAGCTTGTCGCCTCTGCATAGAAAGCTCCAAACTTAAATTCGCCATTGTCTAAATAAAATTGTGGCTCACGCACGATTTCGCTATAGACAATTTTAGGTTTGGCAAATTCGGGTAAATACGCACAATTTCTAAGATTATAGGGAGTTATTCCCTTATCAAGACGCTTTGCAATTTTATCCCAATGCAAATCAAGATGGGCTTTGAGTGCTGGATATTGATTAATATCTATTGGTGGAATTTTAATTTTTTGAGATTCTTTGGCGGAAGCATTTGCAATTCTAGTATCTTGAGTGGATTTTGTGGGTTGCGTAGGATTTGAGGAATGAGACGCACTTGTCTGTGCTTCGCAGTGAGACAAATGCAAGCTCCCGCAAAAGCCGCCAAGAGACGAATTGTCTATATAACCATTGTGGGTATTAATGAGCCACAACCCCGCCCATTCATAGCCATATCGCTTAATATCTCTCCCGCGCAAAATCGGTTTGATTAATTCCCTTGTGCGCTCTCTTTCACTCAAGCCATTGATATGGCTCTTCTCACTATCATCACAAGCCCCTAAAATCTCCCCTCTTTTTTCTGTAGTGATGATAAAGGCTTCATTATAGCCTGTTTTGATTCCATAATTGATAGAAATATCCCAATCCTTTAGCGGTGTGCCGATGCTCTCCATCTTTGCTTTGATGGCCAGACTTTTGGGATCTTGGAAGCTAAAGCTCTCACTACTTAGGGAATTTATACAGAGGGATTGGAAGTTTTTAGGATGAAGTTTGTCTAGAGAGTCACAGGCTAGAAAGCTTAGCATATGATTTTTTTCTGATTTAGCATTGATGAGTGTGGTGATGGAAGTATCTACGCTAGCACTTTCAAAGATTTTTTCTCCATTGAAGTCAATATAAGTTTTTAGGGTCATTTGCTCAAGGATCCATTTTCTTAAGAGTTCTCCATAGCCAGCTCTTGCCCATTTATTGCTGGTGATAAAAGAGAGGATTGCGTTTTCATTTTTTCTCAGCAAGCTTGCCCCTCTTTCAAAAAAATAGGTATAGATGTCACTGGTGCCCTTATAGATCTTATAATTTTTGGAAAGATGAGGTTTGAGATCTTTTATGAGTTCTTGGCGGATATACGGCGGGTTGCCAATCACAGCATCAAAGCCTAGGAAATTCCCCTCCTCATCTAGCACTTCAGGGAATGCAAAGCGCCACTCAAAGGCATGGGAAGTTTTAAGATTCTCTAGTACTTCATAGCATTCTTTGATTCTAGCTAGTAGTTTCTCTGCCCTTGAATCTATGGGGGCTGGCTCTAGGCTTGTGAGTGTAGGGGTAAATCTAAAATTTTTGCTTCTTATAAGCCTTAGCATCTCCATGCCAAAGTCACTGCTTATATCAAAGCTAGAGTCGCCATAATCCTCCACAAAGCTCTCTAGCATTTTTAAAAGCTCAAGTTTTTCAGGCTTTTGCTCGATGAGATAGGAGATGAGGAGGGATTGGATATTTGTGATATCTTGCAGGATTTTATTCTTTTCTCCTAGGCCTTCTTTATAAAGCATTACAGAATCTTTGTAGCTTTGGATTTGGGTTTTGAGATTTTTGGAAAAGCTTAGAGTCTGGCCTATGGAAAGTTTGGAATCTAGAGGGAAATAAGAGATGAGAGAATTCCCGCATTTGATATTGATGTCAATATTGGGCAGGGTTTCTAGTGTGCCTGTGTTTTTTCCCTCTGCATCAAAGAGATAGTGGCTATATTTGAGCAGTTCTATCCAGAGCCTTAGCTTTGTGATCTCACAGGAGTTGGGATTGATATCCACACCAAAGAGGCAGTTTTCAATGATTTGTTTTTTGAGAGTAAAGAGTTCGACTTGGATTTGATGAGATTTTTGGATAGGAGAGCTGGGTTTGGTGTATTGATGGAGCTCATTGTTAGTTTTGATAAGGATTTCATCATTTTCTAGCTCTAGGGTGGATTCATAGAGCGCGGGAATGAGTTTGAGTGTGTAGGCGATTTGTATCATCTCATTGAGTGCTGAGACTAGGAAATGCCCACTTCCCACAGCAGGATCACAGATCTTTAGAGAGAGAAAAGTTTGAAAAAACTCTTCTTTATGCTCACGAAATCCTTTGATTCCCATCTCCTCTCTAAGCTCCTTTAAGTTTTTGCATTTCCAAGAATAAGTAGAGTTGAGTTTATCAAGGAGTGCTTGTGTGATGACTTCTTTGCACATATAGCTAGTGATAAAGCTTGGGGTATAGAAGGATCCTTCTTTGTAGCCATTGAGCTTTTCAAAGACTAGGCCTAGGACGGCTGAGTTGATAAGCCTGTCATGGTTTTGTTTGACTCCCTCTGTGATGTCTTTGGCTGTGGTGGTGAAGTCATAGGCATGCAAAAACTCAAAGAGATAGGCAAGCCAGGGGAGGGAGTGCGTGTCTTTTAATCTTTTGTCTTTTTTGAGGATGGATTGGGGGAATAAAACCAGCTCACTGGGATAGAGCCCTCCGATCATCTTGCCCTCTCTCTCCAAAGAAATGCGATCAAAGAGGCTGGAATTGAGATAGGGGATGGCGGCAAATTCAGGGATGAGCGAGGGGGAGCGGGCATCAGGCTCTTTAGCCAGCACTTCAAAAAAGAGATTTTGCAGGGTGCCAAAGTCTTTGATAATGGAGGCATCCAAAAATGGCTTATGAATATGCTTAAATCCTAAAAGCATGGATTCTAAAAGCCTAAGAAATAAAATGCGATTATTCCAAGTGGTGAGAAGTGTGAAGATCTCTTCCTCGTTGAGCTCATAGGCCTTGGTGATGGCATTTGAGAGGGTGTTTTCTACTTTGCTAGGCTTGATGAGGATCTTGCCACCCTCGCTAATCTCTTCTAGCCCCAAGAGATAGAGCAGCTCTTCATAAAAGCCTTGATTGAGTGTATTGGCGTCCAGCGTCTTTCTTGCTTTGAGAAGCACCTCCGGGCTTAGAAGCTGGTAGATGAGGGAGAGCCCCTCTGTGGTGAAATCATCTTTTAGTGCGAAATAGGTAAAGGCAAGCTCGCCTTTAAAGTCTTCTTTCAGGGTTTTTTCTAGGTCTGCGTAGAATTTCTGCGTCGAGGAGTCTGTGCCATTTTTGTGCTCGCAGTTCTCATAGAGCTTTTTGATTTTTGCATCTTTGAGGAAGACATGAAATCTCCTGGCATCAAAGACATAGAATTCACAAGGGTTGCAGAGGATGATGTGCCTGATGGAGTTGTTGTTATGTTTTTCTCTTTCTCTTAAAAAATAGAGAATCCCCTCACAAAGGGCTTTGCTTAGGGGGTTTTCTTTATCTTTGGGAAATTCTGCTTTATTTTTGAGCGCCTTGACTTCAATTAAGACCTGGGCTTCATTATCGACATAGATTGCGCTATCAATATTCCCCTTGGTATTGCAGTCATATCCATAGACTTTGTTTAGGAATTTATTGATTTCATTTTTTTGGTATTCTTCATCCTCTCTAGTTTGTGCCTTTTCTAGGAAGGTTTTTAGTTCTTTTTCAAAATCCTCTATGGTTTGCTTTTGGGGTGCTTTTGGATTGTGAGGAGCGAGGAAATCCTCTAGTGGTATGTGAGAAAAAGTGATCATAAAATGCCCTTGAATCTAGGAAAAATAGATTCCATTATACCACCAATGGGGTATTGAAAGAGAGTGAGTTTGTGTATAAGAGAAGCTCTTGTTCGTGTCTTGTATATTTACAAAGCTAAGCAAGGGAAAATGCAAGAGTGCTGGCAATAGGGTCGGAAGAATTTTTTATTTCTTAAGGAATTCCTTATTTGCATTTTTGTCTTTCTTGCAGATTTGTTTTTTGTGGGTTCTGGGAGGTGGTATCTTGCTGCTTAGTGTTCTGTTATTTTTTATTGAATGCTGTGAAATTCAAACAAGAGGTGATGGATCTTTTGTCACTCCATCCCCTATGATGAAATTACATATAAAGTCCACCATTTACCTTTAATACTTCCCCGGTGATATAGCTAGCGTTATCACTCAGCAAAAATGCCACAGCATTGGCGATCTCCCTTCCGCTTGCCATGCGCCCAAGTGGAATGCTTTTTTTGTAGGTGTCTTTGATTTCTTCGCTGAGTCCATCTGTCATGTCTGTCTGCACAAACCCTGGAGTGACGCAATTAAAGCGCACATTTCTTGGCGCTCCTTCATAAGCAAAAGACTTGCTCATGGCAATCATCCCGCCCTTGCTCGCCGCATAGTTTGTTTGTCCCGCGTTACCTCTTTCTCCGATGATTGAAGCAATATTAACTACACTTCCCATTCTCTGCTTGCTCATGATTTTCAAAGCTTCTCTGCATCCCAAAAAGCAAGATTTTAGATTGGCATCAATTACTCCCATAAATTCCTCTGTTTTCATCCTTAGGGCTAATTTGTCGTTGGTAATCCCAGCATTGTTGACAAGATAGGCCAATTCACCATCACTCTCAAGAATAATTTTTATGGCCTCTGTGAATGTTGTCTCATCCGTGGCATCAAATGGAATTAGCGCTGCTCTGCCGCCATCTGCCTCAATCTCTCTTTTGAGATTTTCTGCAAGCTCTGGTTTGCTCCGATAATTGATCCATACTTTGATTCCATATCCTGCAAGTACTCTAGCAATATCCGCTCCAATTGACTTGCTTGCCCCAGTAATTAGGACATTTTTTCCACTAAATTGCATCGACAAAACCTCCAAAAATAACTAGAAATAATTTATAGTGTGGCACGGGGCCTTAGCCCCAATTAAAATAAATATGATAGGTTACAACCTAGATTCGTATCTGCGAAGTATATAGAGTCTTTTGAGCATTTTTTTCTTCGCATTGATTTTTTGTTTTTTGCGTCTTTCGGTTGCGGATTCAAAAAATCTTCTTGCGCGACATTCTGTGGCTACAAGATTGCGATCGGTTTGCTTTTTGAACTTGCGATATGCTTCATCAAATGATTCATTCTCGCGAACTTTGATCCCAGGCATAAAATCACCCACTTTCTAAAAATTTAGCAAGAAAATCTTGCCTTGGAATTCTATGATATTTTTTCAAATTTTCAAATAAATTTAAAGTTTTTTTGGCTACAATTGCGCTCTACAACATGAGATGTGTCCATAGCTCAGCTGAATAGAGCAACAGGTTGCGGTCCTGTAGGTCGGGGGTTTGAATCCCTCTGGGCATACCACTTTCCTGAGATTCTTGAGGTTTCCCATTATGAAAATCACAAAGAAACATTTTTGCATCCTCTGCCTTGTGTTTTGTTTATTGGTGCCAAATACCATCCGCGCTAAAGAAGAATCAGCATTTCAGATTTATGGAGATATTTTTCAGTTTTTGCCTGTTCTTGCAGCGTCCTATTCTCTTGCAATCAGGGATTACAAAGGTTTGGGCTATCTTGCAATCGGCGTGGGAAGCACCTTGGTGGTGACTTATGCAAGCAAACTTGCATTTGCAGCCATCGCTAAAACGCATCCTGACTGGGCTGCGATTAGCAAGAGACCAGATGGCACAGGTTATAATGGGTTCCCCTCAGGTCATACTGCCTCAGCATTTTCTGCAGCAGGCTTCATGCAGAGACGCTATGGCTGGAAGCTGGGTGTGCCAGTGACAATACTTGCAGGACTTGTTGGGATTTCGCGCATATATGCTAGGCGTCACACCATCACCCAGGTGATTGCTGGGGCCTTGTTGGGATATGGGCTTTCTTATCTCTTTGCCAGACGCTACAATCCCAATACAGTCGTGAGTGTGGATGTGGATAGCAGAACGCTTGAGAATGGCGCGGTTGATAATTATATGGCCCTATCTATCTATCATCGATTTTGATGCCTATTTGATTTTTGGTTTTTTGTGCAGGGATTTTTGCAAACTGCGAGATTTGAGCTGCACTTTTTACTAAATTTTCTAGCAAAATGTTGTCATTTCCAAAAAAACAAGAATTTCTTGTAGAATTCCAAAGTCAGTCGTAAGGATGGGAATGAGAGGTTTTTTTACAAGCATCGTGCTCATTGTCATGGTGTTATTTTTGGAGGCTTGCCGCCCTAAGGGACCAAAAACTCCAAAAAATGCCCTCGCAGTGCAGGTCAAAGATTTTTCACAGAGGAATTTTCTCTTAAAGCGCGCCAATCAAAAGCCTATGATCTTGAATGCCAAATGTTTCAAGGGCATCTGTAATTTTAGTGTTTTTGATAGCTTGGGGAGGGCGATTCTTGTGCGTAGATATGAGAGTGGGGCATTCCAAGACCTCCCCGCCACTCCTTATAATAACTCCCTGGATTCTGTCTTTTTGTATATTATCCAAAATCCAAACACCACCCAAAGAGTCTTTCACCTCCAGTCTCAGGCCATTTTTTTGGAATCCTATGATCCAGGGCAGCTGGAGAATCCCTAGCCAGGCTAGGGATCAAAAAACCCAAAAAATCCCAAACATAAGCGAGAGATGATGCGAAAACTACAAAGTGATTTTGGAAATGTTATTTTTGATGTGTATGAGCCAGAGCATTTCAATGGCTATGTTGTGCAGATCGCACATGGTATGATCGAGCATAGGAAACGCTATGTATGGCTATGCCAAAGCCTTACACGCGAGGGCTTTCGTGTCTATATCAATGATCATCGCGGGCATGGAGAGAGTATCGGCGGGCCTGTGTATCTAGGAGAGATGGGAGGGGATGGCTTTGAAAAAGCTATGCAAGACATGAAAAATCTAAATGACCTCATCCATGAAGAGAATCCCAATGCCAAAGTCATCATGATTGGCCATAGCATGGGATCCTTGCTAGCGCGTCGCTATATACAAATCTATGCGCCAAGCATCGCGATGTTGGTGCTCACAGGCAGCCCCTCTCCAGTTTTCCTTGCCTCTTTTGGCGCTAGGCTTTGTTTTTCTCTGCAAAAGATTCATCTTAAAAGGGATCTCTCCGCCCTTGCACAACAGCTCATCTTTAGATTTTCTCTAGGAAAATTTAATAGACATTTCAGGAAAACCAAGCCCTATAGTAAGTCTCATTGGATCTGCAGTGATATTTCTGTGGTGGAGGCCTATGATGAAGATAGGAAGGCGCATTTTCTCTTTACGCTCAATAGCTTTGGCAATCTCTTCCAGGGGTTAGATAGAGTCTTTTCTGATTATCCTAAGCCTCTGCCCTGTCCCAGACTCCCTATCTTGATGATGAGTGGGTTGGAGGATGCTTGTGGTGCCTTTGGCAGGGGGGTAAAAAAGGCCTATAACCATCTGCGTGATCAGGGGTTTGTGGATGTGGATCTCAAGCTCTATGCCCATTGTCGTCATGAGGTATTTAACGAAGTGGGAAAAGAAAAATATTTTGCAGATTTTTTGGAGTGGTTCCACGCCCACAAGCCTAAAGACTCGCAAGCGCTGTAGTTATGGTAGTAAGTAGTCCCAGTAAGAAAAATAATAAACTGGCCTTGCGATTTTGAGAACACCAAGAAGTCATGACAAAGGCACTGAAATAAAAGAGCAAGAGCATGGCGCTAAAAACGATGCTAAAGATGACAAAGGGTTTTGCGACCTTGGCTTTGTGAAGCATGATGCTATTACCAATAAAGCTGCGCTTATTGGTGGTTATATTGATGCTTTTTTCCTTCTTTTCAATGGTGATGAAATATCCCGCACTTCCCATCACAAAACCCTTGCCTCGAGAGTCTTTTTTGAGCGCAGTGTCTGAGGGAATGGCTAGGTGATTTTCTTTGAGAAAATCTAGAGTAAAGCTTCTTAGATCTTGTATGGGATCCTTGGCAAAGATACTAAATTTCTGCTGCCCTAGATTGTGGTCTTGGCGGATTCCAGAGATGTACAAAATGCCAGTGATGGTATAAAGCAGCGCCATGGGAAGAAAAAATATGCTTGCATAAATATGGAATTTTCTAAAAAAGTGCCTGATTTTTTTCATTGTTTTTATTTCATCGTTTTTCTTAAATTCTAGCACATTTCTGGGAAAGTTTCTCATAATTTGTGCTAAGACTTTGGAATATTTCCATGACCCTCCAAAGCTGGTAATCATTTTGGATAGTGCTTTTTTTGTTAGTGTGTTTTTGGCATTGGCGGCGAGTATTTTTTGGGTCTATTTGATGCTTTTTGTATTGGCCTCTGTGAATTTGCCAATAATTGGAGATTGCTGGACTCAAACAACCCCGCCTAGTGTGCAGGTAGTCTATTCCTGACTCATGTTTGCATCAGGGCGGTGACTGGCGCGTGAATTTTGCATATGCAAAGCAGTGGTGAAATTTTCATAGAAATGGGTTTCATTTTTCATATTTTTGTGTAATTTTGACTGTTTTTTTCCTTGAATTTTGCTAGAATTCAAAGAAAAAGGATTCTCAATGCGGACTATGGAAAAGGAAAAAAACTCCCTTATGCGTTTTTCTGTGTCACTGCAGAAAAACCTCTTGGACAATTTGGATGCTCGCCTCACCAATCAAGGTTATGCCTCTCGATCAGAGGTGATACGCGATTTGATTCGAGAGAAGATTGTCCAGGAAAGTTGGGAAAAAGATGACAATAGCGAGGATAAGGTGGCGGTGTTTGTGATTGTGTATGATCACCACCAAAGGGAGCTCAATCAGCGCATGATTGACATCCAGCATAGCGCAGATACTGAGATTCTATGTACCACGCATGTCCACTTAGATCATCACAATTGCTTGGAGACCATCATCTTCCGAGGCAAGAGTGCAGACATTCATCAGATTGCTTTGGAGATTGCTGGACTCAAGGGAGTGAAATTCTCCAAACTCACGCAAACTGGTCATTTCCCCAAAGATCTTTGATGCATTTAGTCCTGTATGGGGGGAGCTTTGATCCTCCGCATATTGCTCATATTGAGATTATCAAAGAGGTGTCCAAATCCATCCCCATGGATTTGCTCGTCGTGATGGTGGCCTATCACAATCCATTGAAATTCCCCTGTATCTTCAGCGAGAAGCTTCGACTCAAATGGATGAGGAAGATTTGTGGAGAATGGGATAAGGTATTGGTGAGTGATTATGAAATTACTCACAAGATTACCTATACCATACAGACTATAGAGTATTTAGAAGATCGCTATAAGCCCAGCCAAATCGATGTGATCTTGGGTGAGGATAATTTTGCTACATTGCATCAATGGCATAGAGTTGATGAGCTCAAAAAAAAGGTACGATTTATTATGGTGCGGCGCGAGGGGTTTGAATTCCCCTCCAAAGTGGGGCAGGAGATCTGCCTTAAAAATATCACTGTTCCCATTTCTTCCACGCAGATTCGCGCGAGCAAGGGATTGGAGAGAGCGTGGATTCCATCTTTGATCTTGCAAGAAGTATTGGAAAATTTTAAGGAGCAAATTTGAGACAAGAGAGACTGGATTTTATCATAGAGATCCTTGGAAGCAAGAAGGCAGAAGACATTGAATGCATTGATGTGCGAGAAAAGGACTATATCGTAGATTATGTCATTATTGCTACATCCATGGCAGGGAGGCATACCTATGCCTTGCTAGACCTGCTTAAAACCGAGCTCAAGCCAAGAGGGGAGCATTTTTACTCTGTGGATGAGGAGAGCGAAGATTGGATTGTGGTGGATTTAGGGGATATCATGATCCACCTTTTCACCCAAAATCATCGCAAAAAATTTAATCTCGAAGAGTTTTTGAAGCAAGAGCTAGCACAAAGATGATGCGAGTTGATCTTCACAATCACACCCCTCGCTGCAAACATGCCAGCGGCACCCCAGAAGAATATGTACAAAAAGCCATTGCTAAAAAGATTGATGTGTTTGGCTTTTCCTGTCACAACCCTATGGATTTTGATAGGGATTATCGCATGGGGATTTGTGAATTTCAAGATTACTGCGCAGAGATCTTGGCGCTCAAAGAAAAATATCAAGGTAAAATTGAGGTTTTGCTGGGCTTGGAGGTGGATTTTTTCCCAGCGCGAAAAGAGCTTGTGCCAAAAGAGATTTTTTCTGCTAGGCTGGATTATCTGATTGGCTCGGTGCATTTTTTGGGTGATTGGGGTTTTGATAATCCAGAATTTATGGGCGAGTACAAAAAGCGCGACATGCTGCAGTGTTGGCAGGAGTATTTGGATGCCATTGCGCAAATGGCTCAAAGCGGATTGTTCCAGGTGGTGGGGCATTTGGATTTGCTAAAGGTTTTCCATCACCAGCCTCCCCCTGAAGTTTGGGATAAGATTGCCTCTACCTTGCATGCCATCGCTGCCAATGGGCTTGCCTTAGAGATCAATGCCTCGGGCCTTCGCAAACCTATCGCAGAGCAATACCCAAGCCTTGAGATTTTGCGCTTAGCCCATGAGCTAGGCGTGGAGATCACCTTTGGTTCGGATGCTCATCAAATAGAGCATATTGGCTATGGCTATGAGATCTGCTTAGATCTTGCGTATCAAGCAGGTTACAAGCAGGGTGTGTTTTTTGTGCAAAAGCAAAAACAAATCTATGAATTTTAGGAGCTTCTCATGCATTTCAATCCTTGTCTCAATGCCATAAAAACCTATCAGGCTGGGCGCCCCATCGAGGAAGTGGTAGAAAAATATGGAATTAAACCCCAAGAGGTCATCAAGCTAGCCAGCAATGAAAATCCCTATGGCTGCTCAAAACTCGTATTAGAGGCATTGCAAAAAAAACTCTCTTTCATTAATCTTTATCCTGATGATTCTATGAGTGCGCTCAAAGCCTTGCTCTCACAAAAATTTCACATCAGTCCAGAGAATCTCATCATCGGAGCGGGGAGTGATCAGATCCTTGAGTTTTGCGTGCGCGCCAAATGCAATGAGAAAAGCAAGGTTTTGATGGCAGGGATTACCTTTGCGATGTATGAGATCTATGCCAAGCAAGTTGGTGCCCAGGTGCTAAAAACTACTAGCCATGAGCATGATTTGGAGGAATTTCTAGACCTCTATGCTGCGCATAAACCAGAGATTATTTTTTTGTGCACCCCCAATAATCCTCTAGGAGAGTGTCTAGATGCAAAGGCGGTGGAGGAGTTTTTGGAAAACATTGATAAGGAGTGTTTGGTGATTTTAGATGGAGCCTATCAGGAATATGCTAGCTACAAGGATCCAAAAAAAGCACTAGATCCCAAGCTTTTTGAGCGCTTTGGCAATGTGATTTTGCTGCGGACTTTTTCTAAGGCTTATGGATTAGGGGGGATGCGCATGGGATATGGCATCGCAGAAAAATCCTTGATTTCTCAGCTCTATAAGATGCGCCCGCCCTTTAATGTGGGGACTTTGAGCTTGGAGGCTGCCTGTGCTGCACTTGGTGATGAGGTATTTGTGAGAGAATGTATCGCAAAGAATTTCACAGAAATGCAGAAATACAAGGATTTTGCCGATGCTCATGGTATTGAATATCTGGATTCTTGGAGCAATTTCATCGTATTTTTTTGCGAGGGAAAAAGGCTAAATAGCAGCGCGCTTGCAGAGGCCTTCATGCAAAAAGGGATCATCATCAGAGATCTGGCCTCTTATGGGATGAATGCAGTGAGAATCACCATCGGCACAGAGGAGCAAAATCTCAAGGTTTTTAGTTTTTTGCAAGCATTTTTATCGTAAAATAGCACACATTTTTGTCTGAGGTAATTTTTGGATCTAAGGGCGGTTTTTTCTCAAATATTAAATTTTTTCCAGCGCTTTAGCAAGAAGCAGCGCGTTATCGTGATTGGGGGCGTGATTGCAGCCATTGCGTTTTTTGTGTTTCTGATCGTATTTGCCACCAATGGAAAAAGCCGCAGCGATGGCTATTCAGTACTTTTTGAGGGACTCACCCCAGGAGATAATGCCCTCATCATCCAGCATCTTCAACAAAACCAAATCCCTTATAAAATCCCCAATGAAGAGACGATTCTCATCCCCAGAGACAAGGTCTATGAGCAGCGCATTGAGCTTGCTTCTCAAGGGATCCCCAAAAATAGCAAGGTGGGATTTGAGATTTTTGATACCAAGGATTTTGGCATGACAGATGAGGAGCATCGTGTCAAATTCCTGCGTGCCATCGAAGGGGAGCTTTCCCGTACCATCGAATCCCTAGCTCCCATCCAAAAAGCAAATGTATTGATTGCCATGCCAAAAAGCTCGGTATTTGTCAGCCAACAAACTCCTCCCACAGCCTCGGTCATGCTTGGTATCAGACAGGGTGCAGCACTAACTAGCGCCCAGATCTTTGGAATCAAAAATCTCGTGGCTGCAGCCATTCCCAATCTCACGGTGGAAAATGTCAAATTGGTAAGCCAGAATGGTGAGCCGCTAGGAGAGGATGATGAGATCACATCTTCCAAAGAAGTGGCTGCTGCGCAATTGAAATACAAGCAAAATATCGAACGTGCCTTGGAGGCAAAGATTTTGAACATCCTCTCTCCAGTAGTGGGTGGCGAGGATAAGGTGGTGGCTAAGGTCAATGCAGATTTTGACTTTTCCCAGCGTAAGAGCCTGCAAGAGATCTATGACCCCAATAATGTTGTGCGCAGCGAGCAAAACTTGGAAGAAAAAAGAGAGGGGGCCCAAGAGAAGCAGATTGGCGGTGTACCAGGGGCGGTGAGTAACATTGGGCCTGTGCAGGGCCTAGATAGCCAAAATGGTAGAGAGAAATACGAAAAAACCCAAAATACTACAAATTATGAAGTGGGAAAAACTGTCAATGAGATTAAGGGAGAATTTGGCGTGCTCACAAGGCTCTCTGCTGCGGTCGTGGTGGATGGACGCTATAAGCGCGTGCTCAATAAAGAAGATGGGCTAGAGCATATGGAATTTGTCCCTTTGAGTGAAGCAGAAATGGAAAAAATCAACCTCCTAGTCAAACAGGCCATTGGCTATAATCAAAAGCGTGGTGATGATGTCACAGTGAGTAATTTTGAATTTAATGCTAAGAGCCAGACCTTTGTGCCAGAGGGCAAGATGGATCGATTTGCTAGCAAATTGGAAATGTATCTAAAGCCCTTTACGCCGCTGTTAAAATATCTCATTGTGGCACTCATTATTTTTATTTTTTATCGCAAGATCATCGTTCCCTTTGCAGAGCGCATGCTAGAGACACAGAACAACGAAGAGGAGAAGGTGGAGTCTTTATTTGAGGCCACTGACGACGAAGATGAGGACGTCAATAAATTTAGCGAAATGAGGAAGAGAGTGGAAGAGCAGCTTGGTATTGGCAAGAATTTCAATGAAGAGGAAGTGCGGTATGATGTTTTGCTAGAAAAGACAAAAAACATCATCGAGAAGAAGCCCGAGGAAATTGCCATGCTATTTAAAACGCTGATCAAAGATGAAATCAATCCAGATATGAAATAATCCGTCCAAGGAGAGAAGATGGCAGTGAACTTAAATCCTAAACAGAAGGCTCAATATGATGAGTTTTCTATGGCAGAAAAGATTGCGATTCTTTTGATACAGATTGGCGAAGATCTCACAGCAGAGATTTTCCGACATTTGGATGTGGAGAGCATTTCAGAAATTAGCAAGCATATCATCCAGCTCAATGGCACCGACAAGGCTATCGGAGCAGAGGTCTTGGAGGAATTTTATGTGATATTAGAGAGCAATCAATATATCAATAATGGTGGATTGGAATATGCTAAAGAGTTGCTCATTCGCACTCTTGGGACAGACGGAGCAAAGAAGGTGTTAGAAAAGCTTAGTAAGTCCATGCAGTCTGCTAAAAATTTCTCCTATCTCTCAAAAGTTCGCCCTCAGCAGCTCGCAGATTTTATTGTCAATGAGCATCCTCAAACCATTGCATTGATCCTAGCGCATATGGAACCTTTGGCAGCTGCAGAGACCCTGGGGTATTTCCAGGATGACATGAAGGCAAAAATTTCTGTGCGCATGGCAAATCTAGGAGATATCCCTCCACAAGTCATCAAGAGAGTCTCTACAGTCTTAGAGGGCAAACTCGAATCTCTTACCAGCTATAAGGTTGAGGTCGGTGGGCCGCGCGCGGTGGCAGAGATGTTCAATCGTCTGGGACAAAAGGCTGCAAAAACTACGATTTCTTATATCGAGCAACTCGAACCCCAGCTTGCTAGTGAGATTAAAGAAATGATGTTTACTTTTGAAGATATCACCAAGCTTGACAAAAATGCCATTCGCGAGATTTTGAAAGTCGTGGACAAGCGCGAACTCACCCTTGCGCTCAAGACTGCTCCAGATGAGCTGAAGCAAAGATTTTTGGACAATATGAGCACAAGGGCAAGTGAGCAATTTGTTGAGGAAATGCAGTTTTTGGGTGCTGTCAAGGTACGTGATATTGAGGCGGCGCAGAGAAAGATCGTAGAGATTGTACAAAATCTCTCAGATCAAGGATTAATCCAAATAGGAGATGAAGATGATATTGTCGAATGATTCCAGTCAGCAAGACCTAATTTATCAATCCAAAATGGAAAATCACAATATCCAGAAATACCAATTCAAAACCATTGGCAAAGAAATGCCTACAGATGACATCACTCCTTCCCCTGCTGCTCCGGCACAGCAGATGCAAAGCACGCCTGCAAATAGCTTTGAAAAAGAGCTTATTGAGCGCTTGCTCCAAAAAACCGATGAGCTTGCCTCCTCGCTTGCCAAAATGCAGTTGCAGGTAGAAAAACAGCAAAGCGATCTAGAGGAGCGTGTGGCAATTTCTCGTAATGATGGATACAAAGAGGGGTTGCGAGAAGGAGAGGAGAAGGCTAGGCAAGAGATGCTAGAATCTGTGCAAAAAGAGCGTCAATCCCTCATCAACGCTGTGGTCACGCTGGAAAAATCTCTAAAGCTTTCTGAGAATAAGGTTCAAGAGCTTGAGAAGGATTTAGCACAGATTGCTCTAGACATCGCGCGCGAGGTGATTGTCAAGGAAATTGAGGAAAATCACCAAAAAATCGCCCTCTCCCTTTGCCATAATCTCATGGAAAGTATGAAGGATATCACGCAAGTAGAGTTGCGCGTAAATACGCTGGATTATCCCTATTTGCGGGAGAATCTGGATCTCAAAAATATCCAGCTACAAGCAGATGACAACATCGCAAAAGGAGGAGTGGTAATCTCTTCTAAGGCTGGGAATATCGATGGCAATGTGATGACACGCTTTCGAGTATTAAAGCAAAATGTATTAGACAATCCAGAATCATGAATTTCCCCCCGCCTCTGCCTGCGCTCAAAGAAATGGATGTTGTACAATTGCAGGAGGTGTGCGCGCAGATCCGCACGAGAATCTTGGAGGTGGTGAGTCATAATGGTGGCCATCTAAGCTCGACCCTGGGGGCGGTGGAGTTGATTGTGGCGATGCATCATATTTTTGATTGCAGAAAAAATCCCTTCATCTATGATGTAAGCCATCAAGCATATGCACACAAACTTCTCACAGGCCGTTGGGAGAGCTTTTCTACACTGCGTCAATTTCAGGGAATCAGTGGATTTATCAATCCCCAAGAATCTTTAGATGATTATTTTATTGCAGGACATAGCTCTACTTCCATTTCTCTGGGAGTAGGGGTGGCAAAGGCTTTTGCGCTTTCTGGCCAAAAAGGCATGCCATTAGCACTCATTGGTGATGGTAGCATGAGTGCAGGGCTTGTTTATGAAGCGCTTAATGAACTAGGGGATCGCAAATATCCCATGATTATTATTTTGAATGATAATGAAATGAGTATCGCAAAGCCTATTGGCGCAATCAGTCGTTATCTCTCTAGTATTATGAGCAGCCCTTTTTATCAAGGATTCAAAGCCAAGCTTAAAAAGATTTTGGGCAAGATGCCTGAGAGTGCGACATATCTTGCCAGGCGTTTTGAAGAATCTTTCAAGCTTATTACCCCTGGAATTTTGTTTGAAGAGATGGGGATTCACTACATCGGCCCCATTGATGGGCATGATTTAGAGCTTATTATCCAGACACTCAAGATGGCAGCAGAGATGCGAGTCCCTGTGATTATTCATGCCCAGACCATCAAGGGCAAGGGATATCAGATCGCTGAGGGGCATTTTGAAAAATGGCATGGAGTGGGGCCCTTTGATGTCAAAACAGGAGAGAGTCTCAAAAAATCAAAGAAACAGACTCCCACGCAGGTGTTTGCAAATGCATTATTAGAGCTTGCCAGAAATGACGAAAAGATTGTAGGGGTAACTGCCGCGATGCCCAGTGGCACAGGCATGGAGCTATTGATGGAAAATTTTCCACAGCGCTTCTGGGATGTGGCCATCGCAGAGCAACATGCAGTGACCTCCATGGCTGCCATGGCAAAAGAGGGTTTCAAGCCTTTTGTGGCAATTTATTCGACATTTCTGCAGCGCGCCTATGATCAGATTGTTCATGATGTAAGCATCATGGGATTGCCTGTAAAATTTGCCATTGATCGCGCGGGGATTGTGGGAGAAGATGGAGAGACGCATCAAGGGCTATTGGATATTGCTTATTTGCGAACAATTCCCAACATGGTATTGTTTGCCCCTAGGGATCATGGGACTTTGTCTCATGCGGTTGCATTTGCTAGGGATTTTGATGCTTCGCCATGTGCCTTTCGTTTTCCTCGTGGAAGTTTTGCGCTAGAGGAGGGGGAATTTGCTCCTATGCCTTTTGTGCTGGGGCAGAGTGAGGTCTTGCATGAGGGAGAGGGGATTTTGCTTGTAGGTTATGGCAATGGAGTGGGGAGGGCTTGGAGGGTTGCAAGGGAATTGAGAGAATCTGGTTTGAATGCGGGGCTATTGGATCTGCGCTTTGTGAAACCTCTGGATTTGAAATTGAAGGAGATTTTCTCTCATTATCAAAAAATCTATGTTTTTAGTGATAGCTATTTGCTTGGTGGCGTGGGCAGTGCTTTGCTGGAATTCATGAACGCAAATGGGTTAAATACAGAGCTAAAGAGCTTTGAAATCAAGGATATATTTGTGCCTCATGGGAATGCTGCTAGGGTAGAGCAATGGCTGGGATTTCAAGAATTTGCCAAAGAGATCTTACAAGATCTCTCAAAAGAGGCTTTGGAGGATCTCTTTGATAGGAAAGCAAAAGGCTTTGATTAGGCTTTTGTGATACTCAAATCAGTGATAAAAATGGCGCACACCCGTGAAATACAAAGCGATATTATGAGCATCTGCACAGGCGATGACCTCATCATCCCTAATGCTTCCTCCTGGCTCTATGATGGCTACTACACCCTTGCTTGCAGCCATTTCTATACTGTCTTTGAAGGGAAAAAATGCTTCAGAGGCTAGCACGGATCCCTCTAAGCTCAAGCCCATCTCTTCTGCCTTGACAATGGCTGCACGTGAGGCATCCACACGGCTTGTCATCCCCATTCCAATTGCTACTAAGGTGCTATCTTTCACATAGGCTACACAATTAGATTTGGTGATGGCTGCGATGATATAGGCAATCTCTAGGTCTTGTATTTTGTTTTTGTCTGCACCCACCTTGCCCATTTGTTTGGCATTTTTGATTTCTGTGGCCAATACTTGATCATTTTCTTGATATACCAATCCCCCCTCAATATGCTTAAAATCATAAGCATCGCTATGTCTGTGTAAAAATTCCCCTCCATATGTAAAAATTTTCATGCGTTTTTTTGCCGCAAATACCTCTAGGGCATCTTGAGTGATATCTGCACTCACTAGCACCTCAATAAAAGTTTTAGAAATTTCTTGAGCGAGGGTGAGATCTACTTTGCCATTTATGGCCACCACACCCCCATAGGCACTCAAACTATCGCATAATAGTGCATGTTTATAACTTTCTAATAGGCTCTCTTTGATGGCAAAGCCACAGGGATTTCCATGCTTGATGATGCTTACTGCCTTACGTTCTTGAAAGCTTGTGGCAAGCTTGATTGCTGCATTGATGTCTGTCATATTATTAAAGCTTGGCTCACCTTTGAGGATTTTAAAATGTTCTTTGAAATGATTCTCAAATTCATAAAATGCTCCTTTTTGATGAGGATTTTCCCCATATCTTGTTTGGAAAAGCTTTTTTGCACTGATAAAAATCCTATTCCCAAAGCCTTGTTCCAAGCGCTTGTTCATATAATTGGCGATGGTGCTATCATATTCTGCAGTATGCTCAAAGGCCTTGATCATCATTTTTGTGCGCAACTCTAGAGTATTTTGCTTGCTTTGTAATTTTTGCAAGATCTCTGCATAGTCATTTTTGTCTGTGATTACCAATACGCTTTTGTAGTTTTTGGCAGCAGATCGCAGCATGGAGGGGCCACCAATATCGATGTTTTCTATGATTTCATCAAAATCTTGCGTTCTTTGCGTGGTGGCTTTGAAGGGATAGAGATTGACGCAAACCAAATCAATAGGGGCGATGTTTTTTTGCTTGGCAGTGGCGACATCCTCGCTTTTATCCCTTCGATAAAGGATGCCCCCATGGATTTTGGGATGCAGGGTTTTCACGCGTCCCTCAAACATTTCTTCACTTTGTGTGTATTCTGCTACATCCAAGACCTCAACCCCATGGCTTTGGAGCAGTTTTAGCGTGCCACCTGTGCTAAGGATTTGATAATTTAGGTCAATGAGCCCTTTTGCAAATTCTACAATTCCTTCCTTATCGCTGACGCTTAATAATGCATACATATTTTACCTTTGATTGGAGTTTTCATAGTGCTTTAGGATTTTATCAAAAAGCAGGGGTTTTTCTAAAAAAGTCATGGAGGAAAATTGGGTGCGGTTAAAGGTCTGTTGACGTTTGGCAAGTTGCATGGTGTGGGTGGTGATGAGGGTTTTTAATTCTTCTTTGTTAATTTCTTTGTTGAGATAGGCGATGCACTCTTTTGGGCCGATCGCCCTAAAGGGTTGTGAGCTTTTGGGGTAGAGTCTAAGCAGAGTTTCTATTTCTTCTATGCCGCCAAGATCTAGCATTTTTTGGGTGCGCAGAGTGATTTTTTCTCGCAAAAATTCTCGCTTGATGGCAATGCAAAAATGCTCTATCTTATAGGGAAAGGGCAGGGGGGGATGTGCTTGAAAATATGCGCTAGGAATCATTTTTGAAGAAAAATAAATTTCTAGGGCTTTGGTGATGCGATAAGGATCTTTGGGTTTGAGGCGCGCAGCATAGATGGGGTCGATACTTTGCAAGAAGGCATAGGGAGTGGGGATGCTAGAGACTTGCTCGCGGATCTCTTTGGTAATATTTGGCAGGATGCTTAACCCCTCACAAATGGCCTTGAGATAAAAGCTGCTGCCTCCTACAAGGATTAAAATTTTCTTTTTTGTGGTTTTGATTGCTTCTAAAAGCAGTTTTTTGAAGAGCATGGCATTGTTTTCTTGGGAGATTTCTAGAATATCAATCCCATAATGATGCACTTTTGTAAGTTCTACCTGGGAGGGTTTGGCTGAGAGAATGTTGATGTGTTTATAAATGCTTAAAGAATCCAGAGAAAAAATCTCTGCATCCAGCCGCAGTGCCAATTCTATGGCCAGGTCACTTTTGCCACAACCAGTGGGCCCAAGAATTGCCAGGAGTTTTGGGATTTGCATTATGCTCTTGTGGCAAGCTTGCTGATGGCTTCGGTATTAAGATCATCCATGTGAGTTTTGAGTACTTTGGAGTACATATCTACTAGGCGGTTGGTTTCAATGAGATTGGTCATCTCAATCACGGCATTGACATTGCTTTTTTCTAAAAAGCTCTGCCGCACAGATTCTGTAGTTGCGAGATTTTGGCGATCGCTTTTTTTGTCTTCGGGATAGGAGTAGAGATTCTTGCCCTCTTTTTTGAGTAGGCGGGGATTTACAAAACTCACGACTGCTATGGCATTGTTTTGTTCTGCTTCTCCCACTGCCTCATTGTCGCTCACGCGAAAATAGATATTTCCATTCTTGTCTGCTTCGATTTGGGATTGCACATTGATGGCTATCCCTTCTTCATTCTCCAATCCCGTGCGGCTTAGGACATGATATCCCTCTTTGGTAGAGAGCATGCCATCCTCCCCTACAACAAAGCTTCCGTCCCTGGTGTATCGCACCCCTTGAGGAGTTTGGATGGCAAAGTAGAGATTTTCTTTGCTGAGGGCAAAGTCTAGGGGATTATCTGTCTGCATCATTGCCCCAAGACTCTGATCGCTATAAGAGTCTGAGATAATGGGCACACGATCGAGTGCACGATTAATAAATTTTGCGGCTTCTTTTGTGTTGTTTTTTAGGGGTAATTCCTGTTGGTAAGTCTCATACAATCGTAAATAATCCCCAATCACAACATCATCGCGCTTAAAGGCATTGGTGTTGAGATTGGCCAGATTATTAGAAATCGCATCCAAGCGATTGAATTGTGTCACCATGCCACCTACAGCATTATAATAACCATTTTGCATTCCGCGCTCCTTGAAAGAACGCAAAAATCCAAGCAAAAAACATTCCCCCTTTGATGAGACTAGGATCTACACAAGGAGTGTGTAGAGACTTTGATGATCTTTGAGTGCGATGTAGCTGGGGTCAAAATTTTGGATGCGCTCTAAGAGCCCGATGGTGTCTTGCTTGTGTTTGGAGAGTATGCCTAGCATCACGGGGCCCGTGCCACGATGGACTTTTTTGGTGTATTCAAAGCGCGTGATGTCATCATTTGGACCCAGCACTTCATTGACAAATTCCTTGAGTGCGCCAGGGCGCTGGGGGAAATTGATGAGGAAATAATTCATTAATCCTTGATAGAT
The DNA here is from genome assembly GCF_900476215.1 of Helicobacter mustelae. NCBI lineage: Bacteria > Pseudomonadati > Campylobacterota > Epsilonproteobacteria > Campylobacterales > Helicobacteraceae > Helicobacter > Helicobacter mustelae. Next base: position 1,297,060 of record NZ_LS483446.1, on the reverse strand, counting down.
TAAAGAGCGCTCCTCAATCTCTGCCATCCTTTGAATGTCATTATTCCCTCCGCTAATAATGCACACCACCACTTTGCCACAAATCTCTTTGCCCAAGGTCTCTAGCGCTGCAACACTAAGCGCGCCCGCTGGCTCTGCTATGATGGCTTGTTTGTTATAAAGCTCTAGGATGCTCTGACAAACCAATCCCTCATCAACATGGATGAGAGAATCCACATAAGCCTTTGCGTGATGAAAATTCAAAATTCCCACCTTTTGCACAGCTGCACCATCTACGAATTTGTCCACATAGGGCAATGCTGTTGGTTCATTGTGTTCAAATGCTAGTGCCATGGAGCTTGCGCCAGTTGGCTCCACACCGATGATTTTGGTGCTTGGAGTGGTGTTTTTGAAATAGCTTGCCACTCCGCTAATGAGCCCTCCCCCTCCAATGGCACAGAGGATCATGTCTGCTTGCAAGCCTAGATTTTTTAGATCCTCTTCGATCTCTATGCCTATGCTGCCTTGTCCTGCGATGATGTCAGGATCATCAAAGGGATTGATGAAGGGCATCTGATGGGTGTGGGCATAGGTAGTGGCGTGATTGGCTGAGGCATCAAAGGTGTCTCCTATCAATCGAATCTCTATATTTTTACCACCAAAAAAGGCCACTTGCTCGACCTTCTGAGCAGGAGTGGTGCTAGGCATGAAAATCACTGCTTTAATGCCCAATTCATGACAGGTGTAGGCAATCCCCTGTGCGTGATTGCCAGCGCTCGCACAGACCACTCCCCTATGAAGCTCTTTTGGGTTTTTTTGAGAAATCGCATAATAAGCCCCTCGCAATTTAAAAGATCGCACCCTTTGCAAATCCTCACGTTTTAGCAGGATTGTGGCCTGGTATTTTTCTGAGAGATGGCGATCGTATTGCAGGGGAGTGTGCGTGATGATGGGAGCTAGGACTTCATAGGCTTTTTGGATTTGTGCTTTGCTAACAAGCTCCATGAAGATTCCTATTTTCTTTTTACAAAGGGCATCATTTCGCGCAGCATTGTGCCGACTTTTTGCATCGGATGATTTGCCTCAGCTTGGCGCATCTGTTTAAATTCTGGGAAACCTGCTTTGTTATCTGCGATGAATCCCTTGGCAAACTTTGCATTTTGGATGTCTTGTAAAACCTCCTTCATATGCGCTTTGGTGTCTTTTGTGATGACGCGTTTGCCTGAGAGATAGTCTCCATATTCTGCGGTATTGGAGATGCTCTCACGCATGGCATGAAAGCCTCCCTCATAGATGAGATCTACGATGAGTTTTAGCTCATGACAAACCTCAAAATAAGCAATTTCTGGCTGATATCCCGCTTCGATCAATGTCTCAAATCCCGCCTCCATGAGCTTAGTGACCCCACCGCAGAGCACTGCCTGCTCCCCAAAGAGATCGGTTTCTGTTTCTTCTTTAAAGCTTGTTTCCAAAACTCCCACGCGAGTAGCGCCAATGCCTTGTGCATAAGATAGTGCCAGGGATTTTGCATTGCCACTAGCATCTTGATGGATGGCAAAAAGTGCTGGCACGCCAAAGCCCTCGGTAAATGTGCGGCGCACCAAATGACCGGGTCCCTTGGGTGCTACCAAAAACACATCCACATCCTTTGGCGGGTTGATGACTTCATAATGGATATTAAACCCATGGGCAAAGACTAGCGCCTTTCCTGGCTGCAAAGAGGGCGCGATTTCTTTTTGATAGATCTCTCCTTGGAGTTCATCAGGAGCCAAAAGCATGATGAGATCTGCTTTTTTTGTTGCCTCACTCACGCTCAAAACCTCAAAACCATCTTCACGTGCACTTTGGGCGGATTTCCCTTCGCGAAGCCCGATGATGACCCTATGCCCTTGATCGCGCAGATTTTGTGCATGCGCATGACCCTGGGATCCATAGCCAATGATTGCGATGGTTTTTCCTTCTAGTACATTTTTTTCAACAGAATCTTGATAATAAACTTTTGCCATAATTTTCTCCTTAATTTTATTTTGAGGTTATCCTCTCTTTAGACTTGTAATCCCTGTGCGTGCGATCTTTTTGATCCCATAGGGGCGCAGGATCTCGATGCAGGCACGGATTTTCTCCTGTGTTCCTACCACCTGAATGGTTAGGGTCTTTTGTCCCACATCCACGATATCTGCCCGAAAGGGCAAAATGAGCGAGTGGATCTCTGTGCGCATGGATGGGGGCGCATGGATTTTGATGAGTGCCAGCTCGCGCTCGATGTGGGGCTCTTCTGTGATGTCAGAGGCCTTGAGCACTTCGATTTGCTTGTGAATTTGCTTGATGACCTGCTCTGCCTCTGCAAGGTTTTCGATTTGAATGACAATGGTCATGTGCGAAATGTCTTTTTCAGCCTCACCCACTGTGATGCTCTCAATATTGAATTGGCGCCGATTCAAGACGCTGATAATGCGATTCAAAACCCCTGCGTGATTATAAACTATTGCAGTAATTATGCGCTTCATTATTGCACCCCTATCATTTTGTCATTTGGCATGCCAGAGGGTACCATGGGCAGCACACTCTCATCTCTGGGGATGAGCACCTCGATGACAATGGAGCCCTTGTGCGCAAACGCACGCGCAAGGTCTTCTTCTAGCGTGAGGGGATTTTCTATTCGCACTCCAGCGATTCCATAGGCTTTTGCTAGGAGCATGAAATCTGGCTGCGTGCTAAATTCTGAGGCAGAATAGCGCTTATTGTGAAATTCCCCCTGCCACTGATGCACCATGCCAAGTACTTTATTGTTAAAAAGTACAAATTTCACATTGAGCTCATTTTCATTGAGAATGGCCAATTCCTGGTTGGTCATCTGGAATCCTCCATCTCCTACAAATACAACCACATCCGCATCCCTGTGAGCAAAGGCTATGCCAATGCCCGCAGGGATCCCATAGCCCATCGTGCCAAGCCCGCCGCTAGTAACCAATTGACGCGGGAAGCTAAAGGGATAAAATTGCGCGACCCACATTTGGTGCTGTCCCACATCCGTGGCTACATATGCGCGGTTTTTGGTGATTTTCCCAATAATCTCAATGACCTTTTGAGGCTTGATGACCTCTGTGCTATCTTTGTATCCAAAGGGATGGCGCTGCTTTCGCATAAGGCAGAGCTTTTGCCATTGTTCAATCTCTGATGGGGGGATCTCTGCTTCTAGCATTTGCTTGATGGCATTTTTGCTATCCCCGACGATGGGAATATCCGTGGAGATGATCTTGCCAATTTCCGCAGGATCGATATCAATATGCGCAATGCAGGCATGGGGAGCGAAATGACTAGGCGAGCTAGCTAGGCGATCATCAAACCTGCTTCCAATGTTGATGAGTAAGTCGCATTCACACAACGCCATGTTGGCACTAAAGCTCCCATGCATGCCACCCATGCCCAAAAAGTATTCATAATCACTAGGAATCACCCCAAGTCCCAAAAGCGTAGAAACCACAGGCAACCCATAGCGCTTGGCAAATAAAAATATTTCTGCACCCGCGGGAATTGCACCAGCCCCTACAAGCAAGAGAGGCTTATGAGAGTATGCAAGCTTTTGCATGAGCTTTTGGACTTGTTGATGGGAGGGAGTGAGCGTGGGCTGATAGCTTGGCATATTTATGGCATTCCCAGATTTTTCTAGTCTTGAGAGGGGTAGTTCTTGCAAGGTGATATTTTTGGGTAAGTCAATGAGCACAGGCCCCATTCTCCCAGTTGTGGCGATGTGAAAGGCCTCATCAACAACGCGTTTTAGCATGGCAACATCGCGTACTTGATAGTTGTGTTTGGTGATGGGCAGTGTCATGCCTAGCACATCGGCTTCTTGAAAAGCATCTTTGCCGATGCCTGCAGTGCCCACCTGCCCCGTGAAAATGATGATGGGGACAGAGTCACTCATTGCATCTGCAATTCCTGTGATGGCATTGGTTGCGCCTGGACCGCTGGTAACAACGACGACTCCTGGTTTCCCGGTGGATTTTGCATAGCCTTGGGCAGCATGCACTGCTCCTTGTTCGTGACGGGTGAGGATGTTGGGGATCTTGCAATCATATAAGCCATCATATAGAGGCAATACAGCACCACCTGGGTAGCCAAATATTAACTCCACTCCCTGATCTTGGAGGCATTTGAGCAATATGCCAACCCCTGATATTTTCTCTGTTTCCATACTCTCTCCTAATTTTTAGGGAGCTGCATAATCCCTCCTGTATGTGCAGAGGTAACTAATGCGCTATATCTTGCTAACCAGCCTGTCTTTACCTTGGGTGTGAATTCCTTCCTTCCTTTTTGTCTTTCTGCAAGTTCTTGTTCGCTCAGATTGAGGTGAATGGTTCGCTCTAGGAGATTGATGAGAATCTCATCCCCATCTTTGATAAGCCCAATAGGCCCTCCAGAGGCTGCTTCTGGAGAAATATGCCCTACAGCGATTCCTCTTGTCGCACCAGAAAATCTCCCATCAGTGATCAATGCGACATCTCTGCCCAGTCCCCTGCCTACAATGCTAGAAGTAGGGGCAAGCATCTCTGGCATCCCTGGTCCTCCCTTGGGACCTTCATAGCGAATCACTACGACATGCCCTTTTTTGATAATGCCCCCATCAATTGCCTCAATGGCCTCATCATGAGAGTCAAAGCAAATGGCTCTCCCTTGGAAAATCTGGATATCTGGATCCACGCCACCCACCTTGATCACGCTGCCCTCTGGTGCGATGTTCCCATAGAGGATGGAGAGTCCCCCACAATGGCTGTAGGGATCCTCTTTGGTGCGAATGACTTGCTTATTTTTGATGCTGGCATTTGCGACATTTTGGGCTATGCTCTTCCCGCTCACAGTGATTCGATCCCCATGGATGGCATTGGGCAAAGACAGCAATTCCTTAATAATCGCAGAAACCCCGCCTGCCTCATGCACATCATGCATCGAATAGATGGAAGAGGGGGCGATTTTAGACAAATAGGGGATGTGCTTAGCAATTTCATTGATGCGATTTTGATCATAGGCAATGCCCGCCTCATTGGCAATTGCTAGAGTGTGTAACACCGTATTGGTCGATCCTCCCATGGCCATATCAAGTGCAAAGGCATCATCAATTGCCTCTTTGGTGATGATATCACGAGGCTTGATGTCCTTTTTGACAAGTTCCATGAGGCGCAGCGCAGAAGTTCGCACAAGATCCTTGCGCTCTTTTGAGGTTGCTAGGATGGTGCCATTTCCTGGCAGTGCAAGCCCTAGGATTTCAAGTAGGCAATTCATGGAATTTGCAGTAAACATTCCTGCACAAGATCCACAGCTTGGGCAAGCATTTTGCTCCATGAAATCAAATTCCTCTTTGCTGATCTTGCCCTGTTGGTATGCTCCTACAGCCTCAAACATGCTAGAAAGTGTAATCGTATTGCCATGAGAATCCTTGCCTGCTTGCATGGGCCCACCTGAGCAAAAGATGGCAGGAACATTAGTGCGCACTGCTGCCATGACCATCCCAGGAGTGATTTTGTCGCAGTTTGGAAGGTAAAAAACCCCATCAAACCAATGTGCATGAATTACGGTTTCTGCGCTATCAGCAATAAGCTCTCGACTAGGAAGGGAATAGCGCATGCCAATATGCCCCATAGCAATGCCATCATCCACCCCAATGGTGTTAAATTCAAAAGGAATTCCTCCGGCTTCTATAATCGCCTCTTTTGCGATGTCTGCAAGCTCTCTTAGATGGGTGTGTCCTGGCACAATATCAATATGGGAATTGCAAATAGCAATAAAGGGCTTGTTCATATCTTCTTGGTTTTTCACTTTTCCTGTGGCATAGAGTAGACTCCTTGCAGGTCCTGCATGGATCCCTTGCTTGATTTTATCGCTGCGCATCCTTGTCTCCTTATGGGGCTTGTGGCTTCTGCCACCAGTGTAATTATTGTATTATATTTTTCTCAAATATTGCAGAAAAAGAAAAAGGCTACAGAACTTTCTTAAAAAAGCAAACTCCAAAAACTTGCGCGAAAAATAATGAAGTTTGGTGGGAATCCTGGTGTAAATCCGACTTGATTTTTAGCGCAGCACTGTGATGCTCCTAGAATTTGGTGCAGCCATGTGCACAGTACTAGGAATAGTGAGGCTTATTTTTCTGCCAAAAGATCTTTTAAGATGGCAGAGATTCTCCTGCCATCAGCACTCAGATTTTTTGTCTCCTGCATCACCTTGCCCATGTCCTTTGGCCCATTGGCTCCAGTATTTTTTATGATGATTTGCAGAGCGTCTTTAATCTCTTGGTCATCTAGCTGTCTTGGTAGATAGGAGGCAATAATCTCCATTTCCTTGCTCTCTTTGGCAAAGAGATCCTCCCTGCCTCCATTTTGATATGCGCTGGCTGCATCCTGGCGCTGTTTGTAGGCAGTTTTTAGGATCTTTATGACATCTTCATCCCTTAAAATAATCCTCTGATCTACCTCTACTTGCTTGAATGCGCTATTTAGTAGGCGCAGGGTATCGCGCTTGAAATGATCACCGCTTTTCATTGCCTCTTTGAGGTCTTCTTGGATTTGTCCTTTGATCTTGCTCATGGAAGTCCTTATTTCTGGAATAAAACTTGCTTTATTATAGCAAAGAATGAAGGACGAAAATGAAATTTTTACACTTTTTACTCGCAGGTTCTGTGCTTTTGGCCTATCAGCCTGAGATTGAGATGAACCCCCCTGAGTATGTAGAAGAAATGCCTGCAAGGGATTTTGTCCCTGATTTTGCTAAGCCTGGCAGCCTCTTTGGCCAGGGGGATAAGCCGCTATTTTCTGATAGGCGTGCCATGCGCCCCTATGATCTCATCACTGTGATCATCAATGAGAATTCTAGCGCTAATTATTCTTCTTCCAAATCTTATAACAACAATTCCAGTGGCAATTCCACCTCCCCTAGACTGCAATACAATGGCACCGATCCCAATAGGCTTCGTCAGACTCAAGATCTCGATGATCGCACCAATTACACAATGACAAAACCTAGCAGTAATTCCACATTCAAAGGTGGTGGGACGCAGAGCAAGAGTGAAAGTCTTAGCCTTGTGATCACAGCACGCATTGTTAAGGTACTAGAAAATGGGAATTATTTTATTTATGGTAAAAAAGACATTCTTGTGGATGGGGAAAAACAAATGATAGAGGTCAGTGGTGTGGTACGCCCCTATGACATCAATCGTGACAACACTGTAGAGTCCAAATATCTAGCAGATGCTAAGATCCAGTATGCAAATGTCGGAGATTTGAGTAATACCAGCAAGAAAAAATTTGCCACGGATGCGATGGATACAGAATATCCGTATTGATGATGAAAAAAGTAGCAATCATCCCAGCACGCGGGGGAAGCAAAAGAATCTTTAAGAAAAATATCAAGGATTTTTGTGGCAAGCCCATTCTTGCCTATTCGATTCTTTTGGCCCAAGAGACTGGGGTCTTTGATTGCGTGGTGGTGAGCAGTGATGATGCAGAGATTTTGGAGGTGGCCAAGAATTATGGTGCCAATCCCCTGCAGCGCCCCCAAGATTTGAGCAATGATACTGCTGCTACTTTGCCAGTGATGGCCCATGCAGTAGAGAGTCTGGGGCTAGGATTGAGGGATTTGGTTTGCTGCATCTATGCCACGGCACCTCTTTTGGAACAAAAATATGTATTGCAGGGCATGGAGGCTCTTTTGCAAAATCCCAGTAAAAACTATGCTTTTGGTGTGGCAGAATTTGCAAACTCCCCACTGCGAGGATTCTTTATCCAAGAAGAGGTAATTGAGTTGTTATTCCCCCAGTATCAGTTTGTGCGCTCGCAGGATTTGCAAAAAATCTATCATGATGCTGGGGCATTTTACTGGGGCTATGCGCAGAGTTTTTTGGAGCAAAGGTGGATTTTTGGTGCTCACTCCCTGCCCATCCTCCTGCCCAAAATGATGGTGCAGGATATTGACACGATGGATGATTGGAATCTTGCAGAAATCAAGTATAAAATGAAGCATGCCAAAACCCTCTAAAAAATCTTTTTTGAAAATACCAAAGCATTGTCGCAAATCCTCGAGCCAATTCTCTGAAATCAGGCCAAAATCCCCCATCATTGCCATGCCAGCCTGGGAAAATCTCCCAAGATCCCACCCAAAATCTCAAAATTCTAGCGCGCCAAATGTTGGAGTTTTTTGCCAGTCTGGGGCTAGGGTGGGGATGGGGCATTTTAGTCGCTGTGTTTTGCTGGTGGATTTATTAAAGAGTCTTGGGGTTTGTGTGGAATTTTATCATTATGATGATAGCGCCAAGATGCCTCTAGCAGAGGGGATTTTGCCTCTATTAGAGGGGTTAGATGTGGCTATCATTGATAGCTATGAGATTTCTAGCTCGCAGTTTTTAGAGATTGCCCACAGGGTCAGGAGGCTTATGATTATTGATGATGTTGCAAGGATTTCTTTTCCGCCTGGCAGCGTGATTCTCAATGGTGGAATCCACACAAAAGAGCTTTATGCAGGGCATTTGGGCCCTGTTTATGCGGGATTGGAATATATGATTTATGACAAAACCTTTTGCCAAAATAAAATCATTGCCCCCAAGATCCAAAGAATTTTGCTATGTTTTGGGGGGAGTGATGAGGGGAATTACACCCAAAGGGTGACAAAAATCCTAGAAAAGCTGGAGTATGATGTAATTATCGTGCTTGGAGCGCATTATGTCCATCATCTCTCCACGCATTTTGAGGTTTTGCGAAATATCGATGCCAAAAAACTGGCCTGGCTTTTTGCGGAGGTGGATTTGGCGATTGTATCAGGGGGGAGGATGGTCAATGAGGCCATTCTCTCCCAAGTGCCCACCTTGGTGCTGCCCATCGCAAAGAATCAAGAACACCAAGTGGGGATTTATGATGCGATGCATCTGGTGCAAAAAACTTCTTTAGAGGATTTGGCCCAAAAAATCCCTCTCCTTGATTTTGCCACCAGAGAGGCAATGGCGCGAAATTGTGCTAGGATGCAATTTGGAAGCAGGCTCAAAGATTGCTTGCTAGAAATTCTAAGGGGGTGAGGATGGCTAAAATTTTTTGTTTTGCTGGCATGGATGCGATCAACTTCATTGATTTGAGTGAGGAAGAAATTTTCCAGGTGCTAGCATTTCGCAATCATCCAGAGATCTCACGATGGATGTATGATGCTAGCCCCATCTCCTTGCAGAGGCATTTGCAATTTTTGGAAAATCTCAAACACAGCGCTTCTTCTTGTTATTGGTTGTTCAAAAAAGAAGGCCAAGCCCTTGGAGTGGGGTCCATTACTCGCAGGAATTTCTCGCATAAATCCGCGCATTTTGGGCTTTACAAAAATCCCAATGAGAGGCGCGCTGGTGATGGGATTTTGCAATTTTTGGAGCATATTGCCTTTGACCACCTAGGCTTGCACTCTGTGGTGCTAGAGGTGATGGAAGAAAATCAAAGGGCCATTGCCTGCTATGAGCGCAATGGCTTTGTACGCACAGGGACATTGCAAGAATATGTCTTTGTTAATCAACAATATCAGGATGTGTTTATCTATGGAAAAATTAACCCCCAGCATTCCCCTTCTTGTAGCAGAGATTAGTGCCAATCATAAGCAAGATCTCCTTCTTGCCAAGCGTCATATGCAAGCGGCTAAACATGCAGGCGCACATGCCATAAAGATCCAAACCTATCGCCCCTCTTGCCTCACCTTGGATAGCAGGGATGTTATTTTTAGGATTGAGGGAGACTCTCCTTGGGAGGGAAGATATCTCTATGATCTTTATGCAGAGGCATGCCTGCCCTGGGAATGGCATGGAGAGCTCTTTGCCTATGCAAAAGAAATAGGGATTGAGCTTTTTAGCTCGCCTTTTAGTCTAGAGGCATTGGAGCTTTTGGAATCTCTAAACTGCCCGCGCTACAAAATCGCAAGCTTTGAATGCATCGATCCCCTCTTCATCTATGAGGTGGCATCTACCAAAAAGCCCATCGTCCTCTCCACTGGCATTGCGCTAGAAGAGGAGATCAAAGAGGCTTTGGAGATGTGTGAGAAAGCGGGCAATTCTGACATCACGCTTTTGCAATGCACAAGCTCCTATCCCGCGCCGCTAAAAGAGGCAAATTTATTGGCAATGCAGCGCTTTGGAGAATATGGTGTGAAATTTGGATTGTCTGATCATACCTTAGGCTCGCTGTGTGCCATCATTGCTGCAGTACTAGGAGCAAGCATGATTGAGAAGCATTTTATTTTAGAGCGTAGTCTTGGCGGGGTGGATAGTAGCTTTAGTATGGAGGCAGAGGAGTTTGCCCAAATGGCTGCGCAGATCCAGGATAGCATTTTAGCCCTGGGGGATCCTCATCATAAAAAAACCTTAGAAGAATTGAGGGGAAAACGTGTTTTTGCACGCAGTCTCTTTGTGAAAAAACCCATCAAAAAAGGAGAGCGCTTCACGCGCGAGAATATCGGCTCTTTTCGTCCTAATCATGGGATGCATCCAAGATTTTTCTCTGATATTTTGGGGAGGAGGGCAAGCAGGGATTTGGAATTTGCCAAGCCTTTACTTACTCAAGATATTTGCAAGGATTAATTATGTTTGTTTTTGGCATTTTTTGCATACGACAAAAAGTCGCATATCATGGCTAATGAGCCTGCATTCATTTGCCGCAGCAATTTTTAGCTGTCTCTCTTCGATTTTAGAGTCTACAAATTCTGTGATACCCCCACATTCAAGACAAATGATGTGATCATGATGGCTTTTTGCTGCGATTTCATAGCGTTTGCCATTTTTGTCCATTTCAAGAGTGGTGATGAAATGCTCCTTTTCTAGGAAGTTTAGGATTCGATAGATGGAAGAGATGCTTGTATTTTTGTCTTTAATGCGGATTTCATTTGCGATTTCCTCTGGGCTTAGATGCCTACGATTTTTATAAAGCACACTAAGGATTTCTTCTCTTTGCTTGGAATTTTTCAGGCCATTTTTTTTGATAGAAACCCTTAATCGCTCTAGAATCGATTCTAATGTCTCAAGTCTATTTTGCATTTTTGTTCCTTGGATCAGCTATGATTAGCATTTTTGATGCGTATTATAGCATATATTCTCATTATGGATGGGAACAAAAAAGCATGCAAAACCTCAAGAATAAAGGCTATAATTCCACCTAAAAATGACTAGGAGATGAAAGTGTTTGGAAATTCTAAGGAAATCGCGTTGCGCATTGCGCAGAAAAATTCAGAAATTGAGGCGTTGAATCAAGAGCTTGCGCAATACAGGGAGATGGCCTTTTTGTATACAGAGGGGATTGTGCTTTTGCTGCAGGATGGGAGGGTGATTTTTCGCAACAAAGAAGCTCAGACATTTGGAGAAGATGAGCTTTTGAGGCTTGATTTTTCCAAGCAGGAAGTGATGTTAAGAGAGAGGAACTATCATGTGCACCAGCATAGGATTGGTGATTGCATCTGCTATATACTCAAAGATGGGCAGCAGGGATTCCTCCCTCAATCTGGCAAAAGAGATTTGTTCCTTGGCTATTTTGCTTCCCTAAAGGAGGGATTTTCTGAGACCCAGATTTCTTTGCAAAATATCTTGCAAGAGCTTAAAGAAATTCTAACGGAGGCCCAAAATGGGCAAAAAATCGGCTTGGAGGGACTGGGTCTTAGCGAGGAGACTCTAGGAGATATGAAAGAGCTCTATGTAAAAATGCAAGGCGTGATGTCTCTAGCGCATTCCTTGATGCAGCGCAGCAATGACATTACCAGTGTGATTTCTTTGATTGATGACATCGCAGAACAAACCAATCTCCTAGCACTCAATGCCGCCATTGAAGCTGCGCGTGCCGGGGCTCATGGCAGGGGATTTGCTGTGGTGGCAGATGAGGTGAGGAAGCTTGCAGAAAAGACCCAAAAGGCTACCAAGGAGATTGCCATCGTGGTCAAATCCATGCAGCAAGAATCCAGCGACATCCAATCTGGCATCGAGATCACCAACAAGGTCGCAGGCGATATGAAGGTACGAATCGAAAAACTCCATGATGCAGTCAATGATTTTAAAACCCGCTCCACATTTGCAAAGTATGCTGTGCAAAATTCCAATAACCAAGTCTTTTGCACCCTTGCAAAACTCGATCATGTCATTTATAAAAACAATCTCTATGCGTTTGTCTTCAAGCTTAGTGATACCTTCAATCAAGTCGATCATACGCAGTGTCGCCTGGGCAAATGGTATTTTGAGGGTGAGGGCAAAAGGGACTTTTCTGATACACAGGGCTATAAAAAACTCGATTCCTATCATATGCAGGTGCATAATAGCGCTAATTCGCTGGTGCGATCCATTAAGCAAAAGACAGAAAACATCCAAGAGATTATTGATGAAAAAATCCAGACAATGGAGCAAGCAAGCAATGGGGTCATGGAATGCATCAATGAAATGTATGCCCAAAAGCATGCGTATTTTGCTGAAGAAAAGCGCAAGTTAGAGGAAAAGCATTGATTTTCAAAAAAAAGACATGGTTTGTTTTATTTTTGATTTTGTCTGGGGGATTGTTGTTTTGGCTATTCATCGTGTGGGTGAGCCTGCAGGAGGATGTCAAAAAGCTAAAAAATTATAAACCACAGCTTACCACGCAGATTCTTGATCGAAAAGATCGGCTGGTAGCCAATGTTTTTGGCAGCCAGTTCCGATTTTATGCGCGCTTTGATGAAATCCCCCCGAGGATGATTGAAGCGCTTTTGGCTGTGGAAGATACACTGTTTTTTGAGCATCATGGCATCAATTATGATGCGATTTTGCGTGCTTCCATCAAAAATCTGCGTCATGGCAAATATTCTGAGGGAGGCAGCACTCTCACCCAACAATTAATCAAAAATACAATCCTCACACGCGACAAGACGCTCTATCGCAAGATTAAAGAGGCTATGTTAGCCATTGAGATTGAATCGATACTAAGCAAAGAAGAGATTTTGGAGCGTTATTTGAATGATACATTTTTGGGACATGGTTATTTTGGAGTCAAGGCAGCGGCCCTTGGATATTTCAAAAAATCCCTCGATCAGCTCACTCTCAAAGAAATCACCATGATCGCGGGCCTGCCGCGCGCACCAAGCTATTATGACCCCACCAAAAATATGGATTTTTCCCTTGCACGTGCCAATAATATCTTGGAGAGAATGTATAACCTTGGATGGATTGGGGAGAGTGAGTATCGTAGTGCATTGGTGGAGATCCCAGAGGTTTATAATCAGACCCTAGCTCAAAATCAAGCTCCCTATGTCGTGGATATGGTTTTAAAACAGCTAGATTACATCCAAGATCTTAGGACTGGGGGTTATGTGATCAAAGTGGGCATTGATTTGGATTATCAAAATATCGCCCAAAAGGTGATGGAGCGGGGCTATGAACATGCAATCAAGATTAATAAGTTAGAAAAAGGAAATATGCTCAATGGAGCAATGGTCGTCACGCAGGCAAAAACTGGTGAGATTTTAGCGCTCATTGGCGGCATTGATTATAATAAAACCTCATTTAATCGAGCCACTCAAGCTCGTCGACAAATTGGCAGCACCATCAAGCCCTTTATCTACCTCAATGCCTTTGACATGGGATATTCTCCTGCTACCATGATCCCAGATGTGGCACGGAGTTTTGGCAAGGATGATGAGTACTGGCGCCCCAAGAATGCGGCAAATTCCTTCAATGGGATCGTGAGCTTGCGTTATGCGCTCATTCACTCCCTCAATCTTGCTACCATCAATCTCGTAGACACGGTGGGATTTGAGAAAACCTATAATGCCCTAGAGCGCTATGGCTTCCATCCTGCCACAAAAAATCTCACGATTATTCTGGGCAGCTTAATTGTCACTCCCATTGATTTGGCGCGTGCCTATTCGATTTTTTCTAATCATGGGACCATGATTGAGCCAAATCTCATCAAAGAAGTCATCAAGCCAAGTGGTGTCAAAGAATATTTCCACCCCAATCAAGAAGACATCACCTCTCCCCAGCAAGCATATCTAGTGACTTCAATCTTGGAAGAAGTCGTGAAAAATGGAACTGCGCGCAGAGCCAGGGTGCGAGGGATGGATGTGGCTGGCAAAACAGGCACGACAAACAATAATAATGATGCATGGTTTTGTGGTTTCACTCCAGATATCCAGATTGTGATTTGGTTTGGCAATGACAATAATGGCTCCATTGGGCGCGTGGGTGGCGGGGCTAGTATCGTGGCGCCTGTGTTTTCAGATTTTATCAATCATGTTCTAAAAATTGACCCAGCACTTGGGAGGAATTTCCGCATTCCTGATGGTGTTTATCAAAAGACTATTGATGGAACCAAGTATTTTTATACTGATATTTCTAAGCTGCCAGAGAAGAAGATTACAGAAGAGGAAAATCAGTTAATCTTTTAGGATTTTTATAAAAGATTTATGGAAAACTCGTTAAAATGAGCCATTCAATCAAAGGGGTGCGCAATGAAATTGAAAACAACTCATGTTCCTTATGTGGCCAATAAAATTGCCATTGACATTGCAGGTTCAAATCTTTTGGAGGTCAAAACTTCTCTAGAAAATATTGCAAAAATCGCTGGGGAGGTTTTGGAGGAGGGAATCAAAAAAGAAATGCAGATTGATGCAAAAGCAAAGCAGCTTATCGAGGAGAATCTAGAAAATATTGAGTTCATGCGCGCAGATGAAAAACAGCTTTTTTGGATGATTAAGCGCCAGATCGCCAATGATGAGAATTTTTCTCTCTCCTGGGAGGATCGCTATAATGAACTCTCTCATAAGCTCTTGGATGAATTGATCTTGGAGGGGTTTATCAAAGTAAGGGTGAGTGAAAATCTTGTGAAAAATCTCATCTTCAAATCCATTGACCTGTATGCCAAGGTGTATGAAGATGTCGAAAGTGCAGTATTTGATAAGTTAAAAAATTATAAGCGAAAATTGATTGTGGGCACAGAGGAATATGAGCTCGTCTTTGAGAAGATGTATCAAGAGGAACTAAAGAGAAGAGGTTTTTAGTGCAAGAGGCTTGGGTTTATTTAGAAAATGGGATGTTTTTTGAGGCCTCCTCTTTTGGCGCGCAGGGTAGCAGCGTGGGCGAGATCGTCTTTAATACCTCGATGAGTGGATATCAAGAGATCATCACAGACCCCAGTTATGCAGGGCAGTTTGTGGTTTTTAGCATGCCAGAGATTGGCATAGTGGGGGCCAATCCCCAGGATGCAGAGTCAAAGACTCCGCATTGCAAGGGGATTTTGGTGCGAGAGTATAATGAGTATTTTTCTAATTTCCGTGCCAAAGAGAGTCTAGACTTGTTGCTAAGGCGGTCTAATATCATGGGGATAGCTAGGGTGAATACCAGAGATCTCATCAAAACAGTGCGCCAGGAAGGCTCCATGATGATGATTGCCTCTACTGAGATCTCTGACAAGCAAGAGTTGCGCCAGATGCTAAAAAAATCCCAACGCATCGAGGAGATAAATTACATCAATCTTGTTTCTACCAAATCCTCCTACAAACACCAAAGGGGTGTTTTTGATTTTGAGACATGGGACTATGAGCCCTCAAAAACCAAGAAAAACATCATCGCCATTGATTTTGGAATCAAGACAAATATCCTCAATGAACTCACTGCAGCGGGGCTTGAGGTGGAGATCCTGCCTCATAGCTTTTTGGCAGAAGATATCATTGCTCGTTTTGCCTCTGGTCAGATTCAGGGAGTATTTCTCTCTAATGGACCGGGGGATCCCATGATATTGCGCAAAGAGATTCAAGAGATCCAAAAACTCATCGTTGCAAAAATCCCCATGTTTGGGATTTGTCTGGGCCATCAATTGCTCTCCATCGCACATGGCTATGAGACTTATAAGCTCAAGTTTGGGCATCACGGTGGCAACCATCCTGTCAAAAACATGCAAACTGGCGAGGTAGAAATCACATCACAAAATCACAATTATTCTGTGCCAGAGAGTATTAAGGAGGTCGCAGAGATTACACATCGCAATCTTTTTGATGGCACGATTGAGGGCATCGCATATAGAGATGCACCCATTTTTTCTGTGCAATACCATCCAGAATCAAGCCCTGGCCCCAAGGAAGCCAGAAAGCTCTTTTTGAAATTTGCCAACATGATGAGCTAACCCTGTAGCACAGCGATTTTACCAATCACAAATTACACTGAGTTTTTTACTCTCTTTGGTTTTGTCCCTAGTTTTTTTTGTGTGATACTTTTTTTGTGTGACACTAGGTATTTTTGACTTTGCTATCGGGTCTTTTTGCAATTTTATTGCGCCTGATGCTATCGCCCCACTAGCACTTGAGGCTTTATGCTGCCACCTGTTTCCCCACGCTTGATTTTCATGTCTTGAGTGCCCCCCTCACTGAGCCTGCACATTTCCATCAGAGATGGGTTAGGCCTTGACATCTAGGAGATGAGAGGTGTGGGAGGAGGTCTGTGTCTCTTCTTCTGATGGATTTTTTTCACCCTTGCCTTGCTCTTGGAAGCTTTGCTGATTTTGTCTCTGGGTGTCTTTGTCAATCTTGTTTGCATCTTCAGTTGGGCGGGTTTCCTCGATATTTTTTAGCTTGTCTTCAAATTCTTGTGAAACCCCAGGTGTGATATCATGGCGGATTGTTGCGGCAGTGGCTTGAGTATTTTGGTTGATGTAGGTGATGTTTCCAATCGGAGAGATTGCCATGGGAACTCCTTGATTATTTTTTGTAACTCAGGGTTTGGTGTTTTGCATACACCACATTGGCCCTTTCTTTGATTTTTACAAATTTCCTCAAGGTATAATCGACTTCAAAATTCCCTTTTCCAACACAATCAAGCCCCACAAGGATTTCTCCGGCTTTTTTGATGACATGTGGGGGCACTTTTGTTTTGCCACAGTGGATGATCATATGTGAGGATGGGATGTCTCTGATATGTAGCCAAATGTCATTTGCCCTGGCAGTTTCTAGGAGTTCTTGATTTTCTGCTTGATTCTTCCCCAAAGAAATCTTGAAATTCTGGATGAAAAAACTCTCAAACTTGTGTTCTTTCTTTTTGTTTTGCTTTTGTGGTTTGAGGATGAGGAGATTTTCTAGTGCATTGGTGTGTGTGATGAAATCAATCTCACGCTCCAAAAACCTTATCTTATCCTCAAGATTTTGGCGCTGGATGGCAATTCCTTTTGCTTTTTGTGTGATTTTTTTGCTCTGGGAAAATCTTGCATTCACCAGGTCTTGAGGTGAGGCATAGGGTTTTTCTATGGTGATGGTGATGGGATTTTGGCAGAAATCTTGCAGGGTTATTTCTGTGGCATAGGGGGGGATTTTGTGGAGATTTGCAAGCAGCAGCGTAGCCTCATCGCTAAGTTTTTTTGCGGTTTCTAAAAGTGTAGATTTTTCTGGGAGTGTGCTTAGCAAATCTTTTAGCTTGGTGCTTTTTTTGGTGAGTTGCCCTAAGAGTGTCTGTTTTTTGCTTGTTAGTTGTTTTTCTAGCATCTGTGCGTAATTTTGCCTCAATTGCTCAAAAAGAGAGTCCTTATCATAGGGGAGATCTGGGAAATGTCCCTCTCTTTGGAAGAGGGGTTCTAGGATTTGTCCCACTTTGATTTCGCGTGAGCTTTTGGAGGGGTTGATGTGGCGCAATGCCTCTAGGATTTTGTGATTTTGGTCTGTGATGATGGCATTGGTGTGCTTGCCAGTGAATTCAAAATGCAGAAAAAAAGCAAAGCTCTTGTAAGCATTATTTTGCACACAGGAAAAAATCAAGATTCGATTATTCCCATCAATAGAGCAATCCTTTAGCTTTGCATGCGTGCAAAGCTTTTGGAGCAGGATGTCAAAAGGGGCCTGATAGACTTTTTTGCTCAAGATTTCAGGCGCTAGAAAAATCTGATTTTTCTGCTTGCTAAGATCAAAATAAAAACCCTCTCCATCAAGTTTTATATAAAAAAAATTATCTTCAATGCGCCTAATATGTGTGATTTCTTGATATTCTTTGAAAAGCCTTGCGATATTTTTGAGCCAAGAGAGCTGCATCCCTAGCCCCCCAGGTGCTTTTTAGCAAAATCTAGTGCCTCTTTTGTGATATTTGTCCCGCTAATCATCCTAGCCACCTCTTGGATTCTTTCTTTTAGATTTAACTCTTTGATTTGACTTCCTTTTGGTGTTTTGTACACCAGATAGTGATGATTGGCAAGGGCGGGCAAATGCGGCTGATGGGAGATTGCAAAGACCTGATAGCTTTGGGAAAGAATTTTTAGGATTTTTGCCACGCCCTCGCTCTCTTCTCCGCTAAGATTGGCATCGATCTCATCAAGCACCAAGATCCCAGTATTTTGATTATAGGCACAATCTAGGCAGATTAGGGCTAGGCGCAGGCGGTTGTACTCTCCCATGCTTAGATTCTGCACAGGACTCTCTTTGAGCTTGATTTCTAGCTCTTCAGTCCCATTTTCTGTTATGGCACAGGGGATGAGGGAGACTGCTAGGTGTTGGAGCTTTAGGGTTTGGCAGTTTTTTTCAAGCTCTTTTTTGAAAAGCTCTAGAAACTGCCCCCGCCATTTTGTGATTTCTTTGGCAGTTTGCTGGCATTGTTTTTCTAGCTCTTGGCATTGTTTTTCTAGCTCTTCTTTGTGGAAGCTTAGATTTTCATAATCTTTGAGTTTTTCTTTTTGAGTTTTTAGATGTGCAAGTGCACCCTCTATGCTTCCATAGCGCTGATTGAGAGAGGCGAGATTTGAGATACGCTCTAAAAGCTCTTCGGGCTCTATGCCTTCAAGATCTTGGAGTTTGTTATTTTGCTCTTGCAGAATTTCTTTTGCCTCAAGCAGGGAATCACTAAAATGAGGAAGTTCTATCTCACAGGCCTGCAGCGCATCATGGATGCAATCTAGATGATCAAAAGCCTGCAGTGCATAGGCGATCTTATCTTGGAGTTTTTCTTTTTTGGAGAGGGATTTCTTTAGCTCCATGAGTTTTTCGTATTCTCCAATTTTAGGGTTGATGGATGAGATTTTTTGGATCTCAAAGGATGCTAATTCCCTTAATTCCTGCAGATTTTGCTCTTTTTTTAGCAAATCTTGATACTCACTCTGACAATTTTTATACGCACAAAAGCTTTTCTTTAGGCAATCTAGCAATTCTTTGTAGCCTTTTTGGTGATGGATGATGAGGCAATCTAGTGTTTTTAGTAGATTTTGCGCTCGCAATTCTGCGGCATTTTTGAGCGAAATATGTTTGATTGCTGGAGCTAGGATGTTTTGTAGGGTTTTTTTTGCGATGATGTTGCCATTGAGGTTGTATCTGGTTTTTGGGTTTTTTTGGATGTGCAAAACCAGCTCTTCCTCACCCTCCCAAGGAATCCCAGAGATGAGGGTTTGGATGCTTTTGGCATTGCTCTCCCTAAGTCCAAAAACCCCCAGCAGTGACTCCATAAAAACCGACTTTCCACTCCCGCTAGCTCCGCTAAAGACATTGAGCCCTGCAAAGAGCTCTAGCTCCACGTTTTCAAACACTATATTTTCTTTGATTTTGATGTATTCAATCATTGGTTTTTCTTATTTGTTGTCCCATTTATTGCCCCCATTGGAATTTTTCTTTGAGGATTTGGAAATAATTGTAGTCATGAGCCTGGATGAGATAGCCTGGATGCTTTGCAGCGTGGATGGAGAGAGTGTCTTCTTTGGTAAGGGGGATTTTTTCTTGGCCATCAGTGATGAGTGAGCCCTGTGGATCGATCCTAAAATTGAGATTGCAGCTATCATGCAATACCATGGGGCGCTGGGTGAGTGTGTGGGCTGCGACGGGAGTGAGGAGGATGTTTTTGCACAAAGGATAAGCAATTGACCCTCCAGAGCTGATATTATAGGCAGTGGATCCTGTGGGAGTGGCGATGATTAGGGAATCTGCGCGATAGGTATTGAATTGCTGTTCATCAATGAAGGCATGGATTCTTAAGCACCCCCCAAGAAAATTATTTTTGGAAATCAAAAATTCATTCACAGCAATGCTGTGATGTGTGCCAATTTGTGCCTCTAGCAGCATATGGGCATTGATTTTATAATCCCCATTCTTCAAGATTTTGGCAAAGGAAGAGATGCTATCAGGATTGGTCGCTGTCAAAAAGCCAAGATTCCCGATATTGATGCCAAAGGCAGGGAGGTTGCAGCCATAGAGCCTGCGCATTAGCGAGATGAGTGTCCCATCCCCGCCAAGAGAAGACATTGCATCCACTTGCTTCACCATCTCAGAAAATGGCAGCGAAGCGACATTTTTGCTAATCTCTGTACGCTCTAGCAGTACCTTTATCCCCTCTTTTTCAAAGGCTTTTTGGATTTGGGAAAACAAATCGATGATATGGGGGGTATTGGGCCGTAAAACCACGCCAATTATGCGAATACTTTTTTGCATCTTGATCCAAGAATTTTTGTGCAATTGTAGCAAATTATGCCATCCATTCAAAAACAATCACTATAGTACATCTCGCGCGTTTTTTATACCAGGAAGCGAGGAAATATGGATTTTTTGTACATGCTTGTGGGGGTGTTTTCTGGAATCACTTCTGGGCTTTTTGGATTGGGGGGTGGGACGGTGATTGTGCCGGTGATGACGAGCCTTGGTTTTAGCATGCATCATGCTGTGGCAATTTCTGTATTTCAGATGATTTTTGCCTCTACTTTTGGGTCTATTATCAACTACAAAAAACGCCTATTTTCTCTGCGTGATGGTATTTTTTTGGGCATTGGGGGCATGATTGGTGCGAGTTTTAGCGGCTTGGTGCTGCAGGTTTTGAGCGAAGTCTTACTGACTTTTATTTTTTTGTGTTTGATGTGTATCTCCCTTTATAAATTCCTCACAAAAAAATCCAGTCACAAGCTCAAAGAAACAGAATTCCGCGATCAAAAACTTCGCTATGCCAGTGTGATGATTTTTGCAGGGGCATTCACTGGGGTCTTTGCCATTTCTCTTGGCATTGGCGGAGGGCTGATTTTGATTCCGATTTTGATGTATTTTCTAGGATTTGATGCCAAAAAAATTAGCGTATTGTCTTTGTTTTTTATCATTTGTTCTTCTGTTTCTGGAGCGATTTCTTTTTTCCGCCATGGCGTGATTGATGAGGAGGTTTTGCATATTGGGATGGTCGTTGGCATCAGTGCCATGGTGGGAGTGAGCATCGGGATTCATCTCATCCAAAAAATCTCATCAAAATCTCATAAGGTCATATTGACACTCATTTATATTTTTTCGATCCTAGTCACGGGCTCGCATTTCCTCCAAAAAGCCTCCCCGCTCATCCAAAAAAACCTCCCCTTCCTCCAAAAACTCTCTACTTGATTTGTTGCGCTTGTGCTGGGATTTGCTTGGGTCAAGGCAGAGGAATCCACCAAGCTCCCTGCGCTAAAACACTCTCCCTCAAAAACCCAGTGGCTCCATCAGGGATTATGGCTTGCTTGAGCTTTTTTCTCGCAATGCTCCAGCCAGATAAATACCTCTACCACGCCCTGATAGAGTTCTGGAGGGATTTGGCTATCAATCTCTATGCCAATGAGGGAATCTACCAATGCTGTATTACTAAATAGTGGCACATCATATTCTCTGGCTTTTTGGATGATTTGCTCTGCGATGGTTCCCTTGCCTGAGGCCACGACCTTGGGAGCGGAATTTTGATAGGGGGCATAGGCGAGTGCAGCAGCTTTTTTCATGGCTAGTAACTTAGCAAAAACGAATCTAGGGCATCCCAGGTTGTGGTCTTTGTCTTGCCTTGCATAAGCGTGGCAATACTGCGCACAATCATATCGGTTTCTATGTTCACGCGCCTTCCTATTTTGTAGGTATGAAAAAGTGTCTGGGAGAAGGTGTGAGGGATGAGGACAAGTTCAAAAAAATCCTCTGAAATCCCCGCGATGGTGAGGCTCACCCCATCGATGCAAATGGATCCCTTGGGAATGCAAAGGGCTAGGATTTCTTTTGGGGCCTTAATTTGCATCTCTATTTGATTGGCTTTTTTGGTGATTTTTTTGATGCTTCCCACCCCATCAACATGCCCCTGCACAAGATGCCCATCAATCCTTGTATGCAGGCTTAGCGCTGGCTCGATATGCACTTGTTTTTGGTAATTTTCTAGCGCGATTGTCTTTTGGGTATGCGCGCTAAGTTCTAATGCAAAGCCTTTTTCAAAGCATTCTATGACAGTGAGGCACACCCCATTTACTGCGATGGAATCCCCAATTCCTGGCTGATGGGCTGCTTCTAATTTGAGGATGTTATTTTTGAATTCCTTGACTTTAGCAATCTCTTGGATGAGTCCATTAAACATTCTTACTCTTCTGTTACAATTGCTGGGCATTTTAACCAAAATAAAGAAAATTAAACCCCTTGGCTTTAGGGATTTCCTCTACGAAGAAATCTGGGGCTAATATCAGAGGGCGTAGATAAGAGGGCTTTTAAGCAAGAAAGGAGAGAAGAGATATGTTTGTGGATACGCATTGCCACCTCAATGATGTGTGCTTTGTGCCTGATGTGGATGAGGTGATTGCTAGGGCTAGGAGTAAGGGGGTGGAGCGCTTCCTCATCCCAGGGGCCAATCCCCTAGAGCTGCCCCAAGCCTTGGCGCTCTCAGAGCGATATGATTGTGTATTTTTTGCAGTGGGCATTCATCCCTGCGACATAAACAAAGGGGAGCTAGGGGATCTCATAGGATATGCCAAGCATCCCAAATGTCTAGCTATTGGAGAATGCGGGCTGGATTATTTCCGAGTGCCAGAAGAGGGGGTAGAGGCTTATAAAAATGCACAAAAAGAGCTTTTTTGTGCACACATAAAGCTTGCATTAGAGCTAGATAAGCCCTTGATTTTGCATGTTCGCGAGGCAAGCGAGGATGTGTATGAGATTTTGAGGGAGTATGAGGATGCGCGTGGGGTGCTGCATTGCTACAATGCCGATGAGATTTTGCTAAATCTTAGCAAGAATTTTTATTATGGCATTGGGGGGATTTGCACCTTTGGAAATGCCAAGAAAATCACTGCAGTGCTGCCAAAGATCCCAGAAGATAGGATTTTGTTAGAAACAGATGCACCCTATCTGGCTCCAGTACCATTTAGAGGCAAGCGCAACGAGCCTTCTCTCATCCCCATTATCGCCCAAAAAATCGCAGAAGTGAGGGGCATTTGTCTTGCAGAGCTAGAGCAAATTAGCACGCAAAATGCACAAAGAATTTTTGGCCTTGGTTCCTAGTTAGCAAAAAACCGTTAAAATGCTGGCTTCATTTCAAGGAGTTCTATGAGGAAATTTTCAAGAATCTTTGTTTTATTCTGCCTAGCATCTAGCGGGGTTTTTGCGGATTTTAATCGCATCAGCTATGATCGCTATAGCGAGGGAGTGCTCAATTCTTTTGGTGTGAGTGGAGCGTATCTAACCAAGTTGCAGGAGAAGAGTTTTTCTACCTCTAATCGCCTGCATACCAAGTGGGATTTTTTTCTGGAACAATTTGACAATGGTTATGAGTTCATCCCTGTGTTGCGCTCCATCATGGTTGAATCAGGAATTCCCCAAGAATTTTTATTTCTAGCAATGGCAGAATCTGGATTTTCCTTGCGCGCATATAGCTCTAAAAAGGCCGCAGGAATCTGGCAGATCATGCCAAAGACTGCCAAGATCTTGGGCTTAGAGATCAATGACTATCTAGATGAGCGTCGCGATCCCATCAAGAGCACCCAGGCTGCGGCAAGGTATTTGCGCTATCTTTACAAAAATACGGGCGAGTGGTATTTGGCAGCGATGGCATATAATTGTGGCATCGGTAATCTGCGAAAGGCGATTAAAAAAGCAGGGACCACAGACATTGAGACACTGCTTAGCGAAGAAAAAAAATACCTCCCCAGGGAGACGCGCGAGTACATCCGCATGATTTTGGAGATGTCTTTGGCATTTAATAATTATGAGCGCCTGCAAAATAGCGATAAGAAATACCTACTCAATCGCGGTGCAGCAGATAGCATTGTGGGTGTGCAGATCAAATCTGGAACGATGCTAGAATACATCGCCAGCCAGCTAGATATGTCACTCCTTGAGCTAAAAAAATACAATCGCCAATTTCGCTACAACTTTCTTCCCCCAGGCAAGGGAGATTATACCGTCTACATCCCCTATGAGAAGCTTTCTTATTTCAAGCAGGCCTATACGCCTGATGAAAATCCCAATCGCATCTTTGTGTTGCACAAAATCAAAAAGGGCGATACATTAAATCGACTTAGCAAAAAATACAAAGTCAGTGTGCAAGAAATTAAGCTTGCCAACCAAATGGAAAAAGTCTTTTTGAAGGTAAATCAAAAAATTATCATCCCTGTTGTGAGAGAAGAATATAAAAAGCTTGCCAATAAGGGGCTCTAGTGAAAAAATCTGCTTTGTGGATTTTTGTGGGGATGGTTTTTTTTCTAGGTTGTGCGCCACAAAGTTCTTACAAAGGTGGGGTGGGGGCTTTTAGTGATTTTGAGGATTATAAGGAGTGGAAGAAAAAGGGCTATACTGCAAATTTTGCCAATCAGTCCTATGGGGATTATAGCGCTAGCTTTGGGGGTGGAAATATTCCTGTTGAGATGTTTGAGAAAAATTCTTCGATGATGGTGGGCATGAGGGAATCCCCAGCAATCCAGCGCGCCACCATGATGCCTTACAAAATCGCTGGCAGATGGTATTATCCCAGTCGTGTGGATGTAGGAGATATCTTTGATGGAATCGCTAGCTGGTATGGTCCTAATTTCCATGAAAAAAAAACCTCCAATGGGGAAACTTACAATATGTATGCACATACGGCCGCAAGCAAAACCCTGCCCATGAATACAATTGTCAAGGTTTACAATAAAGAAAATGGTAAAATCACCATTGTTAGAATCAATGATCGCGGCCCCTTTGTGGATGGCAGGATTATTGATTTGAGCAATGCAGCAGCACATGATATTGGCATGGTCAACAAAGGCACTGCGCAGGTGCGCCTAGAGGTCATTGGCTTTGGTGGGCTGGTGGCTAAGAATTATGAGAAAAACTTCCAAAAAGATTTGAAAAAATCCTCTAGCACGCTGGAGAAAGAATTTAAGGTTGGGGATAGCAAGGAAACCGTTGAAGGCGGGCTTTTTGCGTTGCAAGTGGGGGTATTTCGCAAGGAAAGCGGTGCAAAGCAGACCCAAGAGCATTATGCAAAGCTGCTAGGAAATTCCAAAAACTATCAAGCTGATGCCAGACTTGATAGCGGACTTTACCGCGTGTTTGTGCGAGGTTTCAAGAGTGAGGATGAGGCCATGGATTTTGGTTTGAGCAATGGATTGGAAAATCCAATCATAATAAGGGAATAAATGAAGTATTTAGAGCGCAACACAAAAGAGACAAAAATCAAAGCAGGGCTTAGGATCTATGGCAGCGGTCAAGCGCGCATTGCTACAGATATTGCATTTTTTGATCATATGCTTGAGGCCTTAGCTAAGCATTCTTTAATGGATCTGGAATTGCAATGTATCGGCGATCTTGGGGTGGATTATCATCATAGCATAGAGGATTGTGGGATTGTTATTGGTACATTGCTTGGGGAATGCCTGTACCCTTTGAGCGGGGTGGAGCGCTTTGGTAATGCTAGCGTGGTGATGGATGAGGCCTGTGTGGAATGTGATCTGGATTTGAGCAATCGAGCATTTTTGCATTTTGATCTTGCACGCAAAAATCTAGGCGAGCAAATCCTGCAGGGGAATATCAGGGATTTTAATGTCGAGCTTATTGAGGAGTTTTTCCGTGCGTTGGCCATGCAGAGCCGTATCAGCATGCATCTCGCTCTCAAGCGTGGACACAATCTCCATCACATCATCGAGGCAGGATTCAAGGCATTTGCCCTGGCTTTGCGCAGAGCGATGAGCAAAAATGAGCGCATCCTCATCCCCAGTACAAAAGGTGCGCTATGATTACAATGATCTGCTTGGATGTGGATGGCACCCTCACAGATGGGAGGCTCTACTATGGGAATGATAACAAAGAGAGCAAGGCATTTTGTGTCAAAGATGGACTTGGCATTGCTTGCTGGCTTAAGCTCGGGCGCCAAGTAGCTTTGATCTCTGGGAGGGAGAGTAGGGCTGTGGAGCAGCGTGCTAGGGAGCTTGGCATCCAGGAGTGCCACTTGGGGGTGGAAGATAAGCGCAATGTAGTTGCATCCCTGCAGCAAAAATACCAGCTCAAAAAAGAGCAGATTGCTTGCATGGGAGATGATTTGAATGATTTGCCCATGTTTCTTGCTTGCGGATTTTGTTTTGTGCCTGCTAATGCCTCTGAGATCCTCAAAAAGCATGCGCACAAAATCTTATCTAGAGAGGGTGGCAGCGGCGCGGTGCGCGAGATGATTGATTGGCTGATTGTGCAGGAAAATTTAGAGGATAAGGTGCTTGAGTTTTTTAAAAAATAATTCCATTTCGCTGTTTTTTGTGGGGATTTTGTTGCTTGTCATCATTGCTCTACTTTCTTTTGATCCGCGTGGAGATGTGTTTATGGACACCGATAATGTAGACATCGCAAAGATTGAAGTGAAGGGTTTTAAGATGTATCAGATCAAAAAAGATATCACTGATGCCATCATCATGGGTGAGCAGGGTACCCAGTATAAGGATCATGAGAGCTTTAATAATGTATCCATTTCCCGCAGTCTAGAAAAGGGGCTTTTTGAGGATCTTGCAGCAAAGCATATCATCCGTAAGCAAGATGTCTATAGCTTTGATAATGGAGTGGATTATAAGCGTAGCGATGGAATTTCATTTTTTTCTGCCAAAGGGGTTTTGAATGCCAAAACAGAGGTGTTTCATGGCAAGGGGGATTTCTTGCTGCGCGATTCTCAGGGTGTCGTGCGGGGTAGGGATATTGTTTTTGATAAGAAAAATGAAAAGCTTTTGGCTCAAAACATCAGAGCAAAGATCCATCTAGAAGAGAAAAGATAAACATGAAGAGGTTGATAGGAATTTTTCTGTCCCTGCTTTCTTGCGTGGCTGCAGAGAAGCTAGAAGTGGTGGCTGATCATTTCATGGCAGACAATCAAAAGGGGATTAGTGTGGTAGAGGGGAATGTGGATGTGAAAAAGGGTCAGGATCATCTCAAGGCCCAAAAGGTCACTATTTACACCACCAAAGACAATAAGCTCAAAGAGGTTTTTGCGCAGGGGGATGTGGATTTTTTCATCACCACTCCTGATGGCAGGAAGATTAGGGGTAGGGCAAATTCCCTGCGCTACAATGCCCAAAGCCAAGAGTATCATCTCATCGGCAACGCCAAGGCCAGAGAAGAGGGCAAGGAAAGCAGTATAGCTGGGGATGAGATAAAGATCAATAATCAAAGCGGCTCTATGAATGTAGTGGGGAGCAAAAATAAGCCAGCCAAGTTGGTTTTTGATCTTGATGAGCTGCAAAAAAATAAACAAGATAGTGGCAAAAAGCCGTGATAAAAATCAAGCAAGCAACATTTCTTACCTCCGCAAAAAAGCTCCAGGATTGCCCGCCAGAGGATCTTGCAGAGATCGCATTTTTGGGGCGCAGCAATGTGGGCAAAAGCACCTTTATCAATCTCATGGCAAATCATGCAAAACTTGCTAAATGCTCCTCCACACCCGGAAAGACGCAGTTGATTAATTTTTTTTTGATGCGATGCGAGCATGAGGGGCGGGAGTTTTTTTTTCGTTTTGTGGATTTGCCTGGATTTGGCTATGCCAAGGTCTGCAAGGATCTCAAAAGGGAATGGGAAAAAAATCTATGGGATTTTTTGCAATATCGAAGCTCCATCAAGCTTTTTCTCCATCTCATTGATGGTCGTCATGTGGATTTGCCCATCGATGAGTCTGTCTCCCAGATCCTAGAGCAGAGATGCCGCGGGGATCAGAGCGTGCTAAAAATCTATACCAAATGCGACAAGCTCAATGCCAATGAGCGCACAAGACTAGCTCAAAGGGGCTTATTGATGAGCACAGATTCTACCCTGCTTCGCTCTAGTCAAGGTGGCAGAGAGAGGGTGATGCAAGAAATCTTTAAGAGGGTTTTTGATTATGAATATCATCTATAAAAAGCCACTCTTATCTCATTTGCAAGAGATGCAAGACCTAGTCGGCGATGAGGTCAAGCAGGGTTTGATTTTGCCAAGATCCCCAGAAGAGATGGCACAGAATATCCGCTCTTATTATCTAGCGCTAGATAATGACAAAATCATTGGCTTTTGCGCGCTGCATATCTACACCCCGCGCCTTGCAGAGATTCGAAGTCTTGTTGTAGCACAAGATTATCGCAATCAAGGCATCGCACAAGGACTTGTGGCAAGAAATATCGCAGAGGGGAAAAGCCTTGGGATTCAAGATTTTTTGGTCTTGACCTATCGTCCCAATCTCTTTAAAAGAATGGGATTTGAAGAAATCGCCAAGGAAAAAATCCCCTATCAAAAAATCTGGATGGACTGTGTAGCATGCAAACATTTTCCCACATGTCACGAAATAGCATTATTAAAAACCTGCTAAAAAATCTTGCCTTTTTGTTGTTTTATGTGTTTTATATCACGCTTAGTAGCATTGATACCATTCTGCCCCCCCTGCTTGGAGTGCTATTTGCCAAATATATCCAAGATACCAGGCAAAGAAATCTTATCGGCCTTTTTTGTGTATTTGTATGTACTTTATTTTTTGAAGTAGAAAAATCCAGCCTTCTTGGTGTTTTGTTTTTGCTTTTTGTTTTTTTGTTTTATTTGGTCCATCGATTGAAGCTGGTTTTGCATGAAGAGGGGTATTTTTTCAATCTCATTTATGTGTTTTTGCCCTATGTTTTTTATTTTTTCTTTTTGCAGGCTTTTTCTGTGCTCAGTGGTCATCGACCCATTAGTATTGATTTTGTCATTTTTTGGTATTTTTTCGCCGAAAGCGTGATTATATTATGGAAAAGATGAATTTTCGCATCAAGATTATTGTCATTGGCTTTGTGGCAGTCTGGATGGTGCTGCTTATGCGCATTTTTGCCATCAGCATCCAGTCCAACCAATACTACACCCAGCTCGCGCAAAAAAACATCACCCGCAAGGATATTGATGTGCCCTTTCGCGGCCTAATCAAAGATCGCAATGGAGCATTGGTGGCCATGAATCAGATGGGGTTTTCCATCGCACTAGACCCTCATCTAAGTCCTACCCAGCTTGAGGGGCAGATTGATTTTTTGCAAAAATATCTCCCTAGCCTCAATGCCTCTGAAATCACCAAAATCTACAACAAAGAAAAATCTGCCTACAATCACATTCCTATTAAGGTGGTGAAATTTGTGGATTATAATCTGATGCAAAAAAAATATCCCTTCCTTGTGCAAAATAGCAAAATCTTTATTGAGCCTGCAAGCAAGCGTTATTATCCCTATGCTAGCAGTGCATCTCATGTGATTGGCTATGTGGGGGCTAGTGATGAGGGTGATATCAGCAAAAATATGGTGAGTAAATACACGGGCATCGTGGGAAAAACAGGCCTTGAGCGCAAGTATAATACTTTTTTGCAGGGCAGGATTGGAGAGCGCATCGTCATTGTGGATTCGCACAATCGTATGATTTCTGTACGCTATGAAAATGATAGCGTGAATCGCAATGATCTCACTACCACACTTGACATGCGCCTCCAAAAAATCGCAGATGAGGCCTTTAGTGGCAAGAATGGTGCGGTGCTTGTGATGAATATAGAAAGCGGCGAGCTACTTGTGGCAGGGAGTTATCCTGAATATGATCTCAATGATTTTGTAGGCGGGATTAGCTATGCTAAATGGAATTCCCTGCAAGAAGATCTAAGTAATCCCCTGCTAAACAAGCTTATTAATGGATTGTATGCCCCAGGCTCTGTCATTAAGATGGGGATGGCCCTAGCACTTTTGGAGCATGCGGGCATCAATGAACACACTCTTATTGATGCACCAGGTTATATTGAGCTTGGTGGCAGGAGATTTCGAGATTGGAAATCTGATGGACATGGCAAAACCGATGTGATTAAGGCTCTTAGAGAATCAGTGGATGTGTATTTTTATAAGCTTTCCCAGCAAGCAGGCATGACAAACATCGCAAACACGCTTTCCATCATGGGATTTGGAGAAAAAACAGGGGTGGATTTGCCCAATGAATTTGTCGGGATCTTGCCAAGCCCAGAATGGAAGATGTCCAAAGGCCAGCCCTGGTATCTTGGCGATACGGTCATCACCTCCATTGGCCAAGGGTCCTTTCTTGTCACGCCCATGCAGATTGTGCGCTACACAGCCCTCATTGCTGGAGGAGAGCTGCCCACTCCGCATTTTGCCAAAATCTTCCAAGACAAGGAAAGTGATTTTACTAGCAAAAATGTCTTCAATGACTTCCAAAAATCCAAACTGCGCTTCATTCAAGAGGGGATGTATCAGGCCTGCAGCTCTGAGAGAGGGACAGCGCACAAAGGCACCCAAAGCGCTCTCATGCCATTGGCGTGCAAAACTGGCACTGCGCAGGTGGTCTCCATCCCCCAAAATATCAAGGTGCGCATCAAGGAAAGTGACATGCCCTATTACCACCGCTCACATGCATGGATCACGGGCTATGTCCCTTATAAAAAACCCAAGTATGCCATCACGGTTTTTATCGAGCATGGAGAAGCCGGCGGGAAGGCGGGGGTGATTTTGGCCCGCATGGCAAATGCCCTCAAAGAATTGGGTTATTTGAATTAAATCTGCTATTTGGAATGATTTGAGCTTTTGGGGGGTGATGTGAGGATTTTGCTTATTTGAATCAAGTGCTTTGGCTTATGGGGCTTTGGATTGTGTTTAAATTTGGCGGGTTTTGACTGTGCTAGAGGCATCACATTTCTGAGATATGGGAAAGATTTAAATCGCCCTGGGGGCAATCACGTTTCTAAGGAATGAAAATGCTTGTTTCTATCAAAGATCTTCTGGCATATCAAAGGCGCTTACGCAGCTAAGGCAGCCAAAAGAGATCTGTAAAACTCCCACAGAAAAATAACTATGGCGCGGGGCAAAAATTCCCGCGCGGGAATTAAACACCCAAGCAAAGGGGTGCAAAAAGAAATTGTGCATCCCAAAATCACGCCTATACAAAAGCGCCCAAAGCCCCCTTCAAAATCACAAATGCGCCTAAGCGCGGCATGAAAGAGTCACAAAAACACCCATCAAACGCACTCAATTTAGGATTTTGCGGTGTTTTCCCAGACTGTGCCCTCCGCTGTATCCATGATGGCTATGCCTTCTTCATGGAGTTCTTGGCGGATCTCATCAGCTAGGACATAGTTTTTCTCTTTTTTGGCATTTTTTCGCTCATGGATTTTTTCTTCAATCCATTTTACTTTTTCCTCACTCACTCCCAGCTGGAAATATACCTTGCCATCCTTGCCTCCGATCCCTAGCAGAGCTTCGATAAAAGCAAGATTGCTGATGATGTTTGCATGCAGGGCCTTGTCTTTTGGGTTTTGGTCTAGGCTTTGATTGGCGTGAGCGAGAAATTCATCTAAGACGCTGAGGGTTTGAGAGATGTTGAGATCATCTTGCATGGGATGCAAGAGGCGCGCTTCAAAATCCTTATCCCTCACTCCCTGCACTGGTAATGCGCGCTTTTTGAGGCGATAGATTTTATCTAGGCGCTTTTTGCTCATCAAGAGATCTTCTTCATTGAAATGCAAGATGGCGCGATAATGCGTGGTGAGCAGATAGTTGCGCAGGATTTCTCCATCATGGAATTTCAGTGCGTCCTTGACAAAAAAGCTATTTCCCAGGCTTTTGCTCATTTTTTCGCCATTGATATGCACCATTTCATTATGCATCCAGTATTTTGCTAGCTCGCTATCATATGCGCAACGGGTTTGGGAGGCTTCATTTTCGTGATGGGGGAAGAGTAGATCCGCCCCTCCGCCATGAATATCGATGCAAAAATCCTCATCTTTGTAGGCAAGATGTTCATCAATCATGGCAGAGCATTCAATATGCCATCCAGGCCGCCCAAAGCCAAAGGGACTTTCATAGCCGATGTCATCCTCTCCCTTGTAGGTCTTCCATAGCACAAAGTCTCTAGGGTCTTTTTTTTCTTTGTTTTCTTGGATGCGGCTTTGATTTTCATCATCCACCCCCCTCTGGCTCAAGCTCCCATATAAAGGATCTTTTTTGACATCCAGATACACATCTCCATTTTCGCTTTGATAGGCATGGCCTCTATGAAGTAATCTCTCCACAAAGGAAATGATGGCACCTAGGCTCTGAGTGGCCTTGGGATGGATGTCAGGGGGTAGGACATTGAGCCTATCCATGTCATGGATATAGGAATGGATGTAGGTTTGTGTGACTTCTTCTAGGGGAATTTGATGGTTTAGGGATTTGTGGATGATTTTGTCATCTATGTCTGTGAAATTCTTCACCAGCGTGGTCTTGTAGCCACTGAGATTGAGGGTGCGCCGCAAAAGATCAAACACAATGGAGCTCCTAGCATGTCCTAAATGCGCATCATCATATACGGTGGGGCCGCAGACATAGATCCTAACTTCTTTTTCTTTGATCGGCACTAGGGGGACTTTTTGCTTGCTCTTGCTATCATAGATTTTCATGCTTGCCCTTTTTGTTTCAAATTCCCATGGATTTTTTGCCAGGCATTTTAGCATAAAGATATCTCTTAATGAAAACGCTGCCCTTGTTTAAAATTTCGCAGAATCTTCAAATATTAATGATAATAATTATCACAAATAATTTATATTATGAGGAGTCATTATGAAGAAGATAAGAATTTTTTTATTTGGCATAGCTGGGCTCTCGCTCTCTATTTCTGATGAAGTAAAATCTCTAAATCTCGATAGAATCGTGACCTCAGCCTCTGGATACAAACAAGCGCTCAAAGAAACCCCTGCATCTGTTTCTGTGGTTGATAGTGAGGAGCTAAAAAATAAGCCTGTGAGGGACTTGGGTGAGGCGGTCGCGCTTGTGCCTGGTGTCTCTATCGAGCAGGGTATTGGGAAAATAGGGGATTATAGTATTTCCATTCGTGGGATGCCATCAAACTACACGCTCATCCTCCTAGATGGCAAGCGTCAAAACACCAGCAGTGCTGGATTTCCCAATGGCTTCACAGAGGTTTTTGCAAGCTTCATGCCCCCACTTGCAGCACTAGATCGTATTGAGGTAATTCGCGGGCCAGCTTCCACGCTCTATGGAAGTGATGCAATTGGTGGGATTGTGAATATCATTATGAAAAAGCAGCTAGATTCTTGGAGTGGGAGTTTTATGCTTGATAGCGTATTTCAGGAAAATCGGGCATTTGGGAATTTATATGGAGCGTCTTTGTGGATGGGAGGGCCTCTTGACTCGGCCAAAAGGTGGACCCTATCGCTTCGAATTCGCGATCAATATCGTATGAAGGTACCAACTGCTGATCTAAAAATCATCCCCACCACAAGTGGGCAGGATACTCAAGTAACTCGAGGAAATATTGTGGGGCTTAGTGAGAGTAATAACTCAAATCTTGGCTTTAGGCTTGCATATCAGGCAGATTCCAAGAATTATTTTTATCTAGATTATGATAATGCACTGCAGTGGTATAACAACTCCCAAAGCCTTTTAGGAACGGTGGGAAATGTCGGCGGATACAAGAAAAACATCTTCTTTTTGAGAAATAATGTCATCTTTTCCCATCAGGGGAAATATGAAAATTTCCAAACTGATACAAGCATACAATATCTCTCCACACGCAATGATGGAAGGGTGGTCACAGTCTCTGCCGTGCCCAAGGGAAGCCCACTGGTGGGCCAAAACCGAGTGCTTTTGGGTCAGGATATCTTGATTGACAATAAAAATGTTTTTTATATCTCGCATGCAAATATCACAACACTTGGGGCAAGATATTGGTTTTCTTCTCTCATGGATAGGGTTGTGGTGAAGCAGCCCTTCATGTATTATCACAATGTTGCGCTCTTTGCTGAGAATGAGACATTTTTGCGAGAAAATTTAATTTTGCAGCTTGGCATGCGTGGGGAGTATAACTCAAGCTTTGGCTTTCATGTCTCGCCAAGGGGCTATGTTGTTTATAATATTTTAGAGGGCAAAAAAGGAGGCGGTGGCAATAGCTTGATTTTAAAAGGTGGGATTTCTACTGGTTATAAAACTCCAACGGTCACAGACCTTGTTAGCGGAATCAATGGACTCACTGCACAAGGAACAGTCCCCACATATGGAAATCCAAGCCTAAAGCCAGAGACTTCTACAAATTATGAAGTAAGCCTCTCTTATGAAAATAAAATTATTGAGCTTGGCGTGACTGGCTTTTTTATTCAGTTTAGTAATAAAATCCAGGGAGCCAGTGTGCCAAATGGCAAGCAGGTCCCAGTGCCAGGGGGTGGAGTCTGTGTGTCGCAAAATGGCAGAAATTGTACGTATTTTGTCAATGCGGATACTGCCATCTCCTATGGGGCAGAGACATATCTTGGCCTAAGGCCTCTTAGCATCGGATATGGGGATGTGGATTTTGTGACTTCCTACACTTACAATCACACAGAGCAGACCTCAGGCAAGGCAAAGGGCCTGCCACTCACGGGAATTCCTCTGCATTCTTTTAATGGCGCGATGAATTATAATCTCCCCTTTGGCCTGGCGTTTTATTTGCGGGGGGAATTGAGGGCAAAACAGCTTCGAACTGATGTGGGAAGAAATGTGAACACACTCGCGCTGCTTGATGAATTTTTGAGAAAAAATCCTGGTCTTAGCAAATATTACAAGACTTATTTTTTGCTGCATGTTGGAGGTAGCTATAGGATCAAGAAAAATTTAAAACTAAATTTTGGAATCTATAATTTGCTAAATCATAATTTTGTGGACTTTGTATTGTCCAATGGAGTGTACTACAACAACTACAACTATATCCGTGAGGGGCGGCGTTATTATGCATCTTTGAGCGTGGATTTTTAATGCGAAATGCTATAATTGGCATTTTAGAACTCAAGGATTGTAAATGTATTATTCATATCAGGATTTTTTAAAAGATTTAAAAGAGCTTCGCAATAGAGTCCAGCACAAAATAGGCATCCCTGATGCACTTGTATGCATCGCTAGAGGTGGGATGACAATGAGCCATATGCTAGGACTTGCATGGAATATTCGTGCAGTCTATACCCTTAATGCCATTTCTTATAGTGATACTAACGTACAGAGTTCCCTCATTATCGAAAATATGCCCTCCATCAAAAAAGAGCATAAAAAAATCTTGATTCTTGATGAGATTGTAGATAGCGGCGAGAGTCTAAGCGCGGTGGCACAAAAGCTGCGCTTAAATTTCCCAGAAGCGGATTTCAAAACCGCAGTGATTTTCCAAAAGCCAGGGGCTAAGGTCCATGCGGATTTTTCCCTTCGCGAGCCCACAGAATGGGTGAATTTCTTTTGGGAAGTGGATATGCTTGAGGATCCTGCATGAAGACTCTGCATCTTGTGTCGCTGGGCTGCACAAAAAATCTCGTGGATTCTGAGGTGATGCTAGGTGTGCTCAAAGAATACAAAATCATCGATGACCCCAGCAGTGCAGATGTGATTATCATTAATACTTGCGGCTTCATCCAATCTGCCAAAGAAGAGAGCATTGGCATGATCTTAAAGATGGCGCAGGAAAAAAAAGAAGGCGCATTGATTGTGGCAAGTGGCTGCCTCACCCAGCGCTACCAAAAAGAGCTAAGAGAGCAGATCCCAGAGATTGATATCATCACTGGGGTGGGGGATTATGATAGGATTGATGAGATGATTGAGCAAAGGCGCGGGATAAGCTCAGATCGCGTGTTTTTGGCAGATGAGAAAAAAGAGCGCATCATCACAGGCTCAAGGATCCATGCCTATATCAAAATCTCAGAAGGCTGCAATCAGGCTTGTAGTTTTTGCTCCATCCCAAGCTTCAAGGGCAAACTAAAATCTCGCAGCATAGAATCCGTACTCAAAGAGATCCAAAATCTAAGCCAAAGGGGGTATCAGGATTTTACCTTCATTGCGCAGGATTCTAGCTCGTATTTGCGCGATCATGGAGTGAAGGATGGCTTGGTGCAGCTTATTGGCGCAATAGAAGAGCAGGGGCTTGCAAGATCTGCGCGCATGCTCTATCTCTATCCTAGTACTACAACCCCGCATTTGATTGCTGTGATTAGGGATTCTAAAATCTTCCAGAATTATTTTGATATGCCCATCCAGCATATCCATGCAAAGATGCTCAAAAGAATGAAGCGAGGAGTTAGCAAGGAGCGCCACATCGAGCTTTTGCATGCTATGCGTGCGGTGCCTGATAGCTTTGTGCGTAGTACCATTATCATCGGGCATCCCGGAGAGAGCGAGGAGGAGTTTGCAGAACTCTGCTCTTTTTTGGAGGATTTTGTTTTTGATCGCTTGAATGTTTTTGCCTTTTCTTCAGAAGAGGGGAGTGCAGCGGATTTGATGGAGGAAAAAATCCCCACCAAAATCATCAATCAGCGCATCAAAAAAATCGAGCAAATCCTCAAAAAACAACAAAAGAGAATTTTAAACTCTATGATTGGCAAGCAGTATGAAGTATTGCTAGAGGGCAAAAGTGCTATTAGCGAGTATTTTTATTCTGCAAGGGCACTTCCCTGGGCTCCAGAAGTGGATGGGGAGATCCTCATCAATGACAGCGAGCTTGATACGCTCGCTCTAGACCCTGGCTATTATCTCGCCCAGATTACAGAGGTGAGGGATGGGATGATTTTTGGCAGGGTGGTAGAGAGATTGTGATTTTCCTCCAGGATTTGGAGGGGAAGAAAAATCTTTTGGGATTTTCAGGTGGGCCAGATTCTACAGCATTGTTTTTTTGTCTACTAGAAGAGGGGATAGATTTTGATATGGGGATTGTGGATTATGGATTGCGGGAGCAATCCATAAAAGAGGTGGCATATGCCAAAGAGCTTGCAGCATGCTATCAAAAACGCTTATTTATTCATCAAGCTTTAGGAATTGTGCGGGATTTTGAGCATCAGGCAAGGGTGCAGCGATATGGTTTTTTTGAGCGCATCATCAAAGAAGAAGGATATGAAAATCTTTTATTGGCCCATCATCTCAATGATCGCTTAGAGTGGTTTATCATGCAGCTTTGCAAGGGAAGTGGGCTAAATAATCTGCTGGGATTTAGACGCAGAGAGGAGCGTGAGGGTTATGTTATTGTGCGGCCTTTGCTAGAAATTAGCAAGGACCAAATTTTAGAGATGGTGCGCAAAAGAGTGTATTTTGAAGATAGTAGTAATGAGAATACAAGGATATGGCGCAACAAAATCCGTAAAAATTATGCAAATAGCCTCATACAAGAGCATGCCAAGGGGATTACCAAGACGCTAGGATATCTCCAAGAGGAGCAGGAGAGACTCTATCTGCGCCAAATCTCACAGGTGAGCGAAATTTTTTATTTTAAAAAATCCAATGATTTGAGCAATCTAGACTGCATTGATAAGATCCTAAAAAAAATGGGCTATGTGCTAAGTGCTCCCCAGCGCCAAGAAATCCTCAAGCAGAATTATGATGGAATCATTGCGGGAAAATATCTACTCTCAAGCAATGAGGGATGGATTTTTTTGACTTCTGGGAATGTATCCAAGTCCATGGATAGGTCCTTCAGAGAATGGGCGCGTAGCATGCGCATTCCCAAGAGACTGCGCCCCAAAATCGCCTGGCTTTTGGAGCAGGGCAAGCTCAAAAAAGAGCAGATGAATTTTTTGCAAAAGCGCATTTTTTAAGTTTTTGCTAAAAGAAATAACACTACAATTACGCTCGCAATAAACAAAAATGAAGGAGATTATCTATGCAACAAGAAGAGAAAATGGTCATGGAATATGATTATTCCATAGCAAGATTGTTTTTATTTTCCACGCTTGTGTTTGGATTTATCGGCATGCTCATCGGCGTTATTTTGGCGCTGCAACTGGCATTTCCGAGTCTGAATTATCTTGCAGGAGAATATGCAATTTTTGGGAGATTGCGTCCTTTGCACACCAATGGGATTATTTATGGTTTCACATTAAGTGGGATTTGGGCAGCATGGTATTATTTGGGTCAGCGTGTCTTAAAGATCACCTATCATCAGCACGCATTTTTAAAATTTATTGGCCTTTTGCATTTCTGGGCTTATATTTTGCTGCTAGTTCTCGCGGTGGTGAGCCTGTTTATGGGTTTGACACAGAGCAAGGAATATGCAGAGCTCATTTGGCCTTTGGATTTGTTGGTGGTGGTTGTTTGGGTGCTTTGGGGTATTAATATGTTTGGTAGCATGGGAGTGCGCCGCGAGCAAACCATTTATATTTCTCTGTGGTATTTTATCGCGACCTTTGCTGCGATTTCTGTGCTCTTTATCTTTAATAATCTCGCCGTTCCCACTTACTTTGTTGCAAAATTAGGAAGTGTTTGGCATTCTATTTCGATGTATGCAGGGAGCAATGATGCGATGGTGCAATGGTGGTGGGGTCATAATGCTGTGGCATTTGTATTTACCTCTGGGATTATTGGGATTATTTATTATTTCCTTCCCAAAGAATCTGGTCAGCCAATTTTCTCTTATAAATTAACCCTATTTTCTTTTTGGAGCTTGATGTTTGTCTATATTTGGGCTGGCGGGCATCATTTGATTTATTCCACTGTCCCAGATTGGATTCAGACTCTAGCATCAGTGTTTTCTGTCATATTGATTCTACCCTCTTGGGGTACAGCGATTAATATGCTGCTTACCATGCGTGGTCAATGGCATCAACTCAAGGAATCTCCGCTTATCAAATTCCTAGTGCTTGCTTCCACATTCTACATGCTAGCCACACTTGAAGGACCCATTCAATCCATCAAATCTGTCAATGCTCTTGCGCATTTTACAGATTGGATTATTGGGCATGTGCATGATGCTGCTTTGGGTTGGGTAGGATTTACTATTATTGCTGCTTCCTACCACATGACTCCTCGAATCTTCAATCGCGAGATCTATTCCAAAAAAATCGTAGAGATGCAATTTTGGATCATGGTGATTGGCATTGTGTTGTATTTCTCAAGTATGTGGATTGCAGGTATCACCCAGGGTATGATGTGGAGAGATGTAGATATGTATGGGAACCTCACTTATCAGTTTATTGATACAGTAACTCGCCTGCACCCTTATTATGTGATCCGCGGCGTAGGTGGCGTGCTCTATCTTCTGGGATTTATTATGTTTATTTACAACATTTTCATGACCATTACAGTTGGCAGAAAGCTTCAGAGCGAGCCAAACTATGCCACACCCATGGCTGCTTAAGGAGGAATAAATGTTTAGCTGGTTAGAAAAAAATCCATTCTTTTTTACGATAGCGTTTTTGTTGGTTTTCTCTGTAGCAGGGATTGTAGAGGTGTTGCCTGATTTCACCAAGTCTGCGCGCCCTATTGAAGGGCTGCGCCCCTATACAGTGCTAGAAACTGCGGGTAGACAGGTGTATATCAAAGAGGGATGCTATAACTGCCATTCTCAATTGATTCGCCCCTTCCAATCAGAAGTGGATCGCTATGGTGCATATAGCTTGAGTGGGGAATATGCCTATGATCGGCCATTCTTATGGGGTTCTAAGCGCACTGGCCCAGATCTCCACAGGATTGGAGATAGTAGGAGCACAGATTGGCATAACAATCACATGTGGGATCCTCATAGTGTAGTACCTGGATCCATTATGCCTGCATACAAGCATCTCTACAAAAAAGATGTAGATTTTGACACTGCCTATGCAGAAGCATTGACGCAGAAAAAAGTCTTTAACGTGCCCTATGATACAGAGGGTGGTGTGAAACTTGGTGATCTTGAAGAGGCAAAAAAGCAATATATGCAAGAGGCAGCAGCAATCGTGCAAGATATGAAAAATGAAAAAGTCAAAGCTGCTTTTGAAAAGGGTGAAGTAAGAGAGATTGTGGCATTGATTGCATATCTCAATAGTCTAGGAAAGAGAGTCACGAAATAAATTGGGAGCGAAGCTATGAATGATACAGAAATGTGGCGAGGGATCTCTTATGTGGTTATTACGATTTTCTTGGTGATTTTTCTCTATGGCTATATCATCAGCATGTACAGAAAGCAAAAAAATGGAAGTCGCGATTATGAAAAATACGCCGATCTCGCTTTAAAAGACAGGCTTGATGATCAAGTGATTGAAGAAAGAATAAAATAAAAGGGAGTAAAAATGGGTTGGTTAAGTGATAATATAAATCTTATGGCTTTTATCGCTGCGATTGGAATTTTGATTTTAACGATTTTTGTTACGTCATTTTATATCAGGAAGATGCGCGATAGCAAAGCAGAAGGGGAGTTGACAAATCATAAATGGGATGGGATTTCTGAATTTACCAATAATCTTCCTATAGGATGGGCGATTTGTTTTATTGCACTAATCCTCTGGGGGGCTTGGTATGTGTTTTTTGGCTATCCGCTCAATGCCTATTCCCAGATTGGAGAATTCAATAAAGAAGTGAGCGAGCATAACAAAAAATTTGAAGAGAAGTGGCAGAACCTTTCTATCGAGGATAAGATCAAAATGGGGCAGGGGATTTTTTTGGTGAAATGTTCTCAGTGCCATGGCGTGGATGCTGAGGGCATGGGAGGCAAGGCGCAGAATCTCACGCGCTGGGGAAAATATCAGGGTATCGAAGACACCATGAAGCATGGAAGCGTGGGGCTTAATTATATGGCTGGCGAGATGCCACCCATTGTGCTAGATGCTAAGGATTCTGAGATTTTATCCAAATTCGTCATGTCTCATATCTCCAATGCTCATCTCAAGTTTGAAAATTTGGATGTAGAAAAAGGCAAGCAGCTTTGGGATAGTGCTACTTGTTCTTCTTGTCATGGCCCAGATGGCAAGGGGAATGCTGGATTGGCTGCAGATTTGACCAAATACGGCACCCCAGAATTCCTCAAAGAAGTATTGAAAAAAGGCAAAAAGGGACATATTGGCAGGATGCCTTCGTTTGAATACGCCAAATTCAATGATATACAGATTGAGGCGCTTGCTGCTTTTATCAATTCTTTGCAACCACTTGATGATTAAGGAGAAAAACATGGGTAAATTATTCGGGATAAATGGAATTCTTGGGCTTTTTGTTATCGTGGCTGTGCTGCTTGGATTGGTGTTTTTTTTGGGGTACAAAAGCATCAAGACCCAGCAAGATCAAGCCACCAATTCCTATACCATTGAAACAGATCTTGTAAAAATGGAAAGCAAAAATAATGCAGAGTATTACAAAATCATAAAGGAGAAAAAATGAGATTCACTGCACTTGAGAAATTGTTGGCAGTTTTGATCGTAGCAATGATTGCTACTTCTTTGATTCTTTTGATTGTTCCTAATTCCTTTTTGTTTATGGTCTAGGTGATGAAATGTGTTAGGGAGCTTTTCTTTGTATTTTTGCTCCTGTCTTCCTTTTTGTCTGCCCATGGCTTCCTACTGGGGGATGTCTCATCCCTAGATCCTAAGATGTTGGGAGTGGTGGATAAAATTGGCTCAGAGCTCTTGCAAAAAACAGGAATCTCTCTCTATCTGCTTATCAAGGATAGCAAAAGCGTGGATAGAATCCAAAGACAGGATTTTGCTAGAGAGCAAACAGCTCTGCTCAAAGGTAGCTATTTTGTGATCTTTATTGCACCACAAGATCATAAGATTGATTTTTTGATGAGCGGGGATCTGCAGGGGGTTGTCAAGGTGGATGCCCTGTATCAGGATTTTATGGTGCCATTTCTTCCCGTGAAGAAATCAGATGTAATGGACAAGCAGCGTCTCTTAGCTATTGCATTAAATGGCTATGCGCATTTTGCTGATGCATTTGCAAGCGCGAGGGGAGTTGTGCTTGAGGGGAATATCATCAACAAACATGAAGAGTTTTTAGCGGGGATCTCGGCCTTTGTGATGAAGCTTATGCTCATTTCTTTGGTGGTTTTGATGATTTTTGTTTATTACAAAGCGAGGAAAAAGTGAAAAGAAATTATTGGCCACTGGGAATTTTGATTATCATTTTCATAGGTGTATTGCTTTTGGTGGCATTGGTTTATATTTCCTTAGTGCAGCCTAATATCAACGACAATTCTTATCTGCAAAAATCTAGCTCCATAGAAAAGAGTCCTGATCTCTTTCTTGGAGCGACCAGGCATTTTGCAGAGAGTTATGAAGTGCTTGTAAAATCCAATGAACAAAAAGATCATTTTATCCCGCCCTACCTTCTGCGCGCCAAAAAAATCGAGGAAAAAATCCAAAAACCCCTGGTGCTAAAACCAAGGACAAAAAACATCTTGCAGCTAGAATTCCTAAAAAAGAAGCCCAATGCGCCCAAGATTTTGCATTATGGCGTTTATATGATTCGCTACTATGACAAAAACTACAAAGATAAGGCAGATTTGCTTTTTGAGGGTGATGATCATCAATTATCTTTTGACTTCGCTCCCAAAAAAGAGGGGCGCTATAAGCTCATCTTGCAAATTGCTTTTGAAAAAGATGGCAAGCGGGAACAAGCATATTTACAGCGGGATTTTCTTGTGCAAAAATAAAGCATTCATCACTATAGAGCTTTTGATGGCTCTGGTGCTTATTGGTTTTGTAATCAAGGCATCCATGAATCTCAATCTCGAACTCACCGCTCTGCAAAAAAACAAAAAAGATCTAAAAGAAATTTCTCAGGCACAAAAACAAATGCTAACTCATCAAAATCTAAGCACCCAATCCATCATGGTTATGACCAAAAAAAATCGTAGCTGTCAGGCATTACTACACAAAAACATCGCTCCCATTGCCTATATGTATCTAGAGATAGGGGAATGCAAATAATGCGCATTCACGCTTTTGTTTTGCTGGAATTTTTGATGGCAGTTGTGATTTTGGGGGTGATTAGTGTGGCAGCTACCAAGCTTTCGCTAAGCAGCAAAAAGCAAGAATTTCTCTCTTACCAGCAGGCCCAAAGTAGCCTACAGCTCATCAATGCCCTCTTGCAAATCTCGCGTTATCTTGAGGATGCTACAAAGATTATCACCACAGCCTCTAGCATGCATTTTTATCAAAAAGAGCATTTTGTTCAAGTAGAGCTAAGGGGTGAGGATCTCTATCTAGATGATGTGCTGCTATTATCTTTTGTAAGGAGGCTAGAAATCTCGCGCACAAAAGAGGGGTTATGGATGGAGTTATGTGATCGATATCTTTGCATTGGGCATGCGATTCTGCTTTATGGGGAGCAGACATGAGGGCCTTTGGGCTGTGGTATGGAGTGATTTTGCTCATGATTTTTATTGGAGTTAGCGTGATGGTGCCTCGGAGTGTGGGATTGCAAGAAGATGTCATTAGCAATTTTTATGGCAGCTTTCAAAATGAACTTTTTGCAAAGAGCCTCTATGAGCTTGCAGCCCAGTGCATCAAACAAAAAGAAAAAGCTAGCTGCCTAGAGGATGGCTTAGATTTTGAAGGATTTGAGGGAAGTTATCAAATCTCTGAGAAAGCAGATGTCTATGATGTAGAAATCATCGTTTTGCACAAAAATCCCAGAAATTTCCATATAATGCGATATTTCACGCATAAGATCATCAAAAAAGAGGGAAGCAATGCAAAAAATCCTTGATTTGTTTGGATTTCTCACAGGGGGGGTGAGTGACATTTATGTCTATGCAAATTCTAAAATCCTCTACAAGGTACACCAAGAGGTGCATGAGGCAGGTTATGTAGATAGCGATGCCATCGCTTCTTTTATCCATTCCCTCCTAAGTCAGAGCAAAAGAGATCTGCTAAATCAGGGCATCGAGCAAGATGTGGCCCTGGAATTTGGAGGATTTTTTTTCCGCGTGCATATTTTTTTATCCCAAGGCAGCCCAGCGCTTTTTTTTCGCATTTTGCCCAAAGAAATCCTGCCAGTTTTTGATCATCCCCATTTTGATTTTCTCAAGCCTAAAATCGCGCATCAAAAAGGTTTGTTTCTCATCGCTGGTGCCACGGGTAGTGGCAAAACCACGCTTGCCAATGCGATTTTGGATTATTTCAATACACATTTTCACAAGCATATCGTGAGTATCGAGGAACCTGTAGAATTCAAGCATCAAAATAAGCAGAGTTTTTTCACCTTTCGGGAGGTGGGGCGTGATACTAGGAGTTTTGCTAGTGGGATTGTGAGCGCGATGCGCCAAAGTCCTGATGTGATTTTTATCGGAGAGCTACGCGAGCCAATTGCTATGCAATCCGCCCTCCTTGCCGCACTCACTGGGCATTTTGTGTTGGCTACTTTGCATAGCAAGGATACCACTGGCGCGCTTTTGCGCTTTTTGAGTGGCTTTGAGGATAGGAAGCGCGCAAGCAACGAGCTTGCTGAAAGTCTCATTGGTGTGATTGCACAGAGGAGGAACAAGGATACAGGAGCCGAATTTGAGATTTTGTCTGCCAATACTGCGATTAAAAATCTCATCAAAGAAGAGAAATTCCATCAAATCCCCAGCCAAATCGCCATCTCTAGCAATGAGGGCATGCGCATTTTTGGGAATGGGGGGAATGGGTGAGATTTTTGGTTTTTGTGATTGCATTTCTTGTGTGCATCCTCTGCATCTTTGCTGCCCAAAGGGGTTTTATTGGGATTGATTCTGCCCAGCAAAACAAACCCCAAAAACTCCAT
Organism: Helicobacter mustelae; assembly: GCF_900476215.1. Classification (NCBI taxonomy): domain Bacteria; kingdom Pseudomonadati; phylum Campylobacterota; class Epsilonproteobacteria; order Campylobacterales; family Helicobacteraceae; genus Helicobacter; species Helicobacter mustelae. Next base: position 1,252,448 of record NZ_LS483446.1, on the reverse strand, counting down.
AGTCAAAATATCTCAAGGCTTGGTGGTATTGGAATTTTTGTCGCGTTTGCCTGTGGTTTTTTTGTTTTTATTCCTTTTTCTTGGGATTCTCTTTTTGTGTTTTTAGGGCTTTTTGTGGTGTTTTTGGCTGGGTTGCTTGAGGATCTTTTAGACAGTCTCAAGCCCAAAGCCCGTCTCATAATCCAAATCCTTGGGATTTTGCTGCTCTTTAAGCATAGTGGCGCGCTGATTTCTGATTTTTCCCCCATTATGATCCTGCCTGCCTTCTTGGCTTTTTTCTTCACTTTGTTTAGCATTGTTGGTGTGAGTAATGCGCTCAACATCATTGATGGACTCAATGGCCTCTCTAGTGGCATTGCCTTGATTGTCTTTGGTGCGATTATCTTTGTAGCCTTGGACAAAGAAGTGGTGTGGGTGGCGTCTGTTGCATGGATTGTTTGGTTTGGGATTTTGGGATTTTTTGTGCTCAATTTCCCCTTTGGCAAGATTTTTTTAGGCGATGGTGGGGCATATTTTTTGGGCGCATTGATTGCGTTTTTGCTTGGGGTTTTGAGCAACCATGGGGTAAGTACGTGGTTTGGGCTCTGTGTGATGATTTATCCAGTGTGGGAGGTGGTGTTTTCGATTTTTCGCAGAAAACTCTCTGGCAAAAAGGCCATGCAGCCTGATGGCATGCATCTGCATTCCTTGCTTTATAAGATCTGGGGAAGGAATGCAATGAGTGCATTTGCCATCCTTTTTGTCTATCTCTTCTATGTGCTTGCAGTGCTTTGCTATGCAGAAGAACCCCGCGATTTTATGCTATTTTCTCTTATCTTTTGTGTGATTTATCTTGTTTTGTATTTTGCCCTCTTGCAAATCTACAAGAGCCAAAATCAAGAAGCATGATTTTGGCGGGGCATGCGCATTTTGTGGATTGTCTTAATGGATTTTGTGGGATTTAAAGTCGCTTGAATTTATGCACTCAAATTTAGCGCTTGGTTTGCGTGCAAAATCATGGGTTTTTTTGGAGATAGCGCTGCAGGATTTTGCAGGCTGCAAGAGAGTCAATTCTCCCATTTTTTTGGGCATTTTGGCGCCTTTGTTTTTTGAGATGAGAGAGATCCTGGCGTGCCTCAAGGCTTGTGCAGTCCTCATTGACATAGAGGATTTTTGCAGAGGTCTCTAGCAAGGAGACAAAAAACATGATTCGCCTTTTGGTGTCTTCTGCATTGCCAGATTGCGGGATTCCCACAATGAGGGTGTGAGCATTTTTTTCTTTGAGGAGCTTGGAGAGATCGCTTGCTGCTTGATTGCGATTTGTTCGCAATATAGGCTCCATGGGCAGGATAATCCCCTCAATGAGTCCTGCTATCCCGATGCGTTTTAAACCAATGTCGCATGCGATCATCACAGCGCAATCACCTTGCCATTTTCGCGCCTAATCTTGCCATCTAGCTCATATTCCAAAAGCCTATTGCCAAATTTTTCCAGTGCCACTTCATAATCTGGAGCTTGTGCGCAAAATTCCAAAATCTCATCTCTGGCATTTGGTGTAATTTCACATTCTTTGAGAAATTCCTCAATATCATAGATTGGCCTTGCCTGATTTTGGGAAAGGAGGGATTTGGTGCCAAGGCTTTCATTGATGCGATGGGGAAGGACATAGAGGGGTTTTTTTAGCTTTAGCGCCATTTTTGCACTCTGCATGCTTCCACTGCCTAGATCTGCTTGAGGGATGATGACAATATCACTTAGACCAATCACAATGCGATTGCGTTGCAAAAAGCTATAGGGCCTAGGAGGTGTGTTTTTTTCATATTCGCTCAAAATCAGAGCGCGCGCGGCAATTTCTTTGATGATGTGCTGATTGCTAGCAGGATAGATGAGATCTAGGCTGCTTGGTGAAATCATGATGGTGTGGGGGAGTGCTGCTTTGTGTGCGATGATGTCAATCCCAAGCGCCCCACCGCTAATAATGGTGGCATGGGGAGTGAGTTTGCTTGCAAGCTGTGTGACAAAGGCTCTGGCATAGGGATTGGGATTCCTCGAGCCAACAATGGCAATTTTTAGAGAGGATTGCAGGAGCTCTGGCCTGCCCACATAAAAAAGCTGCTGCAGCTTGAGTGCAGATAGGCTTTCTGGGATTTGTGGGAGGGGGTGATAATCAAAATGGCTCTGCATTATGAGCCTAGTGTGACTTCTACTTCAAGTGTGCTGATATTTTGATTGGAGTTTGTTTTGATTTGGACTTGCGAGCTTTTGGTATATTTTTTCACAACTTCCAAGATTTCTCTTTGCATCTCTTCCATATAGGGGATGTTCACGCTTCTTTCATGAGCAAGCATGATGCTAAGGCGGTTTTTTGCTGCATTAGCTGAGTTTTTTTGTCGAAAAAAATCTAAGAAACTCATTGGAACAACCTTTGAAGAAAGCTCTTTTTTTCCATTTTTTGGAAGGGTACTTCATTGCCAAGAACCCTCTGGGTGATGTTTTTGTAGCAGATGGCACTAGGACTATTGGTGTAGATAACAGGCTCTCCTGTATTGGTGCAGGAGACGACGCGGTTATCCTCTGGCACTAGCCCGATCAAAGGAAGTGCTAGGATGCTTAGCACATCTTCAGTGCTTAGCATTTCTCCCTTAGCAACAAGTTCTGGTTTGATGCGATTGATGATGATGTGTTTTTGCACCTCTTGTCCATTTTTTGCCTTGTCAGATTTGGCATCAATAATTCCAATGACTCGATCGCTATCGCGCACAGAACTCACTTCAGGAGTGACGACCACAAGGGCTCTATCTGCCCAAAAAATCGCATGCTCAAAGCCGCTTTCAATCCCTGCTGGAGAATCTAGCAAAATATAATCAAAATCTCTTTTGAGATCTTCGATGAGCTTTTTGACCTTGTCTTTGTCTAGGATGTTTTTGTCCTTGCTCTGGCTTGCAGGAAGGAAGTAGAGCGTTTTTGTTTTTTTATCATTGATGAGGGCTTGTTGGAGATTGCATTTTCCTTCCATGACATCTACAACATCATAAACAATGCGGTTCTCCAATCCCAAAATCATATCAAGATTTCTAAGCCCAATATCAAAATCCACTGCCACGACCTTTTTGCCATTTTGCGCCAATCCCACCGCGATATTTGCGGTGCATGTGGATTTTCCCACTCCACCTTTGCCTGATGTAATTGTAATAACTTCTGCCATTTTCCTTCCTATTTTCTGAGATGTTTGTTTGTTTTGGGAGGATTTTTGTAAATTCTTCCCTGCAAATCCTGGCTAGTGGTTTTGATGAGATGATTTGAGAAATTTTGGTGCTTTATGCGCACGCATGCCCCAGCTTTTTTCCCGCAGAAACTGGGCTGCAAATTCCTGCAAAATGCCCTTTTTTCTCAAAAGCACCATCGGCCCAAAACCCTCATCCTCTCTCCATTGCATGTGAGAAAATTCTGTGAATTATAGCCAAAAATTTAGAGTTTTATAATTTTTGCACCAAGCCCACCAAGCCTGGTGGGAGCATCTTCAAAATGCAAAACCTTTGGGTGAGTGGAGAGGAAATCACGTACTACTTTTGCTAGCACGCCTGTGCCAATGCCATGATAGACCAATATTTCATCAAATCCCAAAAGCAGGCAGTCAGAGAGGAATTGATCAAGCCTCTCTATGGCCTCTTCTGCACGCATCCCATGGAGATCCAAATGCACATTTCCACTTTTTGGCAGAGGAATTTTGGTTTTTGTTTTGAGCTCTGGGGGCTCTTTTCCTAGGGGTTTTAGTAGGGCAAGGGGCACTTTTAGGCGCATTCCCTCATCAAGCTCAATGAGTGCCCGATCTTTTAGTAGAGAGAGGATCTGGCCTTTTGCTTGCTTGTATTTTACACGTTGGTGGATTGTGAAAGCCTTTGTTTTGGGGGTTTCTTGTTTGATGGACTTTTGTTGGGCTAGGATTTTGTTGGCATGATTGATGGAGCGGTGAATGTCTTGGGATTGTTTTTCTTTGAGCTCGAGCTTGAGTGCTTTTAGGGCTTGATTGTAGATATTTTCTAGCTTGCTTTTTTCTCTTGCATAGGCGTTTTTTTGCTCCTCTTTGAGATCCTCTAGGGCCTGTTCTTTTTTTTCATAGAGTAGGATTTTTGCCTGGCATTCTTTGATTTTTTGCTGCAGAGTTATTTCTAATTGTGCGGATTTTTCGATCAAAATATTGAGTTTTTCTTTGTCCTCTCCATAATTTTTCTGCGCCTCTTCAATGAGATTAAGGGGGATTTTATAGCGTCTGGCAGTCTCAAAGGCATAGCTTTTGCCAATGCTGCCATGGAGGAATTCAAATGTGGGTTTTTGGCGCGCTTCATCATAGATTGCAGCACAAAGCTCAATCCTAGCATCATTGGCCATCATCGCTGCCAAGCGCTTGTGATGTGTAGTAACAATGATTTTTGCCCCCTTTTGCAAAAGATTTTCTAATAATGCCTTATAGAGACTTGCTGCCTCATCGGCATCTGTGCCAAGCTCGATCTCATCAATGCCTAGAATCATTTCTTTCTCCTGCAAGATGTGAGAAAAATCTAACATCCTGCCCGCAAAAGTAGAAATATCATTTTTGCTATTTTGTGGATCAGAGATGATGGCAAAAATATTTTTGAAATGCGGAATTTTGGAATGACTGGCATTGATTTTGAAGGGAATGAGATGTTTGGCAAGAAACACCGCGCTCAAGATGGATTTAAGCAGCATCGTCTTCCCGCCGGCATTGACTCCAGTGATGAGCAAAAGCTGTTTATTAAAATCTAGCTGGATATGTTTGGGATTGGTCAAAATGGGATGGGCGAAATCTCGCAAAATGATTTGGGAGTCTTTGTATTGCGGCAGGATGAATTGCAAATTATATTGCTTGGCAAAAAAGATTCTTGCTTGGATGTGATCGATTTTGTCAAATTCTTTGTTGAGGAATTGCAAAAAAGAAAGATGCTTATTGAAGGTGATGCAGATCTTTTTGCAAATCTCATAGAGGGTCTGCTCGATGAGATTTTCTATTTCTTGGATTTTTTGATAAATCGCCTTGATTTCATCAGGAAGCAAATAAAAATACCCATTTTGTGAACGCTGCAAAACCACTCCTTTGAGGACATGCTGGAAGCCTGGTTTTAGCAGCAGGGTTTGGGTTTGATTGATGAAGTGGATTTGTGTATCTGCAAGATAGGGACGGATTTTTGCAGATTGCAAAAGCAGCTCTAGGGACTGCTGCATATTTTTTTTCTGGCGCTTTAGGGATTGCTCGAGGCTATCAAGCTCTTCAAAGATCCCCTCTTTGATTTGTAAATGCGCATGAAAATAGGAGCAAATCTCAAGAATGGGAGCGGGGATTTGAATTTTTTGCAAATATTTTGAGAAATGTAGAGTGTTTTGCATCTCTTTTTGATTTTTGAGATAGAGAAAATAACGCAGGATTTTGACAAATTCAAAGATTTCATAGAGTTTTAGCGTGCCAAATTTTTTCAGGATTTGCAGTGCGCTATCTAGGTTTTTTACTGCGCTGGGTGCATGGAAATTTAGCCCATCCAATTCCTCAATATAATGAAAAATCAGATGCCTATCTCCCGTAAGCAAAAAATCCTTGGGCCTAGCAAAGAGGGCAGTGAGCTTGTCGATAAAATCCTGTAAGTCCAAAACTTTTAGGAGGGATTGCTGCATTTGCCACCTAGTCTTTTTCTAATTGTTCTTGTAGATTTTCCAGTGCAGGGCTGGTTTTCTTGGTCAGATCGCAATCCTTTAGGGAATATACGATATTTCTTGCAGGAGAGTTCTCTTTGCCAATGAGGGTCAGCGTCCCGGTGGAGAGATTGAAATCTTTGACACTGATGAGATTCTTTCCACAAGAAAGATTTTCCCCACGCAAAAAACTCATTTGCAAAAGATAGACCTTTTTGTCCATTTGGCTTTTGTTGTAGGCATAAATTCCAATGAGGATGCCAAAAGTAAGTAGGGCAAAGAGGCTCAAAAACTTTTGTTTTTTGCTGATGGCACCAAAGTCTTTGAGGATCAAAAAAAGCAAAAAAATGGCCAGAAACACCACAAGGATGATGGGTAATAAAGTCATTATTTCTCACCTCTGATTTGATAGGTAATATCTCCAGCACCCATTCCAATCACAAGCTCCTTTTCTAAAATCTTTAGAAGTTTTTGGCCTTGATAGACCAATATTTTCATACCATCACGTTTGATATGGCTTGCCATTATAGGATTGTAGCGCGCAAAAAGTTTGGGCATATCAAAAAACATCTCCTCTTCTCCTGCGCGATAAGTGGGCAGGATGATGAGTTGTGTGCAATTATCAAAAGCCCCTTGAAAGGCTTCCAAATTGTCTTTTAGGCGGCTAAATTTGTGGGGCTGCCAAATGGCTGTGATTTGATGATGGCCCTTTAGCATGGTATAATCTTTGGCGGCATTGAGTGTAGCGATGATTTCTGTGGGATGATGGGCGTAATCATCGATGATGCAGGGCCCTTGCTTTTGAATGATGTCAAAGCGCTTTTTGATGCCTGCAAAATTTTTAAGATTTTCTCTGATGGTGGGAATGTCTAATTCTTGAGCTGCACAAAGGATGGCCATCGCGGCGTTAGCAGCAGTGTGGCCGCCAAGCCCCCAGACTTCAAACTCTCCCAAGTCTCTAAGGATGAATTTGCAAAAGGGTTCATCATTGCGCAGGAAAAAGCTGATATCTGTAATATCTTTGGAGGGGGAGAGGGGGATGTGTTTGTGCTTTAGCGTAGCCAAAAAAGGATCATCGCTATTAATGAATGCAGTTTTTGCAAGCCCTAGAAAATCTCGGTAGGCTTGATGAAAAAGCTCAATGCTGTAGTCATAGCTTTGCATGTGCTCAAGTTCGGCATTTGTGACGATTGCATAGTGGGGATTGGAGTTAAGAAAGCTTTTGTCAGATTCATCTGCCTCAAAGATAATCCCCTCATTTGCACTCTCTCTCACATTGGATCCAAATTCTTTGCTCACGGCCCCAATGATTGCTCCATAATGTGGAAAAATGCTGCTTAGCATCGCACTTGTGGTGCTTTTGCCATGGGCTCCGCATACGCTGATGACCTTTTTTTGGGCTAGGATTAATTTCAACGCATCCTTGCGCGAAAGAATGGGAATATTTTTGCTTTGGGCTTCTAGGATTTCGATGTTGTTTGGAGGGATGATTGCAGAATGGATGATGAGGTCTTGGTTGGAGATGGAGGATTTGTTATGAGGGATGGTGATGGGGATGCCTTGATTTTGCAGCTCTTTTGTAAGCTTGCTAGGAGAGATGTCGCTTCCACTCACGATTGCGCCCTGTGCTTTGAGATAGCGTGCGATCCCAGAGATCCCGATGCCCCCGATGCCAATGAGATGGATTTTTAGATTTTTGAGTTGTTTCAAAAAGATCCTTTGTCTAAAAAGTTTTTGATACGCTGCAAAATAGGCAGCAGGATCCCAGGCTCATAAACAAGTGCGATGCGCACATAACCCACCCCCGCATCTTCCCTCCCCAAAAATCTGCCTGGAAGCACCAAAATCCCCTCTTTTTCATAAAGGGCCTTGCAAAATTCTAGATCATTGCCCACATAAAGCCAGAGATAAAAGCTATGGGGAAAGATGAGGGTTTCTTTAAAGAGTTCTTGTGCGATTTTGAGATTTTGTGCATATTTTTGACGGATTTTGTTGGCTTCATCATGACTTTTCCACGCGATGCTTGCAGCCTTTTGCAAGGGATTTGGGATAGCGCAGCCCAGATAGGTGCGATAGGTGCGATAATGCTGTAATATCCTGCGATCCCCTGCAATAAACCCGCTCCTAAGACCAGGTGCAGAGAGACGTTTGGAGATGGAATTTACACATAAGATGTTTTGAAACTCCTTATTTCCCATTTTGCAAGAAGCCTCCAAAATTCCAGCACTTGGTGTGTTTTGGTAGATTTCGCTGTAGCATTCATCATTGAGCAAAACAAAATCATAATGGAGTGCATGTTCTACCCATGCCATCAATTCTTCCAGGCTCAATGTCCTTCCTGTGGGGTTATTAGGGGAGTTTAAGATGACAAGATTTGCCCTTTGCATCTGCTCTTTTGTGAGGCTGGGGGTGAAGTTATTATCAGGGTTTAGATGCATGAGGATTACTTCTGCTCTGCTAGCAATACTTGCCCCCTCATAGATTTGATAAAAAGGATTGGGGTAGGCGATGGTGGGATTTACAAAGCGTGAAAGGAAAAAAAGCGGAAAATTAAAGAGTACCTCGCGCGTGCCAAATGTGGGGATGATTTGCTCTCTATCTAGCAAAAGACTATAGCGATAAGAGAGAAAATCCTGCAATGCCTCATAGAGATAGGTCTCTCCATTGCTTTTTGGATAGTAGCGCAGATCTTGGGCATTGTCTTTTAATGCTTCTTGGATGATTGTGGGAGTGGGGAATTGAGGTTCGCCGATGCTGAGCTTGGTGATGGGTTTTTGCGGAGTGATGGAGTGGATGAGTTGTGAGAGTTTTTCAAAAGGATAGGGTTGAAATTCCAAAATCAATCTCCGTGGGGTTTTGCTTTGGTAATTATAATAGTTTTTTAAAAGATTTCATGATTTTTCTTGATTTTTTAAAAAAGCGCTGCTAGAATTATGGTCTACAAAATCGATGCGGGAATAGCTCAGTGGTAGAGCACAACCTTGCCAAGGTTGGGGCCGCGGGTTCGATCCCCGTTTCCCGCTCCATTAGTAATCTTATTTAGGGATGAAGTTACTAAATTTTCGCCCGGGTGGTGGAATGGTAGACACAAGGGACTTAAAATCCCTCGGAAATTGCTTCCGTGCCGGTTCAAGTCCGGCCCCGGGCACCATCCACCCCTAGCCGAAGATGGCGACATAGCCAAGTGGTAAGGCATGGGCCTGCAAAGCCTTGATTCCCCAGTTCGAATCTGGGTGTCGCCTCCATCTGTCTCTTTTTTCATCTGTGTTTTTTATTTATTGTTTATTGTCGGGAGATGGCTGAGTGGTCGAAAGCGGCGGTCTTGAAAACCGTTGAGGGTAATACCTCCGGGGGTTCGAATCCCTCTCTCCCGGCCATGGTAGTCCTTTTTTAATTTATTGTATATAGAAATAGTTCGTCTGGCATGTAGACATCTGCATGCCTCTGCTATACCCCGACTGCTTAAAATTGTTTAAATTTGTTTTTTGCATGTTTTTGGTTTTTTCAGACTCCCTCATCTGTAATTTTTGTGGAATTATTGGTTTTTTGTTTGTGATTTTTTGTGGCGCTTTATGAGATTTTTTGCTGGGATTTTTCTCATTTAATTCTTGTGAGATTCTTGAAAATTTTTTGACCCCACTCCGTGATTTGCACCATCTTCCAGGCTCTCCATGTCGCATTTGTGTTTTCATGATTTTGTGTCCGTATTTTGATTCTTTATGCCCCTGTGTTTTCTAGCGCTTTTTGAGGTTTTGCGCGATTCTTTGGTGGAGTATTTTTGTAAAATCCAGAGGTTTTTCTATCCTTGTTATCTCTGCTAAAAGAGAGCTAGGGGAAGTAAAAAAACAAAAGCTAAACCTCTATGAAGCAAAGATTAGAGAAAAAAATGAGAGGCAACAGGGAAGCTCAAAGAGAAATTCACCAAAAAATCCAGAAACCAAAGAGGGGGGTGGGGGAAATTTGCAACAAAGACCAAAAAATATACCAATGATAAAGGCGGGAAACTCAGGGATAAAAACAATAAAAGCTAGAAGCCCCCTGGGATCACACAGTAAAATCTCGAGGTTGTTTTATCAAGAGAACTTGCTTTATTTCAGAGAGGATTCCTACCCAAGAAGGGTAGGATGGGAATTATTTCACTTCATAATAGATGGAATGTGCCAGCTCAGGATGCTGCTGCTTGTAATCCTCGGCTTGTTTGCGAGATTTGAATGGGCCGATGAGATATTTGGTGAGCTTTTGACCCTCATGATCGGTGAATTCAAGGGTTCTAAAATCATGATGCATAAGAGTGTTTTGCATGGTTTTATTAGGCTGTTTAGCAAATGCACCCATTTGTAGATAGGATCCTGCTGTGGCTTTTTGCAAACTCAAAGAATCAAAACTCTTAGCTGCACGTTTCTTTTTTGCAGGGGATTTTTTTACATGCTCTGGGGATGGGGTTATTTTTTGTGCCAAGTGGTTTGAGGTCTGAGTCTTGTCATGCATGGCATGCTTTGCATCTGCTGCATGTCCTGGGGTATAGCTTTGCGTAGAGGAATCTTTAGAGAGCTCTTTGTCATCCTTTGCATCTGGGGTTTTTGCCGCTGCTACGGGCGTGCTTTCTGGGGTATTGGCATCCTTCATTTCATTGACGATTTTATCAAAGCTGTCGTATTCTGAGCTTGGATTTTGGGTGGTGCTGCTTGGTTGATTATCTGCTAGCAAGGAGTTTGTATTTTCCTGTGGCTGCTCTAGGGCTTGCTCTTTGGGGTTAGAATGTGTAAAAGACCAGATGATTAGCAAAATCACTAATATGGCAATCACTGCCACCACACCCAAGACCACATTTTGTGTTTTCTTCTTTTTTGTTGTATCCAGTGTTTCTTTGAAATCCATTTCTTCCATTTTTTCTCCTTTTTATAAAAATTTCATTGTGTCAAAGCAAAATCCCATCTTATTCCCTAAAAGATCGGTTGGTCATAAAGTGGGAATTTTGCATTGAGTTCATAAATCTCTTTTTGGATTTTCTTTTGGAGTTCTGTGTCCTTGATATGTTCGAGGATATCAGCAATTTTATTTGCAATCCAAATAAATTCGCCTTCCTTCATGCCTCTGGCAGTGAGTGCAGGAGAGCCCAGGCGGATGCCACTGGTGACAAAGGGGCTTCGCGTTTCTCCTGGAACGGTATTTTTGTTCACTGTGATGCCTGCATTGGCCAATGCTGCATCTGCATCCTTGCCGCTAAATTCTCTATTCAAAAAGCTCATCAAAATGAGATGATTGTCTGTCCCACCGCTCACTAGCTCATAACCTCTTTCTATCAAAACTTTTGCCATAGCTTTGATATTGCTTTTTACCTGCTTGGCATAGAGCTTCCATTCTGGTTTGAGATTCTCTCCAAATCCCACCGCCTTGCCTGCGATAATATGCAACAAAGGACCACCCTGGGTTCCAGGGAATACGGCCTTGTTGATTTTTTGTGCGATTTCCTCATCATTACATAAAATCATTCCTCCGCGCGGTCCTCGCAATGTCTTGTGCGTGGTCGTGGTAACCACATGGCAATGGGGGAAGGGATTGGGATATTCATCTGCGACCACAAGCCCTGCTACATGCGCGATGTCCCCCATGAGTATGGCTCCCACACTATCTGCGATTTCGCGGAATTTTTTGAAATCCAATTCCCTGGTATAGGCGGAAAAACCACAGATGATGAGCTGAGGTTTGATGAGTTTTGCAGACTCTGCGACTTTGTCATAATCAATCCTGCCATCTAGCTCCACGCCATAAAAAAAACTCTGATAATTCTGGCCGCTGGTGCTGACCTTGGCGCCATGAGTAAGGTGGCCACCATGACTCAAATCCATTCCCAAGATCTTGTCATAGGGCTTTAGTAATGCTGCATAGACTGCGGCGTTGGCTTGAGATCCTGCATGGGGTTGGACATTGGCAAAATTGCATCCAAAGAGTTTTTTAGCGCGCTCAATTGCAAGAGTTTCGATCTCATCGACAAAATCACAACCGCTGTAATAGCGCTTCCCCGGGTAGCCCTCAGCATATTTATTGGTCAGGATGCTGCCTGTTGCCTCCATTACGCTGGGGAAAGTATAATTCTCACTAGCAATCATCTCTAAATGATGGGTTTGCCTTTCAAACTCCCTTTGTATGCTTGCAAATACTTCTTTGTCGCTTTGTTCTAAATGATACATGTTTGCCCCTTTTGGATTTTCTCTTACTCAGCTATTTTGTTCATTTGGTTCAAAATGATTTCTTGTAGGCTTCATTGCAGGGAATAAAATCACATCTTTAATGGTTTTGGCCCCGGTAAAAAGCATGATCAAGCGATCAATCCCGATGCCTTGCCCTGCTGTGGGAGGCATTCCATATCCAAGTGCCCATACATAATCTTCATCCATATACTGGGCCTCTTCATCGCCTGCATCCTTTTCTCTGACCTGCTGCTTAAAGCGTTCAAATTGATCGATGGGGTCATTGAGCTCGCTAAATCCATTGGAGATCTCTTTGCCTCCGATAAACAACTCAAAGCGATCGGCAATTTGGGGATTTTGATCATTTCTCCTGGCTAGCGGGCTGATATCAATGGGATAGTCTGTGATGAAGGTTGGATGAATGAGCTTGTGCTCGACAAATGTATCAAAGGCTTCGCTCAAAAGCTTGCCATAACCCATCTGGGCTTCTAGCTTGATGCCTTGTTTTTGCAAAAAATCCCGCAGGGAATGTTTATCTTCAAGGACCGCACGGGGCAAATTTCCAATTTTTTCTAGCGCATCTTTGTAGCCAATCACTTTAAAATCAGAAAAATCAATTTCTTGGTCATTGTAGTGGATTTTGGTGGGTAAACCTAAAGTATCTAAAAGATAGGTAAAAAACTCTTTTGTGAGAACAATGAGGTCTTTGTAAGTCTTGTATGCCCAATAAAATTCAATCATGGTAAATTCTGGATTATGAGAATGATCCATGCCTTCATTTCTGAAATTTCGATTCATCTCAAATACTGCTTCAAAGCCTCCTACAATCAGGCGTTTGAGATAGAGCTCTGGGGCGATACGCAAAAATCTATCCACATTTAGAGCATTGTGATGCGTGATGAAGGGTCTGGCATTTGCCCCTCCTGGGATTGGGTGAAGCATTGGGGTCTCCACTTCCAAAAATCCCTTGGATTCAAAAAATCTGCGCACAGCAGAGACGATCTTGCTGCGCAACTTAAAGGTTTCTTTTACTTCTTTGTTCATGATGAGATCAAGATAGCGTTGACGATAGCGCAATTCGATATCTGTGATCCCGTGGAATTTCTCAGGCAGTGGGATGATGGATTTTGTAAGAAGCTGGTATTTTATTGCATGCAGGCTCAGCTCGCCTGTTTTGGTGACAAAGGGATAACCATACACAGAGATGAAATCTCCCACCTCTAGGGTTTTTTTTAAGAGAAGAAATTGCTCTTGCAAATCATTTTGTGAGACATAGACCTGTACATTGGCGCTTTCATCCTCGATGTCAATGAAGCAAGCCTTTCCCATCATTCTAAGCAGTTTTACACGTCCTGTAATGGAGAATTTTTGCTCGGTTTCTTTGTTGTTTTCTTGATTTTTGAGATAGGAGAAACGCTCAATAAATTCGCTATTTTTGATGGTTTTTTGGGTTTGATTGGAATAGGGATTTTGCCCATTTTCGCGCAAAATCTGTGCTTTTTGGAGACGTTGCTGGATGTATTGATTTTCAAACATTGGGTTTCCTCAGGGTTTTTTTATGGAATTCTGAATGCTTTCTTTGATTTGATCGCTAGCGCTTTTCATCTGTTCTGTAGTGTTTTCTAGGGTGTCCTTGAGTTTGGGAGAGATTTGTTCGAGTTTTTGGGTGATTTTTTCGGGGCTATCAAATTTGATAATCAGATTTGCTGTGTCCATCATGGCCGCATAGACTTTGCTTTTTTGGGGGAGATTTTTGATGAAATCGATCTCTCTGATGAATTTGATTTGATTGAGTGCAAAGATGATAAAAGCCAGGATGCAGAAAATCTTGAGACAGGAGAAGCAGTATCCCAAAATCCTATCCAAGATCCCTAGCCCAGAATAGCGCACAAATTTTGTGATGATAAATCCGATAAGCAAAAATGCCACCCAAAAAAATGCCAGCACAATCACAAAGCCAAGAATAATGGCTATGGATGGATTTTTGATATGGTAGACATGGGTGTCAAACAGTACGGCCATATCGCTAGCAAGCCTTGAGGCAAAGAATATGCCCACAATAATGCCAATGAGAGCGGAGAGCTCATGGACAAAACCATCAAAAATCCCCTTAAGACTCACAATTAAAATGATTGCCAAAAGAATAATGTCAATGTAGTTCATCAAAATCCTAAATATTCGTAAAAAATGATTTTTTCTGCTATTCTACCAAAATAATTTGACTTTTAAAAATTGTTTGGAAAAAATGCTAGCCCCCTTCCTAAGACCCACGAGAAAATTCCTAGAAAAGAGTAAAAAAAGCTTTTTTTTTGTGTTTTTATTTCTCTTGCCTATTTGGAGTGGAGCATTTTTCTTTGCATTGGGGGATTCTGGCGGGCATGCCAGAGGGTTTGAGACCACCTATATCATTCTCAATAGCATTTTTGCTCCGCTTGCAATTTTTGCATTTTTGCGTGTTCCTAGTTCTCTTGGATTTTATTTTGGATTTTATGTAGGCATAGGACTGTTTTATTGGGTGGGCTTTAGCTTTCTTTATTCCCCAGCTCCTTATTTGTTGCCTATCATCATCATTGCGATGGGGGTGATTTATGGAGTGGTTTTTTGGCCACTTTTGTGGAGTGAGCATTTATTTTTTCGGATCCCTGCGCTATTTTTATTGAGTTTTATTCATCCCTTTGGTTTTGATTGGCTCTTTGGGGAGGAGTTTTTGGCCTATAGTATTTTTGGGGTGGGGAAATGGAGCTATGCCTGCGTGATATTAGGGGTTGTGCTGCTGTACAAGGGGGGTAAGGGGTTTAAAATCCTTGCAGTGTTTTTGTTGGGATTTTCCATATCTCAGACTCAATTCATGGGCAAGTATGAAATGCCGCTGAATATGGAGCTTACTAGCACTTCTATTGGGCAATCTGGCAAATGGGAAGGGCAAAATATCCAAGAGATTATTAAATACAACCTTTCTTTGATAAGAGAGGCAGTCGCAGAAAGAAAAGAGGTGATTGTTTTGCCAGAGACAGCCTTCCCGCTGGCTTTAAATTTGCAAGAAGATCTGCTAGAGACTTTGAAAAAAATGAGTGCGGACATTGGTATTGTTGTGGGGGCGATGCGCGTGCAGGATTTACAGATTTATAACAGTACCTACATCTTTGAAAAAGGCAGGCTGCAGATCCTAGACAAGGTGATTTTAGCACCCTTTGGCGAAAGGATCCCTCTGCCAAAATTCATCGCAAAACCCTTGCAAAAATTATTTTTTGGCACAGAAGAAGAACTTAGCCAAGCTAGCAAGGCGCAGGATTTTGTGCTGGGTGGCAAGGTCTTTCGCAATGCGATTTGCTATGAGGGCACCTCTTCTTTGTTGTATGAAGATCACCCCAAGTATGTCATAATGATAAGCAATAATGCGTGGTTTTATCCAAGTATTGAGCCTTATTTTCAGCAAATTCTGCTGAAGTTTTATGCAAGAAAATATGGGACAATTACCTTTCATAGTGCCAATTTTTCCCCCTCTATGGTTATTGCTCCTGCTCTTTTTGCAACCTTTAGCTCCAAATCCCAATAAAGGCAAAAAATGCTCCAAGTCCAATCCCTTTCCCATCAATTTGATATTTTGCTCTATGAAGATGTAAATTTTAGTCTCTCTCCTGGGCAGACGCTTGCGATTCTTGGGGTGTCAGGCAGTGGAAAATCCACCATCCTTAATCATCTCTCCACCATGCTAAAGCCCAATCATGGCCAGATTGATTTATTGGGACATCAAAATATCTATTCCCTTCCTGATGCAAAATTATTAGAGATTCGGCGCTATGAGATTGGAATCATCTTCCAGGCGCACTATCTTTTTCGCGGTTTTAGCGCACGCGAGAATCTCAAAATCGCAAATTTATTAACCCAAAATACCCTGGATTCAAGCGTGCTAGAATCTTTCAAGATTGATTCTATCTTGGATCAAGGGGTGGGGACTCTGAGTGGGGGGCAGCAGCAGCGCGTCTCCATCGCGCGCGTGCTTAGCAAAAATCCAAAGATTATTTTTGCTGATGAACCCACGGGCAATCTTGATGGAGACACAGCAAGAAGTGTGATGCGGGTTTTATTTGATTATGTGCGCACTAACGCTGCCATGCTTGTGCTCGCCACCCATGATGAGGCCCTGGCCTTTGATTGTGATTTTGTCTATCGCCTCAAAGACAAGAGACTCAAACAAGAAAAATGATTTTTTCTTGACTGCTTCCCCATTTTCACAAACTTTGGTTGTGATTCCTTGGCATGATAGAAATGTATTTTGTGCTATTTGATAAAATTCTTAATATCTCCGCCATATTTCATCAATTCTGCTGGCGTAGTGTCAATGAGTTTGGCAATTTTTTGCATATCTAGCTTACAGTTTTTGAGATCCCCTTCACTGTAGGTAAGGTGCATTTCTGCGCTGAATACTCCTTTTAGTACTTGGATTTTTTTTAGTGCTTCAAGTTCTTGTTGCGTATTTTCTGCCTCAATGGTGGCAATCATAATTCCCCTATCTTTTTGATGCAGTGCGATTTCTACGTGGGGGATTTGGGGGATCTCTTGCAGCAGAGACTCCCAAGCAGATGAATCTGCTTTGATAATGATGCTAGAAATATTCATAATTCTCCTTTGTTAAAAAAATAAATATAGGGACTGTCACAACTTACAATAATATTATTTTTGTAAAAGATAATATTATTAGCAATGCCTTGTAGACCTGTTAGCATCGCGGTTTTTTTCTTGCTCAAAAGATTTACAAGCGCGATGTCGCCTTTTTCGTTGGCAAGATAGGCCAGCGTATTGGTTGGGGCATCTAATCCTACTGCATAGACCAAAAAATCACTCCTAAGACTTAAGTCTTTTCCTGTATCCAAAAAATAAACACCCACCCTGCGATCTTGTCCTGCAGTAGCAATCCTGTGATGATTGGCAACAATTTGAAAGTTTTTGTCTTTATTGATGATGGGAAGTGTTTTGAGGATTTTGCCATTTTTGGGATGAATTTGGTAGACCACTCCAGACTCTCCCGTGGTAAAAAGAAAGGGAGAATCTAATACCATATCGCTAAAACTCGATTGTGAGATTTGGGTTTGGTAGAGGGTTTGATGCCTGGGGAGATCATAGAGCAAGATCTCATGGCTTAGCAATGCGATGAGAATCTGCTCTTCGTTGAGCCAGAGGACCTTGGCGATGTTGAGATCTGTGAGCAGGGGAGTGGGAGGATGGGAGGGATGATTGCCATCAGCAAGGTAGAGATTTCTTTTGCCTTGCGCGTTGGCAGAGACGATGGCGAGCATATTTTTGCTGTTGCTTGCGGTATTGAAAATTTTTGGCGGATAGGAATTCCCAAAAAAATCTCTAAGCAATGGGAGTTTGATGCTTGGGCGATATTTCTTTTGGTTGAGATGATAAATGAGCACTTCTCCCCCAAGCGTAGAGATATAGAGCAAATCTTTTTCTCTCTGGATGGAAGAGACCTCAAAAGGGGTTTTTAGAGTATGGGTAGGGTGGATTTCTCTAGCAAACAAGAGGCATGCAAAAACAAGTGCGACAAAGATTTTTTTCATGCTTTGATTTCTTCCCTAGAAATAGGAATTTCTTTTAGGCTAATGGCATTTTGTGGGCAAATCGCTTCACATCGATCACAGCCGATGCAACTTGGGAGAATCTCTGGAAAAAACAAACCTTGAAAAGAGATATGTTCTCTGCAGATATCCTTGCAAGCATAGCAAATGACTTTTTGATAAGCAAGACAAGTAAGAGGGTGGATGATGGCGACTTTTTTCATGGGGGCAGGAATTTCTTTGCAGTCTTTTTTCCCAAAGCCAAAAAAGAGTTTTCTCCTTGAAGGATCTACCTCATGAGAGGTAGATTGCTTCTTTCTCATTTTACACCCTGATTGATGACATCAAGGAGGTTGGATTGATGTTTTTGTTTTTCATTATGAAAGCCAGGTTGAAATTTATTTTTTACAAGGGGTTTGGTTTGTGCTTGGGGAACATGGCATTGTGTGCAGTTGTATCTCTGTTCAGCAATGCCATTGCTCACTTCTTTATGCATGCGCAAATCATAAGTATGGGATTTGGGAATAGGCGTTGCACCAACGCTTTCTGCGACATCTGGTAGGTGGCAGTCAAGACAGGCGTTGTTTTTCTGGGTGATGGGGGTCATGCCTGTAATATCATGAGGAATCAGAGGAGGTGCGTTCTCATAAGAACGCTCAATTTTTTTGCTCTCTCCTGCAGATCCTGTGCCAAAGGTATAATCTTGAATTTTTACTTTGTTTTCATCAGTGAGTGGGGCTTTTCTGAGTCCAATTTGATTCTCATCCACTCCCTTGGCAAAAACACTTGCTCCTAATCCTATAGCCACCATGAAAGTTAAGATTTTTTTCATTTTTTCTCCTTGTTGAAATGTAAGATATTGAAATTTAATGCATCATCATTGCAGACTTCAATACAGCGTCCGCATTTGATGCAAGCCGTTTTTGTCACAAAACCACTTTGTTTGCCAATGAGGTGAAGCACTTGGCTTTCTGGGCAAATTCGTATGCATTGCATGCATTTTGTGCATTTGTTTAAGTGATATTGCACCTTGAGTAGTGACTTTGCTCCAATGATGCTGTAAGTCGCACCCAGTGGACATAGATGTCCACAAAATCCATTTTTTAACATAAATAGATCAAATAAAAACACTGTCAAAACCCCAAAAAAACCCGTTCCCATCCCAAACACAACACCACGATGCAGCATAGAAATAGGATTTATACTCTCCCATGCTAGCATGCCAAAAGCAAAGCTTAAGACAAGTGCTAGAGCAAGGATGATGTATTTTGTATTTCGTGAGAATGAGATAAAACGGATATTTTCTATACGCAAGATTCTGCGTAGCAAATTTGCTAAATCTGTAATGAGATTGATGGGACAAACAAATGCACAAAAACCTCTTCCTAGAAAGATTCCATACAATGCTAGAACCACACCCACTCCAAGGAGCAGGTCAAAACTGATTGCCCCACCTGCTAGAAAGATTTGCAAGAATGCCAATGGATCGCTCATGGGGATTTTATCAAAGATTTTGGAAGTGCTAAGATTGCCCTGTAAAATGGGGTTTTTTAGTAATGCTTCTTTGGTATTGGCAATTGCTAAATTACGTTCCCCGCTTTCAAAGCCACTAAGATCCCCTTGCAATACGAGATGCTTTTTGTGACCAATGGTAATGAGGGAGCAGTTTGCTAGAAAAAATAAGAGCAAAATGCCTATCTGCGAGGTTCTGCGTATTATTAAGAATTTATTCTTTATCAACCACTGCATAAAATCTCCTTAGAGTATCCCATCATTTAGATAATCTAGCGTTTGTTTTTTTGGGGAATCCATCCTGGATTTTGGTCTAGCAGACTCTAGTCTTTCTTCATCTTTTTGATCCCAGCCTTTGATATAGTTTGCTCCCATTTTGCCCAAAACTTGTTCGCGGTGCATTACCTTGATTGAAGCAATTTCTGTTACGCAGGCTTTTTCGCATTTTCCACATCCTGTGCAGACATCATTAGCGACAATGGGTAAAATCATCGCATGCTTTCCTGTTCGTGTATTTGCTTTGTATTCTAGATAGATTGCTTGATCCATCAATGGGCAGGCACGATAGCATGCATCGCACTGGATTCCTGCATATGCAATGCAATTTAGCGTATCCACTACCGCTACACCCATGCGCGCCTTAGTGATATCAAGCTTGCCATGAGTGAGCAAGAGGTTTTTGTCTAATGCATCTGTAGGACAAGCACGCACGCAGGGGATATCTTTGCACATGAAGCAAGGAATTTTGCGAGGTGTAAAAGTGGGAATTCCCTTTACACCTTTTGTGGCAAGACTTAGGGTATAGTAGGGACAAGCCTCTACGCATAGCCCGCATCTAATGCAAGTATTGATAAAATCATCCCGCGCGCCTGGTGGATAGAAACCTAGAGGATTGCTTTTTGCTTCTGCAATATATGCACCCCAGATAAGCCCTCCTATTGACACCAGCCCCATTGCTTGGGTAATGGATCTCAGCGCTTTTCTGCGACTGGTATCCATGACTATGCCTTATAAACCCTTACTGCACACTTTTTAAAATCCGTTTGTTTAGAGATGGGGCAGGTAGCATCTAGACAAACTTTATTGATATAGACGTTTTCATCAAACCAAGGCACATAAACAAGTCCTTTGGGAGGGCGATTGCGTCCATTGACTTCCACCTTTGCTTTTACTTTTCCACGGCGAGATTCTATCCATACCGTATCCCCATGTTTGAGATTTTGCTCTTTAGCATCATCTTCACTCATATAGCACAATGCTTCAGGCACAGCTCGATAGAGTTCTGGTACGCGCATGGTCATTGTGCCGCTATGCCAGTGTTCTAGCACCCTACCTGTGCAAAGCCACATGGGATAGTTTTTATCAGGCATTTCGCAGGGATCCATATAGGGGCGGAAGAAAATTTTTGCACGATTGGTGATGGGTTTTTTCTCATTGCCCGGGGCTTTGAGATCTCCTTGAAGCAGGCTTGCTTCTTTGTTGCCATAAAATGCGAAATCCCTGCCATTGGCATATTTCCGCGCATAAGGATCATATTTGGCATTAAATCTCCATTGAGTCTCTTTGCCATCTACTACTGGCCACCGCAATCCACGAACCTTGTGGTAGACATCAAATTCTGCAAGATCATGCCCATGTCCTGTGCCAAAGATTCTATATTCTTCCCAAAGATATTTTTGAACAAAGAAATGATATCCGCCAAAGGGTTTCCCATCACTGCCCAATACCTTTCGATTATCACCAAATACTTCAGAATTGAGAGGTTTTTCTTTGAGCAGAGGTTCTTGTAAGCCAAATTTTTTAGCATTTTTATTGGCAAATAAGACATCAAAGAGGGTGTCGCTTTCTTTGTATCCCATTTTTTTGGCAGCATCTAAAACATTGGTGATTCCAAGATTAGCATCTTCTTTGCCCCAAGTTTCTTTGATGGTAAAGCGTTTTGCAAATTCTAAAATCTGCCAGGTATCACTCATTGCATTGCCTTGTGGAAGGACTTGCTGTTTCCAATGTTGGGTGCGGCGCTCTGCATTGCCATATGCCCCCCATTTTTCATAAATCATTGCACTTGGCAAAATGAGATCAGCAATTTTTGCCGTAATTCCTGGATAGCAATCGCTTACAACGATGAAATTATCCATTTCTCTAGCAGCCTTGATCCAGTGATTGGCATTTGCGGTATTTTGCCAGGGATTATTGACAGCTACCCAAAGCCATTTGATTTTCCCATCTTCTAATGCGCGCATCATGTCAAGATAAGGGAATCCTGGTTTGGCTGGGATGGTACCCTCAGGAACATTCCATATCTTTTCAGCGATTGCACGATGCTTGGGGTTATTGACTACCATATCTGCGGGTAGACGGTGAGAAAATGTTCCCACCTCTCTAGCCGTTCCGCAAGCACTTGGTTGCCCAGTAAGAGAAAATGCGCCGCTTCCTGGCTTTGCTTGCTTGCCAAGTAGCATATGCACCATATAACTTTGCTCATTCACCCAACTGCCTCTTTGGTGTTGATTAAATCCCATTGTCCAGAAGCTAACGATTTTTCTATCTTTTTCTATGTAATAATTTGCAAGTTGTTGGAGCTTGTTTTTAAAAGATTCTAGGCTCTCGTTACTATTGCCCTTGGCAAGTTGTGCTACGAAATCCAATGTGTATGGTTCTAAAGCTTTTTTGAATTCTTCAAAGCTGATTTGCCAATTTACACCTGCTTCCTTGCTCTTATCCATCTGTAGATTATCTCCAGCCCTCAATCCTAAATATTGGAGTGTTACCCCCTCAGCATCACTTAAGATTTTAGATTTTTGTTTCGCAGCAGTGTCTCTCTCGCTAGGGAGGTATTTTTTGTGATGGATGTCTTCGCGCAATCCATACCCGATGTTGACATATCCCGTGCTAAAAACACAATGCTCCTTAATAAAATTTTGATCAATGCTTTCTGGTTTGTTGTATACAATTTCTCTGGCAATAAAATTCCAAATTGCTAAATCTGTGCTGGGTCTGAAAATAATTTCTATATCTGCGATATCTGAAGTCCTATTTGTATAAGTTGAGAGATTGATAATCTTCACCCTTTCAGAATTGTTTAATTTTCTGTCTGTGACGCGACTCCACAAAATAGGGTGCATTTCTGCCATATTTGCTCCCCAGGTAACAACGGTATCTGTAAGCTCAATATCATCATAACATCCTGCTGGTTCATCAATGCCAAAGGTTTGCATAAAGCCAATGACTGCGCTTGCCATACAATGTCTGGCATTGGGGTCAATATTATTAGAGCGCAGACCTCCTTTCATAAATTTTAATGCGGCATAGCCCTCAGGGATCGTATATTGTCCACTTGCCATTAATGCTACACCATTGGGCCCCATGCTATTATAGGTTTTTTTGAATTGCTTTTCCATTTCATCAAATGCTCTTTTCCAGCTTACAGGGGTGAATTTTCCTTTTTTGTCATATTCTCCCTTGGCATTGACGCGCAGCAGGGGTTGTGTCAAGCGGTCTTCGCCATACATGATTTTTGCGCAAAAATAGCCTTTTATGCAATTGATGCCACGATTCACAGGGGCCTCAGGATCCCCCTTGATGGCAACAATTGATCCATCCTGGGTGGCTACCATAACCCCACATCCCGTCCCACAGAAACGACAAACTGCCTTATCCCACTTCCATTGTTTCTGAGCATTTTTGGCTTTTGCAGCCAAGGTATCTGGGATACTAAGTCCAACAGCAGAAGCTGCTGAAGCCACCGCAGCACTTTTTATAAAATCACGACGATTGATATTCATAAAAGCTCCTTTAAGTTATTTTACAGAGCAATTATACTACTTTTTGAAAGGCATTGCGAAGAGATAGGTATAAGTGACATTGATAGTGTAGGGACTATAAAAATAAAATCGATCTCCCTGAAGTGGTCCAGACTCAGCAATGAGATAACTTGCCTCTAGGCGGTGTTTTGTGCTAAATGCATAGCTAAATCCAAATTTCAATCCAAAGCTTAGTGAGAAGCTCTGAAAATCCTGTATGCGCACCATGCCAATATTTACTCCCAAAAGCAGCCCAAAGGTCTGGGCTTTGTTGGGGAAAATATCATAGAGGAGGTCATAGCCAATGGATAAGACATTGCTATTGAAAGCCTTTTGCTTTGTGAGATGATAGGTGTTATAAAATTCCAAAAGCACACGCGCACCAAAGTAATTAAAGGGGAATGGGGTGAATTTGGAGGTGAAATCTTGGTATCCAAAGAGGAGATGGAAACCATAGGAGCTGACATCGCGGAAGCGATGAAATGTTAGGGATTGCGTGGTGGCACTGGGCAGGCCAATTCCTCCGCCTAGGATAAATCCACTTTTTTCTCTGGCTTTGTTGTAGTCCTGCCCATAGGAAAATCCTATGGGAGTGTATACGCTTTGGTCTGCAGGGCATAATGCAAAAAGACAGCAGACACCAACAAAAAATCTTCGCAGCAAATAAGACCTTATTTGAGAAATAATGGTGTGATTGTAACAAAAATAACACCCCTTTGGGAGGTGTTATTTTGAGATTAAATGGGGAGAACGCGAATCTTTGGGTCGAGATTTTCTTGTAGAATGCCCTCAATGGCAAACAATGTGCCAGTGGAGGCACTCGCACAACCGCTGCAAGCACCCATATAGCGGATATAAATATCAAAATGCCCATCGCTGCTATCTTTGATATCCAGGATTTCTAGATCTCCACCATCCATGAGCAGCATAGGGCGAATCTGATCATTAATGGTCTTGTCTACGGTTTTGATTCTCTGCACCATGGTCATATCCGCAAAACTTAACTCACCATTTTGATTTTTTTGCACATTGTCTTTGAGTTTTTCTGCGTCCATTTCTGCACGTACATCTCGCAAAATATCTACGAGATAATACTCTCTTTCTTCATGTCCACCGGGTTTCACGCAGCTCTTGCAAAATCCTCCTGCCTTGGTGTATTGAGTGATCTCTTCTACGCTTTTTAGGTCATTGAGGCGAATGACTTCTTTGATTGTGGAGAGGCTCACGCGTGCGCACTCGCAGACAATGATCTCGCTTTCAAAATCTTGTGCATCCTTGCCCAAATAGATGCCAGCTGCCTTTTTGATGACATCATAAGCCATGACAGAGCAGTGCATCTTTTGCCCTGGGACTGCAGGGGTGTCAGGATCATCTCGTAATGCATGCTCTACATCCAGATTGGTAATTTTCACTGCATCTTGCACCTTTTTGCCAAGACAAAGCTCTACCATCATATCTGAGCTAGCAATCGCCGTCCCGCAACCAAAACTTTTGAATTTCGCATCAATGATGACATCATTTTGATCCACCAGCCAATACAATCGCACCGCATCCCCACAGGCCTCCGCACCATAATCTGCGACGATGAGCTTTGCGTTTTTGGCATCTGCATCTTGTTGTGTAAGGACGCCTAGATGTGTGGGGTTGTCCATCCTTTCGCTGACTTTTTTGGAATATGCATCCCAAAGTGCTCCACCAATGAGATTATTTTTTGCCATTACAAACTCCCTTCATACGAACTCGAAATATTGCGTAGTCTCTCGACAGCCTTTTGAAAAACAGAAATGGTGTAGTCAATTTCTTCTTGAGTGGTGAAGCGCGACAGAGAAATTCTCACTGCTGTGTGTGCCAGCTCTTTGTCCGCGCCAATAGCCACCATCACAGGATTGGCTTCCAAATCCTCGCTTGCACAAGCACTTCCTGTAGAACAGGCGATCCCTGCTTTGTTGAGATCCCAAAGCATGGCCTCTCCCTCGATTCCGCGCACACTGATGAGTGTGGTGTTTGGTACGCGATGGACTCTATCTCCTATTACCACCACATCAGGGATTTGCAAAAGCGCATCCTCTAGATAATTGCGAAGTTTCAAGATTGTGGAATTTTCAAAATCCAAATACGCATTTGCTAGACGCATCGCTTCTCCCATGCCGACGATATAGGGGACATTGAGTGTCCCGCTGCGCCTCCCTCTCATATGCTCTCCGCCATGGAGCAATGGAGCAAGCTCGCGTCCATTTTTGATATACAATGCCCCAATGCCCTTTGGCCCATGAAATTTATGCGCAGAAAAGGAGAGGAAATCCACCTTTGCCTTTTGCACGTCTACAGGAATCTTGCCAATGGCCTGTACAGCATCGGTGTGAAATAAAACTCCTCTTTCTTCACAAATGGCTCCAATTTCTTCAATGGGGAAAATCAATCCTGTTTCATTATTTGCCCACATCACGCTTACAAGTGCGGTTTCTTCAGTGATGGCTTCGCGCACCTGTTCTGGTGAAATATTCCCCTCTTTATTGATGTCTAGATAGGTGACCCTCACTCCAAGGGATTCCAAAAATCTGCAAGTAGCACTTATGGCAGGATGTTCGACGCTTGTGGTGATGATGTGGTTTTTTTTTCCTGTGGCAATTTGATCAAAATAAACACCCTTAAGTACCCAGTTATTGGACTCTGTGGCACAAGAAGTGATAATGATGTCATCTTCTTCGCGTGCGCAAATTCCATCATAGAGTTTATTGAAAGCATCGTGAAGTGCAGGATGGATTTCGGTGCCAAATTTATGTAGGGAATTGGGATTGCCATAATGTTCACAAAAAAATGGCTCCATCAATTCTTTGACGCTAGGATCTAGCATCGTTGTGGCGTTATTATCCAAGTAGATTCTCTTTTTTTGCATAGCCAATCTCCCAAAGTAAATAATGATTTTTTATACAGAGTTTGTTTTTATGGATTTTTTATTTTCCGTCGGGGAAGTTTGGACATTATAGTCAAAAATTGCAATGCTTTAGTAAAAATTTCAGAAAATCAGTAGTAGGCGATGACCACAGCGATGCTGAAATCGTGGTCATGAGTGATGCTCAATGCAAAATGAGAGAAGGGGAAAAAATCCTTCTTTTTTTTACAAAGGTTGATGAGGGGGGCATTTTTTTGGGTTTTGGTGATTTCTATGTCCAAAAATCCCAATTCCTTGCCAATCCCAGTACCAATGGCTTTTGCAAAAGCTTCCTTCGCGGCCCAAAAACCCGCGATGCTTTGCATGCTGCTAGCAATTTTCTGCTCTTTGGAGCTTAGGAAGCGATTGAGAAATCTCTGCCCATGTCTTTGGTAGGCTTGCTTGATGCGACAAATAGCGATTGTATCAATCCCAACTCCTAGGTTCATTGCACCACAAATTCTGTGAAAAAGATATTTTTCATATATCCATCAACTAAAATTTGATTCACGCGCTGGAGGATTTCATCCTTGATTCTTTCTTTGCCCTTTGTTGTGACGATCTCCTCGATGGACTTAGAGGATAACACATCAATAATGATGTCTTGCAGGATTGAGGTTTTTTGTTCTACTTCCTGCTGTAATTTGGGATTGCTGAGTTCAAAGGTGATGGAGGTTTTGAGGTAGCGTCTACCAGATTGTGTGACGAGATTGACGATGAAGGGCTTTGGCATAGAGTAGAGCGGGCCGATGCTAAGGAGACTGGTATCCTTTGTTCCGGGAGCCTGAGTTTTGCTTGCTGCTGGGACTTCCTGCTTGGCTTCTTGTTTCTCTCCACCCATGAGCAGCATCACCACCAAGGCAATGACAATGATGAGAAAAACAACAACCCCAAGGATTACAAAAAGCAGAGCCTTGCTTTTCCCCTTTTCTTGTTTTGCTTCTTCAGCCATGATCTTTCCTTTCCAAATTACTATAGTAGCTTAAGGCGCTTTTGCCAAATTTTTTTGTTTTTATTATACAGAAATCTTTGAGGGTTTGGGGCATTTTGTAGGTGCTAAGATGCTCAAATATTACGAGTTTCTCTCTGCTTTGGTCGAGATTTTTGAGAATATCAAAACATTTTTCATAGATTTCTGCGCAATTTTCTCGGATGGGAAAGGGTGGGTCAAAAAACAAAATTAAAGGGTTTGAGGTATTTTGTTTGAGAAATTGGGGCAGGAGAAAAAAGCTATCTCCCAGGTTGCATTCCACAGAGATTTCTTTTTTCATCTTTTGTGCTTTTTGCTGGATTTGTTCAATATTTTTTCTAAGGATGGCAAAGGCTTCTGGGTCTTTTTCAAAAAATATCACAGATTTTGCTCCACGACTCAAGGCTTCGATGCCAATGGATCCTGTGCCTGCAAAAATCTCTACAAAGCTAAAGGAAAGGATATCATTTTGCAATGTGTTGAATAGGGATTCTTTGAGGATGGATTTAGAAGAGCGCGTGGTGTGGGAATGTGGCATCAAGAGACTGTGCCCCTTGAACATCCCTCCAATTACCTTAATGGTGCTCTTTTTGGCATTTTGCTCATTTTTTTTCAGTGGTTTTTTCATTTTGAGGATTTGTGTTTAGGGTTTGGTAGATTTTTTTGGAAAATTCCTGCAGAATGGAGTTAATTTTTGTTTGCAATTGCGGGTCTTTGATGTTGAGTAACTCTGCGGGGATGATGGCATTGGCATCGATGGTGGTCTTTTTGATTTCTGAGTGATAGAATTCCTGCAAATTGCGAAACAGACTCACGGGGGTGAAGGGCTTTTTGATGTGGGTGTTGCTATCATTTTGGATGAAGCAGATGGGTTTTTGGATATTGAGCGAAATATCAGAAATGATGAATTCTGCCTCTTGATAGGGGCAGAGATATTCTTGCAGATAATATTCTAGCGCGCTTTGCAAAAGCGTGGATTCACACATGATGCAAATCTTCATTGCCCAGCTCCTGGGATTTTGCTTGCATTAGCTCCAGGATTTCCTCCAGTCGCTTCACTTGCGCTCACCCCTGTATTTTCCTCTGTCGCTGTGTCTGATTCATCTGTGGCATAGCCATCATTGGCATGGGATTTGAGATATTCTAAAATCTTCTTTGCCTCATTGTCTGTGGGCATAGAAAAAAGCCGCATGGTAGAGAAGATGCTTTCCCATTCTAGCGCGCTGTATTCTTTTGGCGAGTGGGTGGAATGACATGTAGAGCAGGTGTTTTCATAGAGCATCCTTCCATCTTGCCAGATTTTAGATTGATCTTGGGAAACCTTGTCTTTGGGGATCGCTACCTCTAGCGTGGTTCCATTATTTTCTTTGTCAAACAAAATCGCAGGCAGCTCTTTGCCATTGGTGGCATAGAGTGTTTTTTCATCATCTTTTTTTTGGAATCCTTGGATTTTTAAAACAACCCATTGATCATCTTCCTTGATTTTCTCTCCAGAAATTCCCCGCGCGATGACCCCGATTTTTTGATAGTTTTTGGGAGAATAAATTGGTACGTCATCATCGGTGATATATAGAGTTTCTGCTGAAGCAAAAAGACAGCTACAAACAAAGGTATAAAAAATTTTTCTCATCATTACACTCCTAGGATGCTTGGGGGCAGAGTGGATTTGCAGGGTTTTATCACTTCATTTTCTATTTTTCTGATATTTACCAGCGCGGTATTTGCCGATGTGGCTTGGGCCATCTGGCTGGTGGGTCGCGATGAGGTGAGAATATTGACAAGTCCAGAATTGCAGCGAGGATTTTCCTCTTTTGGATCCTCTGGATCATACCAGGCTCCCACTTGGATAGCAATGACCCCCTCGCGTATGAAATCACTCACAAATGCCCCCACCAAAATCCTGCCCCTATCATTATAGACTTCTACGATTTCTCCATGCTTGACCCCAAGTCTTTGGGCATCATTGGTATTAATCATCATGGGTTCTCTGCCCTGGATCTTGTAAAAATTGGCAATCCACGTATTCTCAAGTTGGGAATGCAGGCGATAGCGAGGATGAGGAGAGAGGAGGTGGAAGGGATATTTTTTGGCAGTCTTCCCACCCAGCCATTCTGCGGGTTCAAACCACATCACATGTCCCTTGAAATCTGGCAATTTGTAAGAGGCAAAAACCTCTGAAAAAATCTGGATTTTGCCGCTTTTTGTCGCGAGTTTGTTGTGTACTGGGTCTTTGCGGAAATCTGCGTGACGAACAAAACCATAGGCTTTTTTGGGAATCTCAAACTCTACAAAGCCCTCCTTCCAAAATTGATCAAAATCCTTAAAAGAGGGTCCATCGCTTTTTTTGTAAAATTCCTGGATCCAATCTATGGAGCTTTTGTTTTCTGTGTATTTTCTCTCCATTGTTTCTCCACCGATCTTGTTGGCAAGCATGGCAAAGATGTCAAAATCATTTTTGGATTCATAGAGGGGCTCTATGACTTTGCGCATCGCATAGATGACATTTTTGGAATGAAATCCCCCAAAAGTGATGTCATCGCGCTCTAGTGATGTGGTGGAGGGCAATACAATATCTGCCATCTTGGCATCGGGTGTCCACCAAGGTTTATGGATGATGATAGTATCTAGCGTGCGAAGGGCTTGGATGAGCTCATTGGTGTTTGGCTCATATTCTAGGAGAGGTGTCCCACACAGATAGAGCATGTCGATTTTTGGATAGGTGATTTTTTTGCCTCTATAGGGGATTTCTTTGCCTGGATTTAGGATGGCATCTGCAAGTCTGGATGTTGGGATGCTCTGCTTAATGGTGCTACTTCCCTGCGAGATTCCCGGAGGGATGCGATAGCCAGAGCTTGCCTGTCCTCCGCCTGCATAATGCATGCAAAATCCCACCCCACCTCCTGGCAGGCCAATTTGTCCAATCATGCTAGCTAGGGTAATGAGTGCCCAATCCACCTGCTCTCCATGTTGGGCTCTTTGCATCGCCCAGTTTCCTGCAAAGAAGGTACGATTTGTTGTAAAAAGCTCTGCTAATTCTTTGATTTTTCTAGCAGGGATTCCAGTGATTTTCTCCGCCCACTTGGCATTTTTTGGGGTTTTGTCTGTTTTGCCAAGCAGATAGGGGAGAAACTTCTCAAATCCATCGGTGTATTTGGAGATGAAGCGCTTGTCATATTTCTTGCTCCCAAAGAGATAATGCATCATCCCAAGCATCAAGGCCACATCGGTGTTGGGGCGGATTTTGATCCATTCAGCATCAAACATTTGCGCAGTCTCTGTATAGATGGGATCAATGCAGATGAATTTCATCCCCGATCTTTTGTATCTGGTGTAGTAGACATCATTGAGGTGATTGGGCACCACAAAATCTGTGCGATTGGATTTGAAAAGATCTGCACCCCACATGACATAGACCTTGCAGTTGGCAATCATCTCCTCATGTGTAGTCTGGAGGGAGTAAACCTCCATGTCTCCAATGATTGCGGGATTGACGCTCACTGCTGCACCATTCCTATAGCCTCCGCTTGCCTGCACCACCCCCCCTAACACAGTGTTGAAAAATCTGCCTGCGATAATGCTTGCATTATGAAGTCTCCCTGCCTGCTCCAATCCCTTATCGCCTCCATGATAAATCTTTTCTTTTGGAATCTCTTGGAGTTTTTTAGCAACGAGATCGAGTGCCATATCCCAGCTCACCCTTACAAATTCCTCGCGCCCGCGTAGCTCCTTGTGATTTTCTTTCTTTTCAAGATAGCTTTTTCTCACACAGGGGTATCTCACACGGCTCTTAGAATAGGCCCGGTCAATGAGGCCCTTGGTCATCACAGAGGGGTTGAAATCATTTTTTTGGGATTCAATCTCTTTAAGAACGCCATCTTGCACATGTCCATAAAAGGGCCCAAAACGCGTGGCATGGGGGATTTTTTCATTTTTTGTGAAGATTCCCACAGCTTGGAGGGGTTGGGTTTGAAGGAGTGTCATCCCGCCCATCGCAGCTTTGAGTGCATCTCTCCTGGATACCGCCATGATTTCTCCTTGTTTGTTATAATGGGTCAATTATAGCAATAAAAAGTTTTACAAAATGCCCAAGGATGAAGATGCGTTGCAGGTTTTGCCCCAAACTTAAAAAATATGATATTTTTTGGATTCTTTTCATGTGTGCAGCGATTTGGGGGGTGAACAAATACCAAAATTACAAAGTCCATCAAGCAAAGCAAAAAGATGTGGAGAGGTTGCATGAATTGCAAAAGCGCTGCATGTTTGGGGATGAGGATGCCTGCAAGCAAAAACATCAAAAATCTCCTGCAGGCTAGATGCATAACGCTCCAATGGCTTGGATGTCATTGCATGGGAAAGTGTTTGGTTATGAGTTTTTTGTGGTGTGCGAGTTGCCTGTCTTGGATCTAAAAATTTTGCTTTGAGTGTGGTTTGCTTGTTTGAGTATGCGGGGCTAGGGATTGAAAATTTGATAAAAAATGCTTTTAAAAATTATTTTAGGGCGCTTGGGTTTGTTGGATTTACTGGGG
Organism: Helicobacter mustelae; assembly: GCF_900476215.1. NCBI lineage: Bacteria > Pseudomonadati > Campylobacterota > Epsilonproteobacteria > Campylobacterales > Helicobacteraceae > Helicobacter > Helicobacter mustelae. The sequence goes on along the minus strand of NZ_LS483446.1, from coordinate 1,221,268 downwards.
ATTGGGTGAATGTCCCATAAGGAAATTAGAGATTTGAAATATGGAAAAAATTTCTCTAGGATGGAAAAATTCTTTAGGAATCTTGATGTATTTGAGGGATTTTTGAAAGAGAATCTAACTTTTTGTTTTTGAGCAATGAAGCCATTGAGAGTTTGAAAGAAGCAAAAATTCTAGAAAATAGGCCTGCTTAGATGCCTATTTTCTAGACAAAAATTCACTTTTATGGATTATGCGATTTGTTGGAGTCTGATGCTTTCTTGAAATTCTTTGTAATATTTCAGGTTGTTTCCATCAATGCTGCCTAATGTTTGGTGGATGCTTGAAGTATAAATATCCCCGATAAAGTCGTCTCTAAGATGGTTTAAGGCAATAAAGTCATAGGAGTTTTCCTGGCTTACATCCATGCGCTGCCAATAGTGATTGATGAGAATCTCTGCTTTGTTATTGGATATGAGGTGATTTTGCGTGATATCAAAGCCAAAAACTTCTCGGGCTGGGATGTTGCAAGCACGACAGAGGGCTACCAAAATCGAGTTGGCACTGATGCTTTCTCCAGAGAGGATGAATGTATTTTTTTTATCAGAGATGGTTTTGATTGCATCAGAGAAGCTTCTTTGCTCTGGCAGGATATTTTTTGCAATATAATCTTTGAAGAAGGCCACTTTTTGCTCTGTGCTCTTGTTTTTCACGAGGCTTGCTATCTCTGCGATTTTTCCATCGGTTCTCACATATCTTGTTTGTTTGAGATATTGAGAGTTTTCTCCTCTATCTAGCTTGGCTTGGTAGGGTTCTAGCTCGAGGACAAAGGATAAAGAGAGATCTTTTTTTTCTGCAGTTTGTTCAAACTGGGCAAAGAGCAGGGGAGAGTCTTGGATTTTTAGAATGTTGTGGGATGTGAAATTTCCCTGAAGCTTGAAATTACTGATTTTTTGAAATGCGCTGGGCATTGGCAATGGAGTATAAAATTTCAGATCTTTGGCGGATCGAAAATCTGCACTATATGCTATGTCAATGATAAATTTTTTGCTTTTTTGCTCTCTTGCAAAAAGTCCCGTGCTCGTTGCTAGGACACCTGTTGCCAGAGCGCTTGTTTTTAAGAATTCTCGTCTTTCCATACTTCTTTTCCTTTTGTGATAGGCATCCCTTAGGGGGTGCCCATGAAATTACATTACTAGTTCTTCTACGCGTTTACCATAAGCAGGATCTGCTTTTTTGAAATGTTCGATCTGGCGTTTTTTGATATCAGCTGGTACTCCTTCCATCGCATCTTTGATGTTTTGGCAGAGTCTCTCGCGCTCTTCTGGCTTAAGGAGTCTGTAGAGATTTCCTGGCTGAGTATAATAATCGCTATCGTCTGCCCTGAAATCATAGTCATAGATGTCTGTTTCTTTTTCGATGGATGCAGGATTGAACTTAGGCACTCTAACGCTGTGGTCTTCTTGATATCCTGGGATAGAGCTTGGGTTGTAGTTCATATAGCTTCCATAATTCCCATTTTGCATAAATCCATCTCTGTGGGTATTGTGTACAGGCACTTTTGGAGCATTCACAGGAAGTTGTCCATGGTTGATGCCAAGGCGGTATCTTGCAGTATCACCATAGGCAAAGAGTCTTCCTTGGAGCATTTTATCTGGGCTGTATCCGATGCCCGGCACGACACTTGCGGGGTCAAAAGCTGCTTGTTCTACCTCAGCAAAATAGTTTTCAGGATTTCTGTTGAGCTCTACGATTCCTACTTCGATAAGTGGATAATCTTTATGGCTCCATACTTTTGTGAGATCGAAGGGGTGGAAGCGGTAGGTTTTTGCATCTTTTATAGGCATGATTTGGACGCACATTCTCCATTTTGGGAAATCCCCGCGCTCAATGGCATTAAACAAGTCTCTTTGATGAGATTCTCTATCCATACCAATGATTTTTTCTGCTTCTGCATTGGTGAGATTTTGGATTCCCTGCATGGATTTTAGGTGGAATTTCACAAAGCACACTTCATTTTTTGCGTTGATGAAGGTAAAGGTGTGGCTGCCATATCCGTGCATGTGGCGGTAGTTTTTGGGAATCCCACGATCGCTCATGAGGATGGTTACTTGGTGCAAAGACTCTGGGCACTGGCTCCAAAAATCCCATGCAGCTGTCATATCTCTGAGATTGGTTTTTGGGTTGCGCTTTTGTGTATGGATGAAATCAGGGAATTTCAAAGGATCTCTGATGAAAAAGATAGGGGTGTTGTTTCCTACCAAATCCCAGTTTCCTTCCTCTGTGTAGTATTTCATCGCAAATCCCCTAGGATCGCGCTCTGCATCTGCTGCACCCCTCTCGCCAGCAACTGTTGAAAAGCGGAAGAAGCAGGGAGTTTTTTTGCCGACTTTGCTAAAAATCTTTGCCTTGGTATATTTGGTAATGTCGTTTGTCACCGTGAAGGTGCCATATGCACCGCTACCCTTGGCATGAACTACTCTCTCTGGGATTCTTTCCCTATCAAAGTGTGCGAGTTTTTCTAAAAACCATGTGTTTTCCAAGAGCATTGGGCCTCGTGGACCGACGGTTATGGAATCTTGATTGTTTCCTACATGAACACCAGCATCGTTGGTTAAAATAAAATTTCTTTTGGTTTCTTTTTTCATGTTTAATCCCTTTCTTTTAGATTTACGACTCCATTGTAATCAAATGTGGATAGCAAATAGTAAATGATAAAAATTATCTTTAAAAGTTTATCTTTGAATATGGTCTTGCAAAACAGAGAGTGAAAGTCTCTTTAAACACCATAAGTATGCATCTTTAGCATATTTTTATAGAGGAGAAAAAGAGGGAGAGAAAAATGGAAAAAAAGAAGTGTCAAAAGTATGAAATTAGTCATTAAGTCCCCAGGATTTTTGCAAAAAATCACCATTCTTAAATCGCATGATTTGATTTCCTTGATGGATTTTTGACGTGGTTTTTGACACAGGGGGAATCATGATTTCTTTAAGATTTATATTTGCATTTGGCAATCGGGTACGCGAGATTTTGGGAGATTATGAAAAAGAAAGGGGGCTAGAAACTCGTTTAATCCTTATCTACCCCCCCCCTTTTTTTTCAATCGATTCTATCCTTCTGCCTTTTTCAAAGTCTTCAACAATCTCAAGCGTGCCTCTATTTCCCTGCATTAAGAATTGGCTTGGATTTTTCTGATGCCAGGGGGCAAAAAAATGCTAAGAGAGCGGCTTTGATTGCAGCCAGTGGATTTCTCTCTGGGTTTTTTTATTTCCATTGTTTTTTTGGGATTTTTTGCATAAAATCCTGCATTTTTTTCTAACTGTGATAGAATCTACAAGTTTTTTTTCTCTATAGCAAGTGATTTGGAATTCGTTTAGGAGTAGGATATGTTGAGATTGTTGGGGAAGGTGATGGGGACAAGAAATGCCCGCATGATTAAGAAATATCAAAGAAAAGTAAAAGAAATTTCTGCGTTAGAGCCAAGCTTGGAAGCTTTGAGTGATGAGGATTTGAGGGGGAGATTTGATGGACTAAAGACACGCGTAAGAGAGGGCGAGTCTTTGGATGCTGTATTGGTGGAGAGTTTTGCAATCACCCGTGAAGCCAGCAAAAGAGTGCTTGGAATGCGGCATTTTGATGTGCAGCTTATTGGGGGGATGGTGCTGCATGAGGGCAAGATCGCAGAGATGAAAACAGGCGAGGGAAAAACACTGGTTGCCACGCTTCCTGTGGTATTGAATGCATTGACAGGAAAGGGGATCCATGTCATCACGGTGAATGATTATTTGGCAAATCGTGATGCAGGAATCATGGGACCGTTGTATAATTTTTTGGGCTTTGAAGTGGGCGTAATCACCGGGGATGTCAAAGAAGATTCCCATCGCCTTGAGGCTTATTCCAAAGACATTGTTTATGGCACAAATAATGAGTTTGGTTTTGATTATTTGCGGGATAACATGAAATATAATCTAGAGCAAAAGGTCCAGAAAAATCATTATTTTGCCATCGTTGATGAGGTGGATTCCATCCTCATTGATGAGGCGCGTACCCCCTTAATCATCTCTGGGCCCGTGAATCGTCAAATGGAAAATTATCAGCGCGCTGATGAGGTGGCAAAGAAACTAGAAAATCATAAGGATTTTCAAATCGATGAAAAAAGCCGCGTGATTTTGCTTACAGAAGAGGGGATAAAGCATGCAGAGAAGCTCTTTGGTGTGGATAATCTCTATAGCCTAGAAAATGCTACATTTTCCCATCATCTCGATCAGGCGCTCAAGGCCAATTATCTTTTTTTGCGAGACAAAGACTATGTTGTTGCAGAGGGGGAAGTAGTAATTGTTGATGAATTTACGGGGCGTTTGAGTGAGGGTAGGAGATTTTCTGAAGGCTTGCATCAAGCATTGGAAGCAAAAGAGCAGGTAAAGATCAAAGAAGAGAGCCAGACGCTTGCAGATATTACCTTCCAAAATTATTTCCGACTCTATGAGAAGCTTGCGGGGATGACGGGAACAGCACAAACAGAGGCTACAGAGTTTTTGCAAATCTATCATCTTGAGGTGGTGAGCATCCCTACCAATGTCCCCATACAGCGAAAGGATCTTGATGATTTGATCTACAAGAGTGAAAAAGAGAAATTTGATGCAGTGATTGCCAAGGTAGAGGAATTGCATGCCAAGGGGCAGCCCGTGCTTGTGGGTACAGCCAGCATTGAGAAAAGTGAAGTTTTGCATGCATTATTACAAAAAAAGAGAATCCCTCATACCGTGCTAAATGCTAAACAACACGCTAGAGAGGCAGAGATTATCAAGGATGCAGGACTCAAGGGTGCTGTAACCATTGCTACAAATATGGCAGGGCGTGGTGTGGATATCAAGATTAATGAAGAGGTTAGGGCAATGGGGGGGCTTTATATCATTGGGACAGAGCGTCATGAAAGCAGAAGAATTGATAATCAATTGCGCGGCAGAAGCGGGCGACAGGGCGATCCAGGGACAAGTCAGTTTTATTTGAGTTTGGAGGATTCCCTGCTAAGGATTTTTGGCAGTGATAAGATTAAGGGGATTATGGAAAAGCTTGGCCTCAAAGATGGGGAACATATCCAATCCAGCCTCGTCACGCATTCTGTAGAAAAGGCACAAAAAAAGGTGGAGGGCCTGCATTTTGAATCTCGTAAGCATTTATTGGAATATGATGATGTGGCCAATGAGCAGCGCAAGACTGTCTACAAATTCCGCAATGAGCTGTTAGATCCTGATTACAATATCACCCAGCGCATCCAAGAAAATCGAGTGCAGGTATTGCAATCTCTGATCGCTCGCCTGGGCTTTATCTCTGGAGATAGGGCAAATTTTGATATTGAAGCACTGGTAAAAACCATCCAAGAAAATTTTGGCATAGAACTAGAAGAGCAAATCTTTCAAGGCCAAGAATATGATGCACTGCTAGAAATATTAATCCAAAAAATGTCACAGAATTATGAAGAAAAAATGAATGTTCTATCTGCTGAGCAGCGCAATGAGATTGAGCGCATCATCTATCTGCAGGTCTTAGATAGTTCTTGGCGCGAGCATCTCTATACGATGGATAATCTTAAAACCGGCATTGGCTTGCGGGGATACAATCAAAAAGATCCTTTGGTGGAATATAAAAAAGAAAGCTATAACTTGTTTTTGGAGCTCATTGAGGCCATCAAATCTGAGGCCATCAAAACCCTGCATGTAATCCAATTCCGTCAAGAAGAAGTCCACACTAAGGCACAGGGAATTTTAGAAGAGCTTGCAGATACGCAGAGTTTCCAAAATAATACAGAATTGGGTGCTCCCAAAATTGCCCGAAATGAAGCCTGTCCTTGTGGAAGCGGCAAGAAATACAAGCATTGCCATGGTAAAAGCGGCCCCAAAAAAGGACTGCTTGCAAAAAATGTCTAAAAACCTCACTGGATTTCTCATCTTCAAATATTTGCGCTTTGATCGCACACAACCCTTTATTAGCATCACTGCCATCCTAGCATTTTTGGGTGTGGGCATAGGGGTGATGGTTTTGCTTGTGGCAATGGCCATTATGAATGGCATGAGCAAGGAATTTGAAAAAAAACTCTTTGTGATGAATTATCCCTTGAGTTTGTTTGCTACTTCTAGCAAGGGCATTGATGAGAGTGTGTTGATTGCCCTAGAAAAACGCTTCCCCCATCTTCTCTTTAGTCCTTACTTGCAAATGCAGGTCGTTGCAAGGAAAAATTACGAAATGTCTGCAGGTGTGATTTTTGGGGTAGATATGCAGAGAGAGGCTAGGATTAATGAAATCTTTGCCAAGGCCTATGATGCAAAAAACCTGCAGGGAAATTTTCCCATCATTGTCGGGAAGGGACTCTATGAGAAGTTTCTATTGCGTCAGGGCGATAAATTGACTTTATTTTTTACTAAGCTTGAGCCCACGGGATTGGTTTTTTCTCCCGTGATGAAGCGCTTTGATGTCTCTGGGGTTTTTGAGTCTGGATTGCGTGCTTATGATGTGGGCTATCTTTATACTAGCTTAAATACCCTTGCAAAAATTCGCAATATTCCGCCCAATCATTATGATGGGATTCACATCTATTCTACCCATCCCATGCAGGATCTAGAATCCGTGCGCCAAGCCCTCAAAGAGATTCCTCACTTTGGTATTGGGGTGGAGGGTTGGTGGCAGCAAAATGGGAATTTTTTTGCGGCTATGGCATTGGAAAAGCGCTCGTTATTTATTGTATTGATGCTTATCGTGCTCATGGCTTCTTTGAATATTATTAGCTCGCTTTTGATGGTCATTATGAATCGTAGGAAGGAAATTGCGCTGCTATTAAGCATGGGGGCGAGCAAAAAGGAAATACAAAAGGTATTTTTTTGGCTAGGGAATACCATAGGCTTTGGCGGGATTTTTTTGGGCATAGTGCTGGCTTTTGTGGCGATGTATCTGCTAGCGACCTTTCCTATCATTTCGTTGCCTGCAGATGTGTATGGGATGACAAAGCTTCCGCTAGATTTATCATGGATGGATTTTTTGGGCACATTGGTGGGGTCTGTATTCATCGTATGCCTCTCTTCTTATTATCCCGCATTGCGTGCGAGTAAGATTGATGCATTACAGGTTTTGCGCAATGAATAAAACAAAGCAGCGCGAAGAATTGCGGCTTTTTTGGTTGATGTGGGCTATCTGGCCATGGGCTTTGGAAATTGATACCAGAAAGCAGGTTTTTTTCTATTTTTTAAATAAACACAAGTAACTCTGCAAATGCTGGGATGTTAGATTTTTCTCGCCTAGTAAATACCCTCTTTTTCGCGCTTTTCTCTAGGACTGTAGGATTTCAAACTACCCCAAAGTTTCCCCTCCAAATTTCTCCTAACTCTCCCCTAATTTTGCAAAGATCTCTGGCAATTTTTGAGCAAAATTTTTGGAAATGAGACTCAATGATTTGTGTGTTATAAGCAAAAAGAGACACCAGGCAAACAAGTGCAATAAATATGAAATAACGTTACGTATTTATGAAAAATGTTTGATTTTCGTAAGTACGAAATCAAAAAAACTTTTAGATTTTGCTAGGATGTTTTTGAAGTGGAACATAAGGAAGGACAATCATGATAAAAAGATGCTTTTATTTGCTTTTTGTTTTTGGTATTGCTTTTGCAAAACAGCCTGCAGCAGAAAGTCGTTATGGGGGTGTTTTGGTCTTTGCAAGAGGCTCAGATGGTTCTAGCATGGATCCTGCTTTGGTTACTGATGGCGAGAGTTATGTAGCAACTGGCAATATTTATGATACGCTTGTGCAATTCAAATACGGCACAACAGAAATTGAGCCAGGTTTGGCCACCAGTTGGGATATTTCCAAAGATGGTCTTGTGTATACCTTTCATCTACGCAAGGGAGTGTATTTCCACCAAACGAAGTATTGGGACAAAAAGGTGGAGCTTAGTGCCAAGGATGTGATATTTTCTTTTGAGCGTCAGATGAATCGCGCCAAACGCTACTATAGCCCGGGTTCTAAAAGCTATAAGTATTGGGAAGGCATGGGAATGTCTCATATCATCAAGAGCATGGAAGCTTTGGATGACCATACGATCCGCATTACACTTAGCGAGCCAGAATCCCCTTTCTTGGCTAGTTTAGGTATGGATTTTTTGAGCATCCTTAGCAAGGATTATGCAGATCACTTAGCGCAAATCAATAAAAAAGATGAACTAGCCAAAAGGCCTATTGGGACGGGACCTTTTAAGTTTTTTCTATGGAATAAAGATGAAAAAATCATTTTGGTGAAAAACCAAGATTATTGGGGGCCTAAGGCTTATTTGGATAAGGTGGTGATTCGCACCATTCCCAATGCCTCTACTCGTGCTTTGGCATTGCGCACCGGCGAAGTCATGCTGATGACTGGTCCCAATCTCAATGAAGTAGCCCAACTAGAAAAACTTCCCAATATTGTGGTGGATAAAAGTCCTGGTTTGATTGCACATTGGCTTTCGCTAAATACGCAAAAAAAGTATTTTAATAATCATTTAGTGCGCTTGGCTATCAATCATGCCATCAATGTGGATGATTACAATAAGGTGATTTATGAAGGCTATGCCCAAAAGATGGTCAATCCTTTCCCGCCCACCATATGGGGTTATAACTATGACATTCATCCCTATGAATACGATTTGAAAAAGGCCAAGGAGTTGCTAAAACAGGCAGGCTATCCCAATGGCTTTAAAACCACTGTTTTTACCACTTCCAACCGAAATCCAAAGGGTGCGGTATTTTTGCAGGCAAGCCTGGCAAAAATCGGCATTGATGTGAAGATTGAAGTATATGAATGGGGGGCTTATTTGAAAAGAGTAGGCATGGGGGAGCATGAAATGGCATTTTCAGGCTGGATGGCAGATATTGCTGACCCTGATAATTTCTTGTATGTTTTGTGGAGCAAGCAAGCAGCTTCAGCCCTGCCCACCCAAAACCATTCTTTTTATGAGAGCGATGCGTTTTCCAATCTCCTTTTAAAGGCCAAGCGCATTTCTAACCAAAAAGAACGAGAGGTTCTCTATAAAAAGGCTCAAGAAATTATTCACAAAGACATTCCCTATGTTCCCTTAGCCTATCCCTATTCCGTGGTGCCACATCTCTCCAAAGTAAAGGGCTATAAGACCACGGGGGTGAGTGTGAATCGGTTTTTTCAGGTATATTTAGAAAAGTAAGGGGGTCCTATGTTAAGTTTTATAATTAAACGCATTTTGTGGGCGATTCCCACGCTATTTGGCGTAAGTATTATTGTGTTTATGATGGTGCATTTAGTGCCAGGGGATCCTGCATTGGTGATTTTGGGTGAGAAGGCCAATCAAGCAGCCATTGATGCACTAAGAGAGCAATTTGGCTTGAATAAGCCTTTGATAGAGCAGTATTTTTTGTTTGTTAGTCATATATTGCATGGGAATTTTGGCACTTCTATTATGACAGGTGAGCCTGTGTTGCAGGAATTTTTACAGCGTTTTCCCGCTACGGTGGAATTGGCTTTGATTGCTCTATTTATGGCTCTTGTTCTAGGGGTAAGCACAGGTGTTTTAGCAGCGGTGAAACGCTATAGTGCTTTTGATTACGCAAGCATGACCTTTGCACTGGCTGGCATTTCTATGCCGGTGTTTTGGCTGGGATTAATGCTGATTTATTTCTTTAGCGTGCAGCTGGGCTGGTTGCCTGTATTTGGGCGCTTGAGCGATGTATATTTTTTGGATGGTCCTACGGGGTTTTATTTGATAGATAGTTTGATTGCAAGAGATTATGCAGCCTTTGTGGATGCCATTAGGCATCTCATCCTTCCTAGTATTGTTTTAGCAACGGTTTCTACGGCTGTGATTGCAAGAATGACTCGTGCGAGCATGACAGAGGTTTCTAGAGAGGATTATGTGCGTACCGCTAAGGCCAAGGGGTGTGGCCCCTTTCGAGTGATTTTTATTCACACTTTGCGTAATGCATTAATTCCTGTGACCACTATAGCGGGTCTCATGCTAGCGGGGTTACTGGGCGGAAGCATGATAACTGAAACCGTCTTTTCATGGCCTGGAATTGGTAAATGGATCGTCAATGCTCTCAATCAGCGTGATTTTCCTATTATCCAGTCTATGTCTTTAATTATTGCGATGATGTATATCGGAGCGAATTTATTGGTAGATATTTTATATGCCTTTATTAATCCCAGAATAAGGTTGTCGTAATGGAATCCTTTAAAGAATTTATTCAACAATTTAAAAAAAACAAAGCAGCCGTAGTTGGGGCATGGGTTGTTCTTTTTTTGATTATTTGCGCGGTTTTTGCTCCTCTTTTGAGCCCTCATGACCCTTATGTACAAAATGCTCAGGAGCGTCTTTTAAAGCCTGTGTGGGAGCAAGGGGGGACAGTCAAACATCTTTTAGGCACAGATGATTTGGGGCGTGATGTTTTGAGCCGCTTGGTTCATGGGGCTAGAATCTCCTTGACCATAGGAATTGTTTCTATGGGCATTGCGGTGTTTTTTGGAGTGATATTAGGGCTTTTGGCGGGGTATTTTGGAGGGAAGATTGATGCGATTATTATGCGCATTATGGATATTATGTTTGCTCTGCCCTCGATTTTGTTGATTGTGATTGTGGTAGCAGTTCTAGGACCATCGCTCACCAATGCCATGTTGGCCATTGGTTTTGTGGGGATCCCGGGATTTGCAAGATTGGTGCGCAGCTCTGTTTTAAGCGAAAAAGAAAAAGAATATGTCATTGCCTCTAAAATCAATGGTTCATCGCATTTTCGCTTAATGTGCAAGGTTATTTTTCCCAACTGCACCGTGCCCCTCATTGTGCAAACCACAATGGGCTTTGCATCCACGGTTTTGGAAGCAGCAGCCCTCAGCTTCCTAGGGCTTGGAGCCCAACCTCCTAAGCCTGAATGGGGCGCGATGCTTATCAATTCCATGCAATACATTGCCACAGACCCTTGGATGCTTGTTTTTCCTGGCGTGATGATTTTTTTAACGGTGATGAGTTTTAATTTGGTGGGCGATGGCATTATGGACGCGCTCGATCCCAAACGTACGGCTTAGGGGGTTATGATGGTATTAGAAGTCAAAGATTTAAAAACTTATTTTTTTACGGATAGGGGCGTGAATAAAGCAGTTGATGGCGTGAGTTTTGGTTTGAAGAAATCTCAAACGCTCTGTATCGTAGGAGAGAGTGGGAGTGGGAAGAGCATCACTTCGCTTTCTATTTTAGGATTGATTGAGAGGCCTGGCAAAATCGTAGGGGGAAGCATTCATTTTTTGGGGCAGGATTTATTGCAACTTAAAGAAAAACAGATGCAAAAAGAAATCAGGGGCAAAAAGATAGGCATGATTTTTCAAGAGCCTATGACAAGTCTCAATCCCTCTTATACCGTCGGGTTTCAAATCAATGAAGTTTTAAAAATCCATCATCCTAATCTCAATAAGAAAGAACGCTTAGAGAGGGTGGTCTATGAATTAGAGCGTGTGGGAATGCCCCATGCAGGGGATAAATACCATGAATATCCCTTCAATCTTAGTGGAGGGCAACGCCAAAGGGTAATGATTGCTATGGCGATGGTGTGTGAGCCTGAAATTTTAATTGCTGATGAGCCTACCACCGCACTTGATGTAACCATACAAGCGCAAATCTTAGAATTGATGAAACAATTGCAAGAAAAAAAGGGGACTTCGATTTTGTTTATCACCCATGATTTGGGTGTGGTGGCTCAAATCGCGCATGAAGTGGTGGTGATGTATAAGGGGCATGTGGTGGAGCAAGCCAGTGCCAAAGAGCTTTTTGCTGATCCAAGACACCCCTATACAAAGGCTCTTTTAAGCGCCATCCCCAAGCCGGGCAAAGAATATCGTAAAAAACGCTTAGAAACCGTAGATGAAAATGTAGATTATTTGAGTTTTAAAAAGGAGTTGCGATGAAACTCTTAGAAATCAAAGACTTGAAGAAATCCTATGTAATAGATCGGGGGCTATTTAAGTCAAAAAGAGTGATTCATGCACTCAATGGAATTAGTTTTGAGGTGGAGCAAAATGAAGTCTTAAGCATTGTGGGAGAGAGTGGCTGCGGGAAAAGTACTACGGCTAAAATCCTAGCTGGAATACAGCGCCAAGATAGTGGGGCGATTTATTTTAACGGTAAGCGTCATTTGCATTTTAGCAAGCAAGATTGGTTTGATTATCGCAAAAAAGTGCAGATGATTTTTCAAGACCCTTATTCTAGCTTAAACCCACGATGGAAAGTGGGCGAGATTATTGCTGAACCCTTGCTCTTAAACTTTAAGCTTTCCAAAGCCAAAATCAAAGAAAAAGTGCTAGAGATGATGCAAAAAGTGGGGTTAAAGCTAGAATGGACTGATCGCTACCCCCATCAATTTTCAGGCGGTCAAAGGCAACGCATAGGCATTGCTAGGGCGCTAATCTTGCATCCCAGTGTGGTGATTTGTGATGAGCCAGTATCTGCACTTGATGTGTCTATCCAAGCGCAAGTTTTGAATTTATTGTTAGATTTACAAAAAGAAATGGGGCTAACTTATATTTTTATTAGTCATGATTTGGGCGTAGTGGAGCATATTAGCGATAGGATCATCGTGATGAATCAAGGGCAAATTGTAGAAACAGGAGATGTGGATAGTGTGATAGGCTCTCCAAAGCACCCCTACACGCAGAAATTGCTGGATGCGGTGCCGCATTTGGAAAGGTCTATGCAGAGATTTGTTAATTAAGCCAAAAAACTTTGATTTTTTTGTGGGGCATAGAAATTCCATGGCTTCTAAAGAGAGGCGGTGTTTTTTGGCTATTGGCGCAGCATTGGCTTTGATACAGCAATAGTTGGTGCTAGATCCGCTAACAAAAGTGACTGCATTTTGGCGCGATAGCGGCTTTGGAAATACTAGCAAAACAATATTAGGGCGAAAAGGCCTCCTTTTTGTGCTTTTTTGCTCTTGTTTCTAGCTCCAGGATCTCCCCCAACTCTCTCCCAATCCCCCTAAGATTTCAGACTTTCAAATCCCTAATCTCCCTCAACTCTCTTATTCTCCCAAATTTCTCCAACTCCCCCTAAATCTCCCAATTCTCTTAAATTCCCCCATTCCTCTTCCCAATTTTGTAAAGATTTCTGGCCATTGAGCAAGATTTTTGCAAATGAGGCGAGATGATTTGTGCCCTGCAAACAAAAGGTGTATCAAACAAAATGAGCAAAAAGTAAACAATGGTAAATCATAAATATGAAATAACGTTACATATTTATGAAAAATGTTTGATTTTCACGGGTGTGAAATCAAAAAAAGCTTTTAGATTTTGCTAGGATTTTTTTGAAATGAAATGAAATGAAAGAAGGACAATCATGATAAAAAAGATGCTTTTATTTGTTTTTTGTTGTGGCATTGCTTTGGCAAAGCAACCCGCACGGCCAGAATGTATTGCACCAGCTCGCCCTGGAGGCGGCTTTGATCTCACTTGCAAATTGGCCCAAAGCGTTTTTGCTCACGAGAAAATCCTCTCAAAACCAATGAGGATTACTTACATGCCCGGAGGGGTGGGTGCTGTGGCATACAATTCTATCATCAATTCTAAAGCAAGAGATGGCAACATCATCGTAGCCTTTTCCAGTGGGACTTTGCTCAACATCGCCACAGGCAAGCATGGCAAATACAATGAAAATGATGTGAAGTGGTTGGCCTCTGTTGGGGTGGATTATACGGCAATTGTTGTGAGAAAGGATGCTCCCTACAAAACTCTAGAAGGTCTGCTTAATGCCTTGAGAAAGAACCCGCGGGCTGTGAGTTTTGGGGCTGGTGGTTCTGTGGGAGGGCAGGATTGGATGGCTGCTGCTCTGCTTGCCAAAAGTGCGAATGTAGATATTTTAAAGGCTCGTTATGTTGCCTTTGAAGGAGGCGGAGATACGATGATTTCTCTATTGGGAGGGCATGTAGATGTTGCCATCCAAGGGGCTGCAGAATCATTGCCCTATCTAGAATCAGGGGATGTAAGGATCTTGGCGGTTTTTGCAGATAAAAGATTAAGCGATGATGCACTCGCAAAGAGCATACCCACAGCAAGGGAACTGGGCTATGATGTGGTATGGGGAAGTTTGCGCGGGTATTATATGGCTCCTAAGGTTTCTAATGAACAATATAATTGGTGGCTAGAAGCCTTTAAAAAAGCCCAACAAACCTCATTTTTCAAAGAGCAACGAAAACAAAGAGGTTTGCAAGAATTTAATAAAAATGGCAAAGAATTAGAAGAGTTTGTAAAAACCCAGATGCAGAGATTTCGCGATCTTGCAAAAGAATTCCATCTCATAAAATAAAAAAATGACAAGCATTAGAATCTTTTCACTTTTCCTTTTTGCTCTATGTCTTTTCCTGCTTTATCAAGGTTTTGGCATAGAAACTAAAATTACTTATGAGCCTTTAGGCCCTAGAGCTTTTCCTATCGGAGCTTTATTTTTGATCCTCCTTGTTTTGTTGCTGCTTTTCTTTTTTGCCCAGAAGACTGAAGTAAAATGGAAGCAACAATCTTTAATAAAAATTGCTCTTTTTTTGCTTGTGTTTTTTCTCTATTGCTTTCTTTTTGAAATTTTGGGCTTTGTACTCTCCAGCATTCTTTTTCTTTTTTTGAGTGCTTTGATTTTTGGGGCTAGATGGGGGAGGGCTCTAATTTTTGCTGTGATTTGTGCTTCTGTTTCTTTTGTGCTTTTTGATGCTTTTATGCAAATTTCCTTGCCACGAGGAATATTTTTTGAAAATTTTTTTATGAAGGGGTGAAATGGATACTTGGATGTATTTGATGCATGGATTTAAGGTGGCTTTGAGTTTGCAAAATTTCCTTATTGCTGTGGTGGGATGTTTGCTGGGCACATTGGTGGGTATGTTGCCCGGACTTGGCCCCATCAATGGAGTTGCCCTCTTGCTTCCCTTGGCGTATTCCATGGGCTTTGAACCTGCTTCTGCTTTGATTTTACTGGCTTCTGTGTACCTGGGTTGTGAGTATGGAGGGAGAATCTCTTCTATATTGCTTGGGATTCCCGGTGATGCTGCTGCTATTATGACGACTTTAGATGGATATCCTCTCACAAAAGCAGGATCTGCTGGGAAAGCACTTTGCATATCAGCAATTAGTTCTTTTTTGGGTTCTTCTATCGCCATTATGGGCATTGTTTTATTTGCCCCTTTGCTTGCGAAATGGTCTCTAACCTTTGGTCCTGCAGAATATTTTGCCCTTATTATCTTTGCTTTGGCTGCTCTAGGATCTCTGCTCGCACAAAATCCGCTGCGCTCCTTTTTATCCGCGTTTATTGGTTTATTTCTTACCACCATTGGCATGGATGGCAATTCAGGAGCTTACCGTTTCACCTTTAATAATCCTCATCTTTATGATGGAATTCCTTTTATCATACTGATTATTGGATTGTTTTCTGTGAGCGAAATTTTGTTGCTTCTTGAAAAAACCCATAAGGGTCAGGAAGTGGTAAAGAAAACGGGAAACTTACTGATTTCTTTCAAAGAATTCTCTTTTTGCTTTTTTGCCATGATTCGTTCTGGAATTACGGGTTTTGTCGTGGGTGTTTTACCTGGGGCTGGCGCAACAATTGCAAGTGCCATTTCCTATATGAATGAAAAGAAATTTGCCGGAGAAAAAGGGGAGTTTGGAAAAGGGGATCTAAGAGGGGTAGCAGCTCCTGAGGCTGCTAATAATGCTTCAGCCTGCGGTTCTTTTATTCCGATGCTAACTCTTGGACTTCCTGGTTCTGGGACTACTGCGGTAATGATTGGCGCCCTCACGCTTTATAATATCAATCCGGGTCCCACAATGTTTGTTCAGCAGCCAGATATTGTCTGGGGTCTTATAGCCTCATTGTTTGTAGCAAATTTCTTGCTGCTTTTTCTCAACATCCCTATGATAGGGATTTTTGTTAGAGTTTTGAGGATTCCAGTTTGGATTTTGGCACCTGTGATAGCAATAATTTCTATCATCGGGATTTATTCCATCAATAGCACAAGTTTTGATTTATTTTTTATCGGGATTGTGGGCATCATCGGCTATATTTTGAGAAAACTTTCTTTTCCCATGGCGCCCTTGATTTTGGGCTTTGTTTTAGGAGAGTTTTTGGAAGTAAATTTGAGAAGAGCTCTTTCTATCAGCAATGGAGATTTTTCTATCCTTTATCAAGGGGGCATTACCAAGGCTTTGCTTATAGGTGCGCTTTTATTGATTCTGCTTCCACCCCTTTATAAAAAATATAAAAAATATAAAAAAATTCGGGGGTAGTTTTTGCTATCCCTGATTTTGCTATTTTGTAGAGAAATGATTGCTATAGTGGTGTGGTAGGATTCTGTGAGAAAACCTCCCAATAAAACTTCTCGGGGAATCTTTCCCCAATTAACGCAAAAACCCAAAAAAGAGAGCTAAATTTTTATCAGAGATAAAGATCCTTGCAAAGATTGAAAGATATGCTATTTTCTGAAAAGTTTTGCTAAAAAATGAAAAAGCATTTTGTGAGGTTGTGTGAGAAGTTTTATTTTTCTTTTGGTTTCTAAAATCCTAAGGCTTAGGTCATAGATAAAAATCTCATGGGTATGAATATAGAGATTTTGCAATTCAGGACCAAATACTGGGGTTGCTAATGCATATTCCCACCATAATTTTCTATATGTATAAACCGTAGGGGGGGGGTATTATTTGTAATGCTATATGCTTTCCACGGCTTTAGATTTGTTAGAAAATGCAGGATTTTCTTATTCTTTCTGGCATCTTCATATTCTGCTCGCTTGTAGGCGCTTGTGGGATTTCTCCCTTCTCCTTGAAAACACAAATTACCGCCATACTCTCTTGCTTCCAGATGATGAATCATAAAATTCCATGCCAAGGGAAGAAGCTTTATGTTATTGCCATCAAGAACCGCATTTAATGCATCTTGATCATGGCATATGGGATGATATTGTGCGAGAAAATCAAAGCATTTTTGTTCGATATTTTGCTTACGCCACTCTTGAAGGTTGATGAGCAATAAGCCTGCATTGAAATAGCAAGAAACATTTAGACTGAAACCTTTTTTAGAGCCCTTTGTAGAATCTCTTGCAGGCATAATACGAGATTTTTTAAAATCTGCATCTAGCACCGCGCCAAGCACAGCATCTTGCAGAGAAAAGCAAAATAGCTCTCTGATATCACTTAGGCAAAGCATGTCCACATCAAGATAAAGACAAGTTTTTAGATCTTGGGGAAGTAGGCTAGCGAGTTTTATGCGAAAATATGTCAAATAATTCCCATTTAACTTCGGTAACCCTTTAAAATCTTTATCGCTTATGATATGAAGAAGGATTTTACAAGGATAAATGGCACTTAGGCTAGCTTCAAGAGCATGAATTTTATCTTGCGTTTGTTGGTCGACTCCATCTGTAAGAACATAAAAACAATAGGGCTCTAGGGTTGTTGTGCCTCTGTGATGAGAAGGATCCTTATTTTCTGATGGCTTTGTGTTTTTTATGATGCTAAAACACAGCACTGCCATATATTTCATATATTCTTGATTCACATTAAAGACGATAGGAAACATCAAAAAACCTTCTATAAAAATCCCTCAATTATATCTCAATTGCTTTGTGTGTTTTGATTGATTTTGAAAATAGGGGCGATGGGGATTTGGCAATCCTGCATGAGACTTTTATCTATGCACAGCCCCATGGCAGTTTCTTTAGTCAAATAAGCCAAAGCTTCCTTGCACCCATAGGAATGGAGGGATGGGATTGAGTCAGATAATGCGCGGGGGCTTATGGCTCCTTGCCCTCTATAATGAGAGGGTAGCCTAAAAGGCTGAAATTTCTCTTGTATCAATAAATCCCCATAAATGCAAAGCAAAGCCCAACAATAAGAGCGATGATAGGGAGGATCACAGCGACCACACAAATATCAGCATAGCTTTGCTTGTGGGTCATGCCTGTGATGACAAGGAGCGTCAAAACGGCTCCATTATGTGGCAGGGCATCAAGTCCTCCTGATGCAATGGATGCGACTCTATGGAAAAGTTCTAGGGGTATATCTTGATTTAGTGCGATCTCTTTATATTTCTCTCCAAGTGCTTCTAGGGCTATGCCCATGCCTCCGCTTGCACTTCCCGTAGCCCCTGCAAGGATATTGACTGCGATTGCCTCTGATAGGAGCGGACTGCCCTTGATGCTTAGAAGATAGTGGATCAGACTCTCAAATCCAGGGACTGCCCTCACCACAGAGCCAAATCCCACAGCAGCACTGGTATTGATGATGGCAATCACTGAGCCATTGGCTCCTTCATTGAGGGCTGTGATAAAGGATTTGTAATGAGTGATATTTAGCACCAGTATTAGCAATATGCCACAAAGCAGGGCAGTGATGATAGGGAGGGAAAACACATTAAGAGCCACGACTACGCAAAGCAAGGGCAAGAGTGATAGGATGAAATTTGGCGTATGGGTGTTGAGATTGGCTTTGTGATCTTTGCCTGGTTCTTCATAATATTCCCCTTGGGATTTGAGTTTGTTTTCTCTATATTTGAGATAAAAAACCCCACCAAAAAACATAATCCCCCCTGCAATCAGTCCCATTATAGGCGCTGCCATGGGGGTCGTGCCAAAATATTTGGTAGGGATGAGATTTTGGATCTGTGGGCTGCCAGGGAGTGCCATCATGGTGAAGGTGAATGAACCAAGCGCGATGCAAGCAGGAATCAGTCTTCTTGAGATATTGGCTTGTTTAAACAAACTCAGTGCCAAGGGATAGACAGCAAATACAACTACAAACAAACTCACCCCACCATAAGTGAGCACAGCAGCAGATACGACTACACCAAGGATCGCCCTTTGTTTACCAAGAATCTTTCCTAGTGCCATGGATACGGATGCTGCCATGTTGGTGATCTCCATAAGTTTGCCAAAGATCGCACCAAGCATAAACACAGGGAACCACGCCTTGGCAAAGCCAACAAATCCGCTCATATAGGTATGGGTATAGGAGTCAAGCAAATCAAGCCCCCCAAATACCGCCACCACACCAGCAGCAATTGGAGCTACCCAAATAATAGACCAGCCAAGATAGGCAAGCACCATAAGGGTGAGCAACCCCAAGAGAATGCCAAGCATGTTACCTCCTAATTATTGAGCAGTATAGCCCCCATCAATCACAAGCGATTGTCCTGTAATATGTTTGGCACTATCATTACACAAGAAAAGCGCCAAAGAAGCGATGTCTTGGATGTCTATGAGTCTTTTTTGTGGGATGAGTGGATAGAGTACTTCATTGAGTACAGATTCTATGCTGACCCCTCTTTGTCTGGCCAAATCCTGCATCTGCCCCCTTACAAGCGGTGTATCAACATAACCAGGGCAGATGGCATTGCAGGTGATGTTGGATTTGGCGCATTCTAGGGCAATCACCTTAGTGAGCCCTATGATTCCGTGTTTAGCGCTATTATAGGCGGCTTTGCCAGCAAAGCCTATAAGCCCATTGATGGAAGCCATATTGATCACCCTGCCAAAGTTTTGTTGTTTCATATGGGGTATGGCATATTTGGCACTCATAAAAGAACCCACAAGCATCACTTGAATCATCTTTTCAAACATCTGGGTGGGGAAATCTTCGATACTGGCCACATACTGTAATCCCGCATTATTGACAAGAATATCAATGCGTCCATACTGCTCTTGTGTCTTTTGGATGAGATTTTTGACATCCTCTTCTTTTGCCATATCGCAAGGAATGCCTATGCACTCAAAATCTTGATGCTCTTTTATGGTTTTTTCTAATGCTTCCTCATTGTAGTCAGAAAACACCACTTTGATATGAGATTGCAAGAATTTTTCTGCGATACAAAGCCCTATGCCGCTGGCACTTCCTGTAACAATCGCTACTTTATGTTCCATCTTTCCCCCTTTATGTCAAAAATAAAAATCCGCCGCAGGCCACAAGCCCTACAAATAGGAGCGTAATGACACAATATCCCATGATGTCTTTTGCACCAAGTCCAGCAATAGCAAGCGCAGGCAATGCCCAAAAAGGCTGTATCATATTAGTCCACGCATCGCCCCAGGCAATCGCCATAGCAACAACGCTAGGATCTACTCCAAGTGCTACTCCAGCAGGAATCATAATGGGTGCTTGCACTGCCCATTGCCCTCCACCAGATGGCACGAAGATATTGACGACACCAGCGCTCAAAAAAGTGAGCATGGGAAAGGTTTGCGCATTGGCCATAGATGCAAAGGCGCTAGAGAGCATTTGGGCTAGAGATTGTCCATTGGCATGCCCATCTAGCATAGGCATGCCTGTCATCATCCCATAATCCCCGCATAAAAGGGGAATTGCAAGATGATGCCAGCAGCATTTCTAGTTGCCTTGTTGATCGCTCTGATATAGGCAATGGGTCTGCCATGCAAAAGAATTCCAGCAAACAAAAGGATGAGATTTACGGTATTGAGATTGATGCTTTTGCCACCAGCAAAATAGAGAAACAAAAACAAAATACCAAAACATCCAATGAGAATGCTAAGGATGGGGCTTTGCTCCAGCCAATCTGAAGGCGTATGCTCATTTTTGTGAGGAAGGATCTCTGCCTCATTTGTATCTTCTAGCAATGCCTTATTAACCTGAATGACCCCGTTTTTTGGTGGATGGATGAGGGTCAAAAGCAGTGGCAGGCAAACCACAATAATCCCTACCATGATGAGATTGTAGTTGGAAAAAATCGTTTTTGTTATGGGGATGGCCTGTGTTAGTATGCCAGCAGTGGTTTTGGCTAAGTTTTCCCCACCGCTTGCAATGGTGAGAGGTATAGAGCCAGAAAGTCCAGCATGCCATACAACAAAGCCAGAATATGCAGCTGCAATCAATAAGCGATAATCCACACCTTTGACTTGTTTGGCGATTTCTTTGGCAAAGATTGCGCTAATGACAAGTCCAAAGCCCCAATTAAGCAAGTTTCCAAATAATGCCACAAGGGTCACTAAAATGACTGCTCCAACATAGGTTTTTGGCAAAGAAGCAAGCTTTTTTAGAGCATTAGAGATGATTTTTGCACTTGCTAATGCTGTGCCCAAAACCAAAACCAGCGCCATTTGCATAGAAAATGCAAGTAATTTCCATACGCCATTGCCCCAATGTTCTATCATCGCACTTGCACTTTGACCTGTAAGTGGTATTGCAATACCAAAAACAAACAATGTGAGAATGACAACAAGCACAAAGGAATCTGGCAGCATTCGCGAAGCTAAGATAACGCATCCTTGCGTAAATTTT